>NZ_JBVVQC010000013.1:0-168160 GCF_055811515.1 Mesorhizobium sp. WSM4841
TCAACACCTCCGGCCAAAAGCCAAAAGTGTTACCCATGTGTCCGGTACAAAACGTCACCTATGTCTCGGGTCGCTCACACACCGCGACGAGCAGCAGCCGTGCC
This sequence comes from Mesorhizobium sp. WSM4841, assembly GCF_055811515.1. NCBI lineage: Bacteria > Pseudomonadati > Pseudomonadota > Alphaproteobacteria > Hyphomicrobiales > Phyllobacteriaceae > Mesorhizobium > Mesorhizobium sp. WSM4841. The sequence continues at coordinate 105 of NZ_JBVVQC010000013.1, forward strand.
GGCGCAGCTGCGCCGGACAGCATCTGCGACGGACGAAGCACCCCAGCGACCGACGGGCGGCCCGTATTTCCGGGCGTGCCCGCCTGAAGCTGCGAGGCGTCAGCCTTGGATGAACGCCAGGAGATCCGGATTGATGATCTCCGGGTGGGTGGTGCACATGCCGTGCGGAAGGCCCTTGTAGACCTTGAGCGTGCCGTGCTTCACCAGCTTGGCTGCAAGCAGAGCGGAGTCGGCAATCGGCACGATCTGGTCGTCATCGCCGTGCATGATCAGGACAGGCACGTCGAGCTTCTTCAGGTCCTCCGTAAAGTCGGTCTCGGAAAAAGCCTCGATGCAGTCGTAATGGGCCTTGGCTCCGCCCATCATGCCCTGGCGCCACCAGTTGTCGACAGCCCCTTGCGAGACCTTGGCGCCCTCGCGATTGAAGCCGTAGAACGGGCCGGCCGGCACATCCCTGTAGAACTGGGCGCGGTTGGCGACCAAAGCGGCACGGAAGCCGTCGAAGACCTCGATCGGCAGGCCGCCGGGGTTACTGTCGGTCTTGAGCATGATCGGCGGCACCGCGCCGATCAGCACCGCCTTGGCGACGCGTCCCTCGCCACCGTAGCGGGCAACGTAACGCGCCACCTCGCCGCCGCCGGTCGAGTGGCCGATATGGACGGCGTTCTTGAGATCAAGGTGAGCGACCAGAGCCGCGAGATCGGCGGCATAGGTGTCCATCTCGTTACCGGTTGCCGTCTGTGTCGAGCGACCGTGCCCGCGCCGGTCATGCGCGATCACGCGATAGCCCTTGTCGAGGAAGAACAGCATCTGGTTGTCCCAGTCGTCGGCGCTGAGCGGCCAGCCGTGATGGAACACGATTGGCTGCCCTGTGCCCCAATCCTTGTAGAAGATCTCGGTGCCGTCCTTGGTGGTGAATGTGCTCATCGTCGTACTCCGTGATGTGGTTGGCTGGATGGGCGGGGGAAGGTTCGTTCCTTCTGTGGACAAGCTATTGCAACGGAGTCATGGTGAGGATTGGCAAAACAGACATTGTACATGGCAAAACTGACAAATGATTGCGGCGCGTGATCCGGTCGAAATCGGCCTCGTTGTATATCCTGGCGTTCAGGGAGCGGCCGTTCTTGGGCTGACCGATCTCTTCCAGCTGGCCAACCGGCTGGCTGCCGAACGGTCGCCGGACGTGCTGAGACTTCGTGTCAGCCATTGGCAGTTGCAAGAGGCGAGCCAAACCGTCATCCGCACCTTCGACAGCGAGCCCGGCCCCGGCCACGGACCTGCCATGGTCATCTTGCCTCCGACCCTGGGTGATCCGATTCCGCGCGAGGCGGCCGCGCCCTATGCCGACTGGCTCAGGGCCCGCCATGCGGCGGGCGCGACGCTCGGCTCGGTCTGCGCCGGCGCCTTCGTGCTTGCCGAGACCGGTCTGTTGTCGGGTCGTGCGGCGACCACGCACTGGGCCTATCGCGACGCGCTGGCGATACGCTTCCCCGACATCGTGCTGGATGCCGACAAGCTGGTCATCGACGATGGCGACATCATCACCGCCGGCGGCTACATGGCCTGGACCGATCTCGGCCTGAAGCTCGTCGACAGGGTGCTCGGGCCGACCGTGATGATAGAAACCGCCCGCTTCATGCTGGTGGACCCGCCGGGGCGCGAGCAACGCTTCTATAGCCCCTTTGCTCCCAGGCTGAGCCATCGCGACGAAGCTATCCTCAAAGTGCAGCACTGGCTCCAGGCGAGAGGCGCGCGCGATGTGACGCTTGCCACCATGGCGGAGCATGCGGCCTTGGAGGAGCGGACCTTTTTGCGCCGCTTTCGCAACGCCACCGGCCTCAAGCCGACCGAGTATTGCCAGCACCTGCGCGTCGGCAAAGCGCGTGAGATGCTGGAAGCGACGACCCGATCCATAGACCAGATCGCCTGGGATGTCGGCTATGACGATCCTGGCTCCTTCCGCAAAGTTTTCGCCAGGATAACCGGCCTGGTGCCCGGCGATTACCGCAGGCGCTTCGGCGTGGAACGGGCGGCGCCGCCGGACGGTGGGATCTGAACGTGGCGGCAGTGGCGGCACTACCCGACGGCTGCGCGAGGCGATCGGACTGAAACGGAAGCGCGGGTGAGCCAATGACTGACCGATCAATCACGAGTTGCGACGAATGCGGCAGCACATATTTCGTCGAAAGCAGCGCAATGACCAGCCTTTGTGCTGAATGCGCGTTTCATCTCTATGGATGCCCGCCTGCGAACATCAGTTCGAAAACGGCCGATGCACAGGCTGCGGGTGGAATGGCTCTCGGTCAAAATCTATCGCCGACATTATCTCGTGGGAGAGCTCATAGGCGGGAGCGTCGACCTCGTAGCATTGTCGCGCGCATCTGGCGCAGACAACCCATGTTTAACGAGCGCTTTCGACGAGACGATTTGCCTGTCCCTCAACCTGAGCGCCAAATTCTGCAGTGGCAAACGAAATGATGCTGCTTAGGCGTGGCGCCATGCGTCGGTCACGGTGGTAGATGAGAGACATGGGCCGTTCATTCAGGTGCCAATCCGGGAAAAGCCGGACGAGAAGGCCAGCGCGTATATCCGAAGTCAGCAGTATGGATGGTTGCATAATCACGCCCAACCCAGCACGCGCAGCCATGCGGACAGCCTGACCACTATTGACGGTGATCGAGATTTTGGGAGCGACTTCGACCAGATCCTTGCCTTTCGATAGCCTCCAGGGCGACCGGGCTGCAGGGGTAAAGCCGATGGCTTCGTGGACGGAAAGCTCGCGAGGATGATCCGGGGTGCCCATGCGGGCAAGGTAATCCGGTGCAGCACAAATCATCATTCGATAGGGAGCAAGGTGACGAGCAATAAGGCGGCTATCCGGCAACGCTCCAATGCGAAACGCGATGTCGAAGCCTTCTTCCACGATATCGACATTGCGGTCGGTCAACGTGATATCCAGCGTCACGTCAGGGGCAATGTCGCGATAACGCTGCAAAGCTGGCATTAAAACCTCCGTCCCAAAAGTCGTCGGCGCTGTGATCCTCAGTTGCCCGCGAGGTATCGTCTGAGATGCCTCTGCGTCCTGATCCGCAACAGCCACACGATCCAGGATGTCCCGGCACTGCTCGACATAGCTCGTGCCAAAATCCGTCAAGCTCTGACGGCGGGTGGTCCTATTCAGAAGGCGTGTGCCGAGCCGCTCCTCCAGCGCGGCCACATGTTGCCCCACCATCGCTGGCGATATGCCGAGTTTTGCCGAAGCAGCGCTCATTGAGCCCTCTTGGACCGTCGCCACAAAAACCTGCATGGAGCGAAAAAGAGCCATTCGATACTTCTGCTTTCAAATGAATAAGCTTTTTGCCGAATTATCATGAGATAGCACAGGAATTACAGCTGCCATGTTGCAATTCACCGAAGGAACAAAGACATGGCACAAACCAGATTCATGGGCAAAACGGTTCTAGTTACGGGTGCGGGAACGGGTATGGGGCGGGCCGCTGCCCTTCGGCTGGCTGACGAAGGTGCACAGATTGCCCTTGTCGGACGCCGTTACGATCCGATCAGCCAATTGCAGTCGGACATCGAGGCAGCAGGCGGCAACGCAGTCGCGATTGCTTGCGATATTGCTGACAACGATGCAGTCGCGGCGACTGTAGGGATGACAATTGAACGCTTCGGGAGACTGGATGCCGTATTCGCCAATGCCGGAATTTTGGGCGACTTCAAACCATTGGCAGTGACCGACGCGGATGATTTCGACGTGTTGATCGGCACCAACCTTCGGGGGACGTTCTTTACGATCAAGCATTGCCTGCCGTTTCTGGAAGGCGGCAGCATACTCATCAACGCCTCCTGGACGGCGGGCGCAGTGATGCCGGGGGCCGGGGCTTACGCGAGTACAAAGGGCGCATTGCTTGCCATGATGCGTACGTTCGCGGTCGAGCAAGGCCCTCGGAACATCCGGATCAATGCCATCAATCCGGGTATCATTCTGACCCCGATGGCGGATGATGTCATAGGCCCTGTTTTTGCCAAGCGCCTAGCCGCCCACACGCCCCTCCGCCGTAACGGCGTATCAGAAGATATCGCAGGTACAGTTGCTTGGTTGCTTTCAGACGATGCAAACTTCGTCACGGGGCAAGAGATCACTGTCGATGGTGGGTACACTATCGGGGGGCTCCGGCCGTAGGTTGATCCAACCGGCATCCGTTCCCTGACCTAATCCAGGATCGCACCTTAAAGAACGCTTTCGATATCGGTCTTCGAAAAGTCATCAGCGCCGTAGAGGAAATCCTGGCTTCGCGCGGCGGATGGCCCGGCCTTTGCCTTTTCGGCGCCGGATGCCCGCATCGCCTCCAGCAATGCCCGGCAGCTTTTCCTGTCCGGCATCGCCTTGATGGCAACCAGGCGCACGGCCGCATGACCGTGACGGGTCAGAATGACTTCGTCACCTGCCTCGGCACGACGCACCAATTCTGTCAGCTGTCCCTTGGCGTCTGTAACGGATACCTGCATCGGCCCCTCTTCTATGGACCATCCTCTGGTCCATATTTACGAGGAAAATAGCCCGTTCACGGTCCATTATAACAGCCAAAGACGGCGCGGGACTACGTTTATCCGTGAGCGCGGTTGCCAGTGCCGTACGCGCGACTACCGACCCCTCATTGAAGGCAAGCTCGCCGGGAAGAGAACCCCAACCGCCTCATCTCCCGGCGAGCCTACAACCTGATTTGATACGCAATCAGGACCGGGGTTAGCCGGCAAGACTGACGTTGCAAGACAGATGCCAGTCTTCGTTTCCCGAAATGGAACACCGGCAGGGGTGGTCATTTTCCGCGTTCGACCAATCGGTGTTTCGACTTTGACGTAGCGTCCGGCGTCGTGTCATCCTGCGGGAACGGCGGGACGCCGATGTGAGGCGGGGCAAGTAGAATGAATGCTTCCTACCCTGGTGAAGAAGCAACAGCCGAACAGGTACTGGGACTCGCAAGCGAATTCAGAAATGCAGCGATCCGCCTGCTGGAACATCGACGCAAGGGTAACGCGCTTTCCCTGGTGCCCTGCCGTTTCACCGCCCTTCACGCAATCGAACTCTACCTCAATGCCCATCTCCTCCTGACTGGTTCTGATCATAAGGCGTTGCGTGGTCTGCAGCACGATTTTGCGACACGTACCGCAAAGGCGATCGCCTCGGGGCTGGTCCTGCGGAACGCACGGCACACCATCTGTCCCAACTTACTGGAAACCGAGAATATTTAGTGACGCGATACGGTCCAGAGATGACCACCGCCCTGTCGCAAATCAACAGGCTGATAGCGACTTTAAATGAAGTTGCGGCGAAAGTGGAAGAGCCTGCAGCCCTCCGAGGCAGCACGCCAAAGCCCACTGCAGTCTAAATCTCAAACTCGCCCTGCCCCTCATCCATGGCGCTGACGGTTTCGGCGGCGAGCGCCCTCGTGATCGGCGTCTTGCGCTCGAGCGCGGTGCGATCCAGCCGCTCCACCACCCGCATCGCGGTTGCCAGCGAGCGCTCGATGCGGCGCACCAGATATTGCACGACATGCGGCTCGACTTCGACCTGGCGGTCGGCGAACAGTTTGGTGATGACGCCGGCCAGCAAGAGATCGTCGGGCTCATGGATCTCGACTGTCGCCGCCGCCTTCAGCCGCGAAGCGAGGTCCGGAAGACTGACGCCCCAGGCGGACGGAAAACGCCGCGCGGTCAGCAGCAAGGTCGAGCCGGCCCCGCGCACCGCGTTGATCAGATGGAACAGCCCCTCTTCATCGACCGGACCGGCATCGACATCGTCGATCAGTGCCGGCCGCGCGCCGAGGCTGGCCATGCAGTCGCCGATCCGCCCGGCGTCGACCTTCACTGCGCCGGCGCGGGCGCGCCAGATCGAGGCCAGGTGGGTTTTTCCAGAACCAGCCGGACCGGCGAGCACGACCACCGGCGACGGCCAGTCCGGCCAGCGATCGACCAGCGCCACCGCTTGGCTGTTGGTGCCGGAGACGACGAGTTCGTCGCGCGAATAGCCGGTGCCGTGGCCGAGATCGAGCGGCAACTGGCGCGGCGGGTCGATCTTGTTGTTGTCCGGCATCTGGCTCAACTGCGCGGTCCACCGCTCCCGCGGCGACGCGCCGGCAGCGGCGGGACAGGTTCGGTGTTGTGGCCCTTGTAGAGCGGCGACTCCAGGTATCGAGCGATGGCAAAACGCACCAGAACGGCAACGGCGGCCGAGGCCGGCACGGCGATCAGCAAGCCGACGAAGCCGAACAGCGCGCCGAAGGCAAACAGCGAAAACATCAGCCACACCGGATGCAGGCCGACGCTTTTTCCGACCAGCCTCGGCTGCAGGATGTTGCCCTCGATGAACTGGCCGACGAAGAACACGCCGGCCACCGCCGCGACCATGGTCCAGTCCGGCCAGAACTGGACGAAGGCGACGCCGACGGCCAGCACCAGCCCGGTCAGCGAGCCGACATAGGGAATAAAGGAGATCAGCCCGGCGAACAGGCCGATGAGGATGCCGAAATTCAGGCCGGTCAAGGTCAGGCCGGTGGCGTACATGGCGCCCAGTACCAGGCACAGCGTGCCCTGGCCGCGCACAAAGCCGGCGGTGGCGGTGTTGATGTCGTTGGCGATTGCCCTGACGGTCTGGACATAGTCGCGCGGCACCCAGCTGTCGACAATCGCCACCATGCGGTCCCAGTCGAGCAGCATGTAGAAGGCGACGACGGGCGTGACGACGAACAGGCTGACCACCGACACCAGCGCCACGCCGGAGCTCCAGATCGAGGTGAACACCGTGGTCAGGAGGCCGAAGCCGGAGGTCAGCAGCGAGTTCAACCCTTCGCGCAGGCCATTGGCGTCGACGCCGAATTGCTCTTCCAGCCATCTCGGATCGAAGCTGGTGATCAGGCTCTGCAGCCGGGTCAGGTATTCCGGCAGCTTGCTGGCGAAATCGGCCATCTGCGAAGCCAGCACCGGAATGAGGATGACGAAGGCCAGCACCAGAACGACGATGAAGGCAAACAGGATGACAATCGTCGCCATCAGCCTGGACAGGCCGAGCCGCTGCAGCCGGTCGGCGACCGGGTCGAGGAAGTAGGCTAGCACCATGCCGGCGACGAACGGCAGCAGGATGCCGCTGAAGACATAGAGGAAGATCGCGAGGATGATGGCGCTGATCAGCCAGAAGCGGATTTGGCGGCGAAACACGCCGGACGCGGCAGCATCGGCGGCCGCAGCCTCGGCTGCCGCGTCGATGTCCTGGTCAGGTGTCCGGTGTGGAGCCTTCGCCATAGCCGCTCATATGCCTCAGCCAAGCCACGAGATAGGCCGCGGCCGAAGCCACGGTCAAGACCCCGGACAGCAATATGAGTACCGGCCTGAGCGGGTCGAGATTGATGGCGAGGGCAAGTTCGCCCAGCACCACCGCCGCCAGCCCGATCTGGATGGCGGTGTTGGCCTTCGACACGAACAGCGGCTTCATCTCGACCGGGTGGGTCATGACGGTGGACAGAACGACGGCGCAGACGATCAGTGCATCGCGCGACACCATGGTGACGACCAGCCACAGCGGCAATTCACCGATGAAGCCCAGCACCACGAACACCGAGACCAGCAGCAATTTGTCGGCCATCGGATCGAGATAGGCGCCAAGCTGGGAAAACTGATTGAAATGGCGGGCAATGAAACCGTCGACGCCGTCGGAAATGCCCGCAATCAGGAAGCCGGCGAAAGCCCAGTCCCAGCGCGCCTGCAGCATGGCCAGCACCACGCCCGGCACCAGCACGAAACGCATGATCGTGATCATGTTGGGGATGGTCAAACGCATATCCCGTCGCTTCTGTTTTGATGATACATGATGGAGATGTGAGGGTAGGGCAAGTGAGAGCGACGCAGAAGCTGCCAATCTCGCCCCTTGTGGAGGAGAGATTGGCTGTGTTCAAGGCTTTCGCCAATCGCCAATGTTGGAGATTTGCCTGAAGCCTCTGTCCACTCTTTTGTGATGCCGAAAGTGCCTGAGCCAGCCGTTATCCTTGCGAGGCGCAGCCGTTCATGCGAAGAGCCCCGGAAAGCAGGAAAGAGTGATGAGCAAGCGCAAGAACGGGCTCACCTATGCCGAGGCGGGTGTCGACATCGATGCCGGCAATCTCATGGTCGAGAAGATCAAGCCGCTGGTGCGCGCGACGCGCCGGCCGGGCGCCGATGGCGAGATCGGCGGCTTTGGCGGCCTGTTCGACCTCAAGGCCGCCGGCTTCATCGACCCGGTGCTGGTCGCCGCCAATGACGGCGTCGGCACCAAGCTGAAGATCGCCATCGATGCCGGCAAGCACGACACGATCGGCATCGACCTCGTCGCCATGTGCGTCAACGACATCGTCGTGCAGGGCGCAGAGCCATTGTTCTTCCTCGACTATTTCGCCACCGGCAAGCTCGACCCCGACCAGGGTGCGGCGATCGTCGGCGGCATCGCCGAGGGCTGCCGGCAGGCCGGATGCGCGCTGATCGGCGGCGAGACGGCGGAAATGCCCGGCATGTATCACGGCAACGACTACGACCTTGCCGGCTTTGCCGTGGGCGCGGCCGAACGCGGCCAACTGCTGCCGACCGACGACATCGTCGAGGGCGACGTGCTGTTGGGACTGGCCTCGTCGGGGCTGCATTCAAATGGCTTTTCGCTGGTCCGCCGCATCGTCGCCACCAGCGGCCTTGCGTGGACCGATCCAGCGCCCTTCAACGATGAAGCCACGCTGGCCGAGGCGCTGCTCGAGCCGACCCGCATCTACGTCAAGTCGATCCTCAAGGCGATCCGTAACACGCATGGCATCAAGGCGCTGGCCCATATCACCGGCGGCGGTTTCCCGGAAAATATCCCGCGCGTCCTGCCGAAGGATTTTTCCGCCGAGCTCGACCTCGACGCCATCGAAGTGCCGGCGGTGTTCTCATGGCTGGCGAAGACCGGCGGCGTGGCGCCCGAAGAGATGATGCGCACCTTCAACTGCGGCGTCGGCATGATCCTCGCCGTCGCCTCCGGCCAGGCGGCACAGGTCGCGGCCGTGCTGCAGGAGGCCGGTGAGAGCGTGACGCCGATCGGCCGCATCGTGCCGCGCCGCAACGCCGGCGTGATCTATCGGGGCTCGATCGGCCTATGAGCGCGCGCAAACGCACCGTGGTGCTGATTTCGGGACGCGGCTCCAACATGACGGCGCTGATTGCCGCGGCCAGCAACCCGGACTATCCGGCCGAGATCGTCGGCGTCATTTCCGACCGGGCCAATGCCGCCGGTCTCGGTATCGCGGCGGCGCGCGGCATCGCCACCAAGGTGATTTCGCGGGCGGACTATAGCAGCAAGGAAGCGCATGACGGGGCGATCGACGCCGCACTTGTCTCGTTCGGCGCCGAGTTCGTGGCGCTGGCCGGTTACATGCGCATCCTCGGCGCGCGCTTCGTCGAGAAATGGCTGGGACGGATGATCAATATCCACCCTGCCCTGTTGCCGGCCTTCAAGGGGCTGGATACGCATGCGCGAGCTATCCGCGCGGGCATCCGCATCCATGGCTGCACGGTGCATTTCGTCACGCTGGACATGGATGACGGCCCGATCATCGCCCAGGCCGCTGTGCCGGTGATGGTCGGCGACAATGAGGATACGCTCGCCGCGCGCGTGTTGAAGGCCGAGCACCGGCTTTATCCGCTGGCGCTCGGGCTGGTCGCCGAAGGCAAGGCGCGAATGGAAGGCGGTCGCACCGTGCTGGCCCACTTCGCCGACGATGCCGACAACAGCACCTCCGTGGTGATGGCCCCCGATCCGCTGCGCGAGGAGACCGACCTCGAGCATCTGGCGCGCATCACGCCCTGAGGCCCATCCTTGAAGATGGTGGCAATTATTGCCACCATCTTGGCAAGGAGACAGTTTGATGGCGACAGTCGAAAAAGTCAGCGTGGCGCTTTCCCCGGAACTGCTGGACATGGTCAAGAGCGCGGCGGCCAGCGGGCAATACGGTTCGGCAAGCGAAGTGATCCGCGAGGCTCTCCGCGAATGGCGCCTTCGCCAGCCCTTGCGCGATGCGGAAGCGCAGCGGCTGCGGAAAGCCTGGACGGAAGGGCTGGAGAGCGGCCTCTTCGCGCCTTTCGACATCGAGGAGATCAAGCTGAAGGCGCACAGCCGGTTCAGCGACGCTGCCAAAAAAACACCACGGCGTGGCTGACATCCTCATTGTCCGCAGCCCGGCCGCCGAAGACGATCTGATCGACATCTGGTTTGGCATTGCGGCGGAGCTTGCCGCGGATCGCTTTCTGGACGCGATTGCGGCGCGCATCCTGCAATTGGAGACATTCCCGCAATCCGGTCGCCAGAGACCCGACATCGGTGCCGAAGTGCGAGCATTGACGATCGGCAATTATCTCGTGCTTTATCGCCTTGCCGAACAGCGCGTCGAAGTCGTTCGCGTCGCGCATGGCGCACGCGACGTCTCAACATTATTTTGACAGATGCAGACAGGCAAATGGATCTCTTCGACAGCGCTATGCGGGCAAAAGGTGATCTGGCCGGTGCCTTCGAGTATGATGAGGCAGACAATCCAACGAATGCCACGGCGTACTTCTATCTGTATCGAGTCGAGGACGGGCGAGTGGGTTCCGTCATCGATGCAATTCACATTCGATCGGGCGATTGGGCCATTACTGAAGCAGACATTTCGGTCAAGTGGGATAAGGATGAACGGCGCGTAGGTTTGTTCATCTTTGGTGCGCTTTGGGCGACCTTTGATACCGCCATGGGCACAAAACATGGCGGCGGATATGGGAAAGACTTTCAGCCCGACATTCCTTGGTCTTAAATTGAACTCATGAAACAACTCCTTCTTCTGCGTCATGCCAAGTCGAGTTGGGACGATCCTGACCTTATTGACTTCGACCGGCCGCTTTCCGGGCGCGGGCTGAAGGCCGCGCCGCTGGTCGGGCGCGAACTGGCCAGGCAGGGCTGGCTGCCGGACCTGGCGCTGGTATCGCCCGCGTTGCGCACCCGCGACACATGGCGGCTGGTCTCGGCGGAATTGCCGGCGAAAACGCCGGCCAAATTTGTCCAGGCGCTCTACGAGGCCGGTGCGGCAGACATTCTCGCCAAGGTACGGCAGGCAAAAGCGGCAACAAGCAGCCTTTTGGTGATTGGCCATAATCCCGGCCTGGAGGAATTCGCGCGCCGGCTTGCGGGCGCCGGATCGGATGCCGCGGCACTCAAAAAGCTTGAAGAGAAATTCCCGACGGCAGCCCTGGCCCGCTTCGTTTTCGACGGTGACTGGGCACGGCTGGCCCTCGGCGATGCGCGGTTGACACACTGCGTTTGGCCGAAGGACCTGCGCTAAACGAGGGCTGTGACTTGATATACAAAAGCAGGAACGGCGGGCCAAGCCCGCCGCTCTTTGAGTTCCGAAGCTTGAGGATTTAGCGGCCCCAGTTGCCCCGGCCGGACTGAGGCACGACCGGTTCAGTCGTGCCGGGCTGGATCGTCGCGTTGGTATTGACGGTATTGTGCTCGGCCGTAAACGGCTTGCGGATCGAACCCGTGAACATATTATCGACAACAGGCGCATTGCCAACAGGCGCGGCCGGCTGGTTGACGCCGTCCGAACCATAATGGTCGCTGCCGGCAAAGGCGCTGCCCGTGGCAATGAGGATGGCGGCAGCGGTGAGAGCAATCTTGGTCATTTCAGGTACTCCAGTACTTTCATACTTTCAGTATTGTTGTCCGTCTCGTGGCGTGCCTTGGGAGGATTTCGCGTCGCTCGGACCACCCCGAGGTGGGTTGGCCATGCAGCAGTTTCCAATCACAAAGATGTTCCGGCCACGCCCTGAACCGGGTGCTTGAAATCCGCTAAAAGGCTTCCTTCGCCACAATCTTTGAACTTCTTCTCAATGCTTTAGGCGAATACGTCTGCCGCGCGGCCTGGCCATTTGCTGAGCCGACGTTCACTCTATCTTACACAATGCGTCAACAAAAACGAACCGATCGGTTCGATTTCCTGCACAAATGAAATCGCAGATCCGCCGGTTTTGCGCTGCCGCTCTAGACGTGCACGTCACCAAAGGAGAGTTCGCCCTCGTCGCCAGCGGTCAGGAACGCCGTGACCAGCAGGCCGGCATAGAAGGCGGCGACCAGCACGACGATGACCAAGCCGGGAATGGGCCCCAGAGCAGCGCCGGCAACGGCCTCGCGCACCGAGCTGACAAAGTCGATGCGGACACCTTCGGTTAGAAGACTGGGGGTCGACAGTTTCAGGATCCAGGCCAGCAGCAGGATCAGCAGCATGTGGATGTAGTTTCGACGCAGACGGCGCGCCAACGCCGCTCGTTGCGAAATGAGGAATTTTGGAGTGCGCAGGCTTTCGCCGACGACCAACAGCCAATCGGACGCGAAGTCCGGCTGCGGCGAGAATATCTGCGCGAAATAGTGCCGTTCGAACTGCCGCACGCGGGCCCGGTAAACGTCGAAGAAGCGATATCGCCGCGCTTCTATCCACAGCAGCAACAGGACAAGCAGCATGGCAAAAAGCAGCACGCCGTGATGCGCGCTGGCTGTCGAAAGCGAGATGGACAACATCGCCGCAACGACCGTTATCGCCCAATTACTCGTCCGGTCCAGGCGATCGCGCCACCCCGTCATGCGCAGAATCTCGGCGCGATGAAAGTGCGACATCGTGGTTACGAGTTCGCCGGGCGAAAGCGTTCTTCCAATGGGGTCCGGCGCTGCCAACACTTCTGCCATCACCATGTCTCCACCGCCACGCAAAAACGGCTGGTTGGATATATCGTTCCGAGGCCTCACTTCGCCGCGCGCAGCCAGACCTTGTTGTCGTGGAACGCAGCACCGCCATAGGGCGCCGGCGCATCGGCGCCGGTCAGGACGTTGATGCCCTCGCCGCGCTCGTGGGCGCTGTTGGGCCAGATGCCTTCGGCGACCACGACGCCGCGCTTGACGCCGTCGAACAATCTTGCGTGCAGCACGACTTCGCCGCGCGCATTGCCGATCTCGACGCGGTCGCCATTGGCCAGCCCATAGGCTGCCGCATCGTCCGGATGCAAAAGCAGTTCCGGCCGGCCCTCCTTGGCCTTCGACACCGGCGTCTCCGAAAAAGTCGAGTTGAGGAAATTGCGCGCCGGCGAGGTGGTCAGCCTGAACGGATGCGCCGCATCCGCCACCTCGATCAGGTCGACGTGGTCGGGAAATTCCGGCAGGCTTGCCACCGGCCCGAACAGGCCCATGCTTCTCGGCGGCCGGTTGGGCGCCGCCTGCCCGGTCCAGTCGGCGCGGAAGCGGAATTTTCCGTCCGCGTGGCCGAAGCCGCTGATAAAATGCGCCGCCTCGAAATCCGGCTGCAAGTCGACCCACTTCTCTTCCTTGAGGCTCGAAAAACTACCCAGGCCGCGCTTGCCCAAAATGATGTCGATGTGCTGCTGCTCGGTCATGCCGAAGCCAGGCTTGTCGCCAACGCCCAGCCTTTTACCGAGTTCCTCGATGACGAAATGGTTGCTGCGCGGCCCTTCCGGCGGGTCGATCAGCTTCGGCCCGAGCGTGATGTGCTGGTTGCCGCCGCCCTTGTAGATGTCGTCATGCTCTAAAAACATCGTCGCCGGCAGCACGACATCGGCGAGTTTTGCGGTGTCGGTCATGAACTGCTCGTGCACGCAGGAAAACAGGTCGTCGCGCAGAAAACCCTGCTTCACCAGCCGCTGCTCCGGCGCGACATTGACCGGATTGGTGTTCTGGATCAGCAGCGCGGTCACCGGCGGGCCGCCATAGAGCGCATCCTCAGCGCCGGTCAGCACCGGGCCGATGCGCGAATGGTCGAGATGGCGGATCGAGGGGTCGCGCATCCGCGTGCCTTCCAGCAGTTCCTGGTTCAGCTTGAAGATGCCCGAATTGGAATGGAAGGCGCCGCCGCCCTCATACTGCCAGCAGCCGGTGACCGCGGCGATCGAGGCGGCGGCATGCATGTTGACCGAGCCGTTGCGCTGGCGCGAGAAGCCGTAGCCGAGGCGGAAATAGGTTTTCTTGGTCGTGCCGACGAGGCGGGCGAAGGCCTCGATCTCGTCGACCGAAAGCCCGGTGATATCAGCCGCCCATTGCGGCGTCCTCGTCTGAAGATGCGCTTCCAGACCGTGCGGGTCGTCGGTGTATTTTTCCAAATAGGCGCGGTCTGCCATGCCGTCACGGAACAGCACATGCATCACCGCGGAGGCCAGCGCGCCATCGGTGCCGGGCTTCAGCACCAGGCCGAGATCGGCCTGCTTCATCGTCGCGTTTTCGTAGACGTCGATGACGACGATTTTTGCGCCGCGTTCCTTGCGCGCCTTGATCGCGTGGGTCATGACGTTGACCTGGGTGACCACGGCATTGGTGCCCCAGACCACCACGCAGTCGGACTTGGCCATCTCGCGCGGGTCGGGACCGCGCAACGCGCCGGCGCCCATCATCCAGCCGGTCCAGGCCAGATTGGTGCAGATCGACCCGAAGAAGCCGGAATACTTTTTCGCGTGGCGCAGCCGCTCGATGCCGTCGCGCTGCACCAGCCCCATCGTGCCGGCATAGTAATAGGGCCAGACCGTCTCCGAGCCGTATTTTGCCTCGGCCTCGATAAACTTTTCGGCGACGAGGTCGAGTGCGGCCTCCCAACTCGCTTCCTTCCAAAGGCCCTCGCCCTTGGCGCCCGCGCGGATCAGCGGCTTCAGCAAGCGGTCGGGATGATGGACGCGGTCGGCATAGCGGGCGACCTTGGCGCAGATGACGCCTGATGTGTAGCTGTTGGCCCTGGCGCCATGGACGCGGCCGATGCGCTTGCCGTCGAGCAGCTCGACCTCGAGCGCGCAGGTCGACGGGCAATCATGCGGACAGGCCGAATGGCCGATCCTGAGCTTGGCGTGCTGATTCATGGGAGCAGACTAGTCGGTTGCGAAAGCGGCGTGTAGGGCCAGATGCAGCGCTAACTTGCTTCTCCTTGCTGAGGCAAGCTGAAAATCTGGCGACCGCCAGCGCGGAGCCGTTAGAACTGCGTCGTCAACGCCGTCAGCCACTCGGGCGAAGCGTTGACGAGTGCGGTTTCCAACGCCTTGTCGAACCCAGACAGAATCGCGGCGGCGGTCATCACCAGCAAGACGCCTAAAGCGACCTTCAGCCCGCTGCCGGCGCCTGCGATGTGGCTGCGCCAACTCAGCAAGGTCTCGCGGGACAGTAGTCCGAGGATCAGCAACGGCACGGCAGCACCGAGACCAAACAGGACCATGGTGACCCCAACCTGGCCAAGGTCTTGGCCCTGCGCTGCAAGGACGGAAGCGGCACCGAGAGTCGGGCCAACGCAAGGGCTCCACACCGCGCCGAGCAGCAGACCGACGCCGAACTGCCCCCAAAGGCCAACGGAGGAAAAGCCGCCAAACCGCTGCTCGACCCAGTTGCCGGCCGGACCGGCCGCAAGCGCGATATGCGCCTGGAATGCCGGCACGATCAATATCGTGCCGAGGACGAGCATCAGAACTGCGGCGGCGCTGCGAAAGACACCGCCGTCAAGCCCGACGGAGAACCCGATCGTGGCGACGAAAAGCCCTATGGCCGTGAAGGATATGGCAAGTCCTGCGGCCAGCGCGATGGGGCCATAGCGATGCTGACTGACGGCAGCACCGAGCACGACCGGGATCAGCGGCAGCACGCATGGCGACAGCGTCGACAGCACCCCGGCCAGGAACGAAAATATGAAGCCGAGTAGCATCGCCGCCGCTCAGATCGTTTTATCAAGCAATTGCTTGATGGCATCCGCCTTGGTCACGCCAACAAGCCGACCGACTTCCGTTGCGCCCTTGAAGGTGATCAGCGTGCTCTGCATCCGCGCACCAAGAGCCCGAACAACCTCTTTTTGGGAATCGAAATCGACTTCGAAAACGGCCAGGTTTGCGTGCTCGGGCGCAGGCAGCAACTGGCCGAGCACCCGCTTCTGCGCCTTGCAGATCGGACACCAGCTGGCGGTGATCTCGACCAGGATCGGCTTGCCTGCCTTTTGCGCCTCTTCGAAGGCCTGCTGTGTGTAGGCCATGCGGCTGGCCGCCAGCGCCGCCGGAGCCGAGGCGAGGCCCGATATTGCGGTCAGGCCGATGAGGAAGGTGCGACGGTCTAGCATTTCTTGACTCCTGAAGGTGTCGGCGGGCAAGTAATCCCGCCATGGCGGACATGAGGATATGGTCCGTTGTTCGCGCCAGCGACGGCGAACGTTACAGGCTCACGGTAATGTTACCGAGGCCGCCCTTCCCTTGTGTCCACGTGCATTCGACGCCGTCAGCAGCCATCAGGTGCTGACGCCAAGCGCACCAGTGGCTTCAGCAAGCGCTCGGGACTATGGACGCGGCGGCGTAACGGGCGACCTTGGCGCAGATGACGCCTGATGTATACGTATCGGCCTTGGCGCCGTGGACGCGGCCGATGCGCTTGTTGTCGAGCAGCTCGACCTCGAGCGCGCAGGTCGACGGGCAATCATGCTGACAGGCCGAATGGTAGATCCTGAGCTTGGCGTGTCGATTCATGAGGCCAAACTAGCCGTTTATGGCGGCGGCGTGTAGGGCCAGATGGGCCTTCCCTTCTCCGCTTGTGGGAGAAGGCAGAGGGGCGTCGCGCTACTCCGCCGTGCCTTCCTCGTATTCCGCCGACATCGACAGCCATTTTTCCTCGTGGCCGGCCAGCGTCTGGGCAAGCTGCGAGCGCTCCTTGGCCAGCCGTGTCGCCGTCGAGGGGTCCTTTTCATAGACCGCCGGATTGGCGAGCTCGTCCTCGATCAAATCGATGCGCTTGCGGATGCGGTCCATCAGCGCTTCGGTGGCGCGGATCTCCTTGGCCAGCGGCTCGAAGGTGGCGCGGCGCGCTGCCGCGTCGCGGCGGCGGTCGGCCTTCGAGGCTTTTTCGGCCTCGCGCTTGCCGCGGCGGTCGCCGGACACACCGGTGACCAGCGTCTTGTAGTCATCGAGGTCGCCGTCATAGGGGTTGACCGTGCCGTCCTTGACCAGCCACAGCCGGTCGGCCGTCGCCTCGAGCAGATGGCGGTCGTGCGAGATCAGGATGACGGCGCCGGGAAATTCGTTCAGCGCATGGATCAGCGACTCACGGCTGTCGATGTCGAGATGGTTGGTCGGTTCGTCGAGGATGAACAGGTTTGGCCCCTCGAACGCCGACAGGCCCATCAGCAGCCGCGCCTTCTCGCCGCCGGACAGGTCCTTGGCGGCGGTGTTCATCTTCTCGGTGGTCAGGCCGAACTGGGCGACGCGGCCGCGCACCTTCGATTCCGGCGCTTCCGGCATCAGCCGGCGGACATGCTCATAGGCGTTTTCATTCGGTCGGAGATCGTCGAGCTGATGCTGGGCAAAGATCGCCACCTTCAGGCCGGGCGCCACCGTCATGGTGCCGGTCTCCTGCTTCAGGCGGCCGGACAGCAATTTGGCGAAGGTCGACTTGCCGTTGCCGTTGGCACCGAGCAGCGCGATGCGATCGTCAGCATCGATGCGCAGCGTCATCTTCTTCAGGATCGGCTCACCCTGGACATAGCCGACATTGACGTTGTTGAGCGCAATGATCGGCGAGGCCACCGTCTTCACCGGCTCGGGAAAGGAGAACGGCCGCACGTTGTCGTTCACAATTGCGGCGATCGGCTTCATCTTCTCCAGCGCCTTGATGCGCGACTGGGCCTGTCTCGCCTTGGAAGCTTTGGCGCGGAAGCGCTCGACGAAGGACTCCATGTGCTTGCGTGCGGCTTCCTGCTTGACCCTGCCCTTCTCCTGCAATTCGCGCTGCTCGGTGTATTGGCGCTCGAACTGGTCGTAGCCGCCGCGCCAGAAGGTCAGTTTCTTCTGGTCGAGATGGACGATCGAGTTGACGGCGCGGTTGAGCAGGTCGCGGTCGTGCGAGATCAGCAGCACCGTGTGCGGATATTTCGACACGTAGTTTTCCAGCCATAGCGTGCCTTCGAGGTCGAGATAGTTGGTCGGCTCGTCGAGCAGCAGAAGATCGGGCTCGGCAAACAGCACCGCCGCCAGCGCCACCCGCATGCGCCAGCCGCCGGAGAAGGACGAGGCCGGCCGCCGCTGGGCGGCGTCGTCGAAGCCGAGGCCGGCGAGGATGGTGGCAGCGCGCGACTCGGCCGAATGGGCGTCGATATCGGCCAGCCGCATGTGGATATCGGCGATGCGGTGCGGATCGGTCGCCGTCTTTTCCTCCTCGAGCAGTGCGGAGCGTTCAAGGTCGGCCTTGAGCACGATCTCGATCAGCGGTTCCTCGGTGCCGGGCGCTTCCTGCGCTACCTGGCCAATGCGCGTGTTCTTCGGCAGGCCGATCGAGCCGGTCTCGGAGGCGAGGTCGCCAGTGATCGCCTTGAACAAAGTCGTCTTGCCGGTGCCGTTGCGACCGACAAGCCCCGCCTTGCTGCCGGCCGGCAAGGTCAGCGAGGCATGGTCAAGAAGCAGGCGTCCGGCCATGCGGAGCGAAAGGTCGTTAATGATCAGCATGGCCGCGCTTTTGCACGGGACGTCAGCGCTTCGCAAGACCTTGAGCGCCGCTTGGCCGCATAAGGTATGAAAATGCCCGGCGCGGCCGGTTGCTTAATGCCGCGGTGGGGAAGACGATTGATCCGATCGCCGGCCTCGCCGGATCAGAGGCCAGCTTTGAATTGGGCCGGGACCCTGCTGCGACGGCGCGGCGCCTGGCGAGCATCGACTTCTCGCATCCGAAAATTGCAGTTTTGTCACATTTGTCAGTTGATTGCCTGTTCAAGGCGGTGGTCTTCCGCGATCACCCCATGACGCAACGGCAAGACTCAGCTATCTCTAGGTATGCGGCGGACCTGATACCCGCCTGGCCGGCGTCATCGCTCCCCTCCCAAGCGGCGCCGGCCACCTTTCCTACTGCGTTCCATCACTGCGCCGACGGCGCGCCGGGTTGATCATCGCCTGACGTCGAGTTGGGTGCAGGGTCGACCTGCGGGTTTTGATCGGCGCCGGGGGCCTTTGTCGGTGGGATGTTGTTATCGCAAGCCGCGACAGCCAGCGCCGCCGCCAAAGCCAGCGAGATTGATAGCTTGTTCATCGCAACCTCCTGTCACCGGGCAAACGAGACGGTGCCGATTTGGTTGCACGCTCAGGCAGAGCTCGGGGCCTTTGGAAAGCGGGGAACAAAACGCGGCCTCTTCGGTTGGTTCATACCAGTGGAGAAAATCATGATCCGTCTGCTCATAGCCGGAGCCGTCATCTACGTGGCCTACCGCATAGTCAGGGAAATCATTGACGAAGTGCCCGACGACTTCGATCCGCTGTTGCTACCGCCTCCCGATGACGACAAGTCGTTGCCGCGGCAGTCGGCGGCAATGGGCGTAGAGCCCCAGCGCTAGGTCCATCCGCCGGGGCGAGGAAACGCTGCATCGCTGTTGCGAACAAAGCAGAAACGATGCTTGATGGGCAATGAACCTCGCTGCCCGTGATTCGACCTTCCGGCCTGCCTATCTCGCGAAGCTGAACGCCGAGCAGTGCCTTGCCGTCGAGCATGGCGACGGCGCGGTCGCCGGGCCGTTGCTGGTGATCGCCGGCGCCGGCTCCGGCAAGACCAGCACGCTGGCACATCGCGTCGCGCATCTGATCGTCAGGGGCGCTGATCCCAGGCGCATCCTGCTGATGACGTTTTCGCGCCGCGCCGCATCGGAAATGGCCAAGCGGGTCGAGCGCATCGCCGGCGAGGTACTCGGCCGTGACGCTTCCGTTATCACCGATGCGCTGAGCTGGGCCGGCACGTTTCACGGCATCGGCGCCAGGCTGCTGCGCGACTACGCGCTGGAGATCGGCCTCGACCCGGCCTTCACCATCCATGACCGCGAGGATTCGGCCGACCTGATGAACCTCGCCCGGCACGAACTCGGCTTCTCGAAGACCGAAGGCCGTTTTCCAACCAAGGGCACATGCCTGGCGATCTACTCGCGTGCCGTCAACGCGCAGGCGCCGCTCGGCGAGATTCTCGGTTCGGTGTTTCCCTGGTGCGCCGGCTGGGCAGAACAGCTTAAGGCGCTGTTTGCCCGATATGTCGAGGCCAAGCAGGCGCAGAACGTGCTCGATTACGACGACCTGCTGCTCTACTGGGCGCAGATGGCCGGCGAGCCGGAGACATCAGCGCATCTGGGTGGGCGTTTCGACCATGTGCTGGTCGACGAGTACCAGGACACCAACCGGCTGCAGGCCGCGATCCTCACGGCGCTCAAGCCGGACGGATCCGGACTGACGGTGGTCGGCGACGACGCGCAGTCGATCTATTCGTTTCGCGCGGCGGAAGTGCGCAACATCCTCGACTTCCCCAAACAATTCGCGCAGCCGGCCGAGATCGTCATGCTGGAGCGCAACTACCGCTCGACCGAGACCATCCTGGCCGCCGCCAATGCGGTGATCGGCGAGGCCTCGGAGCGCTTTACCAAGAACCTCTGGTCGGAGCGCAGATCAACCGAAAAGCCGAAGCTGGTCAGCGTTCGCGACGAGGCCGAGCAGGCGAGTTACGTCTGCCAGGCGATCCTGACCGAGCGTGAGGCCGGCACGGCGCTGAAGGCGCAGGCCGTGCTGTTTCGCGCCTCGCACCACAGCGGGCCGCTGGAGATCGAGCTGACACGCCGCAACATCCCGTTCGTCAAGTTCGGCGGGCTGAAGTTCCTCGACGCCGCCCATGTCAAGGACGTGCTGGCGGTGCTGCGCTTCGCCGAAAACCCGCGCGACCGCGTCGCCGGTTTTCGCGTGCTGCAGCTTTTGCCCGGCATCGGCCCTTCGGCGGCTTCGCAGATCGTCGACACCATGGCGACGTCGCTCGACGAAGCGATGGGGCTGGCGCGCTACCGGCCGCCGCAACGCGCCGCCGACGACTGGCCGGGTTTCGTCGCGCTGTTCTCGCAGCTTCGCACCGGGTCGGGAAAATGGCCTGTTGATCTCGAACAGGTCAGGCTCTGGTATGAGCCGCATCTTGACCGCATCCACGAGGACGCAACGACGCGCCGGGCCGATATTCTGCAGCTCGAACAGATCGCCTCGGGCTACGCCTCGCGCGAGCGTTTCCTCACCGAGCTGACGCTCGATCCGCCGGATGCGACCAGCGACGAGGCCGGGCCGCCGCATCGCGACGAGGACTATCTGATCCTGTCGACCATCCATTCTGCCAAGGGCCAGGAATGGAAGAACGTCTTCGTGCTCAACACCGTCGACGGCTGCATCCCTATCGACCTCGCCGTTGGCAGCAAGGCGGACATCGACGAGGAGCGCCGCCTGCTCTACGTGGCGATGACGCGGGCCAAGGACGGCCTGCACCTGGTCATGCCGCAGCGCTTTTTCGTCCACGGCCAGGCGGCGCGCGGCGATCGTCACGTTTACGCTTCGCGCACCCGCTTCATCCCGGCCTCGATCCTCAGCGCCTTCGAACAGACATCGTGGGCGAGCGTCCAGGTCAAGGACGATCCGCGCCGCCAGCCGCAAGTGCGCGTCGACCTTGGCGCCCGCATGCGTGACATGTGGAAATAGGCCGCCTCTTCGGCACGGCGCTCATGCCAGGGGACTTGGTGGCGAAAACCAAATTTCGGCAACATGGAACCTGATGCCGCAATCCGCGTTTCTGGGCGTCCGATTCAGATCGGAGAGCGGCGTCCGCCGTCACCTCCGCCCAATATGAGAGGCCAGAATGCACGACACGATGCCCTTCACCCCGGTCGCCGTTACCGTCGGCGCCGGCCATAAGCGCATGCTCGCT
Source organism: Mesorhizobium sp. WSM4841 (assembly GCF_055811515.1). Lineage (NCBI taxonomy): Bacteria > Pseudomonadati > Pseudomonadota > Alphaproteobacteria > Hyphomicrobiales > Phyllobacteriaceae > Mesorhizobium > Mesorhizobium sp. WSM4841. The sequence continues at coordinate 21,901 of NZ_JBVVQC010000013.1, forward strand.
TCGCTCTTCGACATGCATGAGTTCCTGACCGAGTTTCCGCCATCGCGACGACGCCTGAGCTATGGCGCGGCCGTGAAAGCCTGCGAGGCGGCACGCGCCGGCGAGATCTCGCCCGAAGCGGCACGCGATGCCTTGGTCACCTTCGCGGTGACGGCAGGCATTCTCTGGCCTTCCGCCCAGCCGGCGGTCTCGGTCAAGCCGGTCGCCCGGGGCCAGGGCGGATACGCCGCCTGACTGGCTAGGCCCCTTTTTCGACTATGGCCCGTCGAAGATGCTGTTCGTCTTCGACGGGTTTTCCAGTCAATTCGATCCGGATAATCCGAAATCAGGCGTAGGCGCGCCCCTCTTCGCTCCTCTGGAACAGCGTCAGGTCGAGTGGCACCGAAGGCCGGCCAAGAACGGTCAGGATCGCGTGCGCCTGGCCGCGGTGATGGGTCTGGTGGTTGAAGAAATGATCGAGCGCCGGCGCCAATCGCTGCGAGACGGTGCGCATGTCGGAGACGGTCATGTAGGAGAAGCGGCCGGACAAAGCCTTGTCGCTTAACGCCCTGACCCAGTCGATGATCCTTTTGTCTTCGGCCTCGCGCGCTAGCCGCAAACCCGGCAAGGCACGGTGCAGGATCGTGTCGAGCCTGGCCGGCGCGTCGCCCTCGCCGGTAAAGCGCCTCATCCAGATGCGGTCGGCGGTCAGAAGGTGGTTGAGCGTGCCCATCATCGAGCCGAAGAAAACCCCGACATTGCGGTGGAATTCCTCCTCATCGAGATCGGCGGCGGCATCGTAGATGCGGCTATTGGCCCATTGATTGTAAGCCGCAAACATCATGAAGTGCTGTTTCATCTTTTTCTCCCGACCCGCGAGACCCCGTTTCGGGTGCCTACCCGCATCTGCCCGAAACATCGCTCTAGTAGACCGCAAGGAAGCTGCCGCCAATGACCATTCTGCTCTATGACCTCGTCGGACGCGATACCGCCCGTCCGTTCAGCCCGCATTGCTGGAAGGCGGCGATGGCGCTCGCCCACAAGGGGCTCGACATCTCCACCGTGCCGACACGTTTTCTCGAAGTGCCGACAGTTGAAGGCGGCGTTTCGAAGCTCGTTCCGGTGATCCGCGACGGCGAGAAGGTGGTCGCCGATTCCTTCGCCATCGCACTCTATCTCGACGATGCCTATCCCGAGCGGCCGACATTGTTTTCCGGCGACGGCGGCAAGGCGATGGCGCGCTTCATCGAACGCTGGTCGCAACTGACCATCCATCCCTATGTCACCACTGCGGCGATCATGGACCTACACGCCATGCAGGACGAGGCGAACGCCGCCTATTTCCGCCAAAACCGCGAGCAGCGCTTCGGAAAGAGACTGGAAGAGGTCATGGCGGCGCGCGACGCCGGCCTTGGCGCCTTCCGCGCCTCGCTGGAACCGTTGCGCTCGACGCTCGCCTATCAGCCGTTCATCGGCGGCCAATCACCGCTGTTTGCCGACTACATCGTCTTCGGCGCGCTGCAATGGGCGCGCATCGCCTCCCCCTACCGGTTGCTCGACGACAGCGATGTGGTGGCGCAGTGGTTCGAGCGCTGCCTCGACCTGCATGATGGCCTCGGCCGCAAGGTGACGGCGGCCGCCGCCGCCGCATAGGGGAGTAAGGCAGTAAGGGAGTAGGGAGTAGGGAGTAGGGAGTAGGGAGTAGGGAGTAGGGAGTAGGGAGTAAGGAGTAAGGAGTAAGGAGTAAGGAGTAAGGAGTAAGGAGTAAGGAGTAAGGAAGTGCCGTAGTAGTTCTCAAAGGAGAAGGCCGTCAGGATGACGATCGTCGTCATCCACGGTGCATCATTCTTTCGGGGAAAGTTCAGGGCGCCGTTCAATGCCACAAAGATATCGATCGGCGCACTTGCCGTGGCAGCTGCCTTCACTGAAATGCCCGCTCTCTCGAGTTTTTCCAGGAAAGCCATCGTCACGAAGCCGCCCTGCGACCACCCGGCTAGGAAAAGTCCGGCGCTCCCAATCTTCAGATGATCAAGCACGGCCCGGCTTGCTGCCAGCATGTCGAAAGTGGCCTGGCCTGCTGATGGCTGCCCTTCACCAGATAACCCTCGGGCTCGTCGGAGTCCCCCAAACCAAAATAGTCCGCGCCGACAAGGACGTATCCTTGGCCGGCGAACTGAGCGATCATTAGCTGGGTTTCCGGGGACTGATCCGGAAATGAGGGCACTTCCTGTTTTCCATACGCGGTTCCGTGCTGGTATGAAATCATCGGGAAGGACGTCCCGTCCCTGTCAGGAACGGCAATGAGCCCGGTTGCGGTGATCGGCTTGTTGCCGCGCTCTGGAACAATGGACGAATAGGTGACGCGGTACAGCCGGACAGCGTTGCGGGCCGGACTGTAGGTCTCGGACAGCCCGGCGAACCGATGCGTATCGGTTTGGAGTATTTGGTTCAGCCGATCGACATCCCAGCGATCAAGATATTCGTATTGCACATCGGAGGTGACCCTCTGACCGGTCGCTCTCCTGTGCTGCGCAGGGCAAGCAAGCCAAGGCATTGGCTAGGAGAAGCGCAACGAATGCGAACGTCCGAACAAGACTCGTCATTTGTCGTGTCCCATCAACAGGTGGCGCGTCACTTCGATTGTCAGCGCGCCGATACGTCCCGCTGATAATACGACTTTATCGGGTCGTCGTGTAGCCGCTTTCTCCAATCGGCCGCTTAAAATGACAACCGAGATGCGCCAGAGTCTCCGCTAAATCAGAGCGCCGCTTGTCTCAAATTCCCTTGCGAAGTGTTGAGAACGAATGTCCTGCGCGCCATCGGCAAAAAAATGTCTGCCCCGGCGGGCAGACATCAATAAGCTGGATACCGGTAGGCGAAACCCTAATTCGCGATAATGAACACTCTCCAGACGTTCATCGCCATCATCGCGCCGCTCCTAATCCTCGTGGCAGCGTTGTATGTCCTGTCGTTATGGTTCTAAGTGATGGCGGTGGATCCGCTTGGGCCTTTCGGGCAGTGACCTCGAATGCAAGCCGCGCCTCTTCGCGATCGCCTTGCGTCAAGTCTGCTATCAGCATTTCGGCGGCCGCTTATTAACTCCAGTCGCACAACCGTGTCACCTTGAGCTGATAGACTACGGACCCTGACATCCTGCTCGGCCATCTCGGCCTTGAGCAGTTGCGACAGCTTCGGGATGGCGGGAGCCCTGTGAGTTCTGCGACGGCCTGTGCCATGCCGTGCATCTTGGCTTTCTGAGCATGCCGACGATGGCGGCGCTTGCGCGATCATGACGAGCATCAACCTAGCGTCCGCCGCTCTTCACGACATGGATAATGCCGCTGATTGCGCGACGAACATCGACGCGCGGCCTGCCTCGGGAGTCAGTCCGCAGATGTGGTTCAAGCAGCCCAAACTGCTCCTCGCCGAGCCAGAAATGTTCGCGATTGATAATTGGTCTCCCCCTCAGAGATCCGCGCAGCCTGCTGCTTATAATCACAGCCGTCTCGATCGACCGTTTAAGGCTTCAGGTTTCCAGGCTGCCCTTCGACTGTCAGGCCATCTTCCTCTCGCCACCCGCAGATTGCAGCGACCATCTGCACAGCGGCCGATGACCTATGGTGCCGCGATAGCCGGACAGGACTCTTGCCGACCTATCGGCAGAAGAATGGACGCGTGGGTTGTACTTGCGATCTGTCAGCCGCGGCGGTCAGGAACTCCCGATCGCGGGCAATTTAGCCCTGCAGCGAGGCGACCTGCTGCGTTTGGTCGGCCCGGAGCCGGTAGTGCAGAAAGCCGCTGCCACAATTGGCACCATCGTTGCTCCGCACCACGCTACCGATTTCATCGTGCTGGGCCTGGCGATCTTTTTCGGCGGTGCCGTCGGTGTCCTGCTGACTTTTTTGGTCGGCGGCATCAAAATCTCGCTAAGTACCAGCGTGGGCACTTTGCTCGCCGGGCTTCTGGTCGGCCATTTGCGGACTCGTTACCCGCTGTTCGGGCGCATTCCTGATGGCGCCATAGCGTTCATGACATCTCTTGGACTCGCAGCTTTCATCGGGCTGACCGGAATCCACGCCGGGCCGATCTTTCTGTCGGCTCTTAAGGAGGCGGGCCTCGGGTTGCTGCTCGGAGGCATGGTGGTGACCTTGGCGCCACAGATCGTGGGACTGGCGTTCGGCCATTTCGCCTTGCGCATGAATCCGATTCTCCTGCTTGGAGCGTTGACGGGGGCGCAGACGGTGACCGCAGCAATGGCCGCCATCCAGGAGCGATCAGGAAGTGCCGTAGCGGTGCTTGGCTACACGCCAGCATATCCAATCGCAAACATCCTGCTGACAACTTGGGGAACGATCGTGGTCGCGGTAATTGCTAGCTGAAAATGGCATGAAAAGGTTGCTAGGCGAGAACGACGTCGCCAATCCCATCAAAGTCTATCCAAGTGAAGCCCAGCGAGATGGTGTTGGAGATCAACGCTAACGTAATCACCTCGGCGGGGCGCTGATGTCCTTTAGGTTCGGACGGGATGAAACCTCCTATGGATTGCGGCAAGCATAGGATGCCGGGCTCGCTTACGCTGGCGCTACGGTCGAATTTCAGTAACGCTCGCTTCCCAACATGTCGCAGCATACAAAGGCCGGCGTCGAATTCATTCCCGAAAAATGGCGGAGGGTCCGGAGTGCGGCTGCGGAAGTCAAAATCCTCTGACGGATTGCAAACTTGAAATCGGAATGGCCAAGGCCATTCGATTCGCGTCGGGCGTCCAACACTCTGGTCCGCCAGCTTTCCGCCTTCCCTGAAACCGCGCTTGGGGGTATGGGACGCTTTCCACGATTTCGTAGCTAGAAATGCAGATAGATGCTCACTCCTGAGCCATTGTAATAGTGCGGGTAGTAACCACGGTGGCCGTAATAGGGGCTAAAGCCGTAATAGGGGCTAAAGCCGTAGTAGGGGCGATAAAAGGGTCGGTAGTAGGGCCTATAATAGCGGCGCGGGTAACACCCATAGTAGCCACACCCCCGCAATGCGTACCGTCGGTTCCAGTGACGACCACCCCGCCAGTGACCATAGTTGTGTCGCCAGTGTCTACGATGCCAAACCTGTTCGACGGCGCTGTTCTGCACCTGCTCAGATTTCGGAATAGAGAGAGGCGCGGCATTCAAAGGCAAGGCAAAAGCCGTACCGAAAACTGCGGCCACAAGGACAGACAAGAGCTTTTTCATGGCCCTCCTCCTTCGCTGGGCCAATGTTACACCATGGAACCTGAACCGCCGATGAACGCGGGCGCGCCTGATCCGACTGTGAACCAAAATAGCCCGGCCAGCATCGCCTGCCCTCCTGCCCTCTCCCCTACTCCCTTTAGCAAAGGCAGCACGACATCATGACCTCAGGACCGGAATTCCCAGACGATTTTCGCGCCGAGCTGGTCAATCTCTTCCTGTGGCGGCGGGACGTCAGGCGATTCAAGCCGACGCCGCTCCCAGATGGCGCGCTGGAGCGGCTGCTTGACGTCGCCAGCATTGCGCCCTCGGTCGGGCTGAGCCAGCCCTGGCGTTTCGTCATGGTCGAGAGTGCTCAGTGCCGCGCCGCCGTCAGGGCATGCTTTGAGCGCTGCAATGCGGAGGCGCTCGCATCTTTCGGCGGCGAACGCGCCGCGCTCTATGCGCGCCTGAAACTTGCCGGCCTGAACGAAGCGCCCTGCCAATTCGCGGTTTTCGCCGACCGCGCGACAGAACAGGGGCATGGGCTCGGCCGCCTGACCATGCCTGCGACCATCGAATATTCGGCGGTGATGGCAATCCACACCTTTTGGCTGGCGGCGCGCGCGGAAGGAATAGGCATGGGCTGGGTCTCGATCCTCGATCCGGCCGAAATAGCGACGATCCTGGACGCGCCGCCGGAGTGGACGCTGATCGGTTACTTCTGCGTTGGCTACCCGAGCGAGAACCACAGCGTGCCGGAACTGGAACGGGAAGGCTGGGAAGTCCGGCGCGCTCCGATGGTGATAAGGCGGTAGTGCAACGGCGACGCTGCCATCCTCTCTTGCAGGGAAGAATGGATATCATGGGATGGTTTCGCCGATCGCTGCGTTGCCAACAAGACACCATGGCAAAGCCAGCCGTGACGGCCTTGATCTGAGGAAGGGCACAAAATGTTTCGCTACGACGTGCAAGCCGAGATCTGGGTCTATCCAGGCAAGGGCGGCTGGCATTTTGTGACGCTGCCGCCGGAGCTTGGGGCACGGATCAAGACGGCGATGGCGGGGATGGCACGCCCCTGGGGCTCGCTTGGCGTGGAAGCCGTCATCGGCCAGACCAGATGGCGGACATCGCTGTTTCCCGACAAGAAATCCGGCAGCCTGCTCTTGCCGATCAAGACGGCAGTGCGGGTCCGCGAAGGCCTCCGGGCTGGCGACACGGCCAAGCTGACGATCGAGATGCAGTTATGACAACATTGGTTCGGGCCGACGGCGATGCGCCATCCGGCGCAGAAATGAGCGCCGCGCCGGCCTCCCCTTGGCAAGCCGGCGGGCGGCTTGTATAGAGCCCGCCACCCTCAATTCCACTCTCCATCACAAGGACGACCCTATGGCGCTCGAACGCACCTTTTCCATGATCAAGCCGGACGCGACCCGGCGCAATCTCACCGGCGCCATCACCCAGATGCTCGAAGAAGCCGGCCTGCGCGTCATCGCTTCCCGCAGGGTGTGGATGAGCCGCCGCGAGGCGGAAGGTTTTTATGCCGTCCACAAGGAGCGCCCGTTCTTCGGCGAGCTGGTCGAGTCCATGTCGTCGGGCCCGACCGTCGTGCAGGTGCTGGAAGGCGAGAACGCCATTGCCAAAAACCGCGACGTGATGGGCGCCACCAACCCGGCTAATGCCGCCGAAGGCACCATCCGCAAGGTACACGCGCTGTCGATCGGCGAGAATTCCGTGCACGGCTCCGACGCGCCGGAGACGGCCGCGCAGGAGATCAAATACTGGTTCTCGGATACCGAGATCGTCGGCTGAGTCGATAGTCCGTCACGACGTCATATGCAAAAAAGGCCAGCGCCATGCTGGCCTTTTTTTGTTGCGGCGATCCAGCGCCCGGACGCCGGGCCGACACCTCCAACTGCGCATGATGCTCAAAAACCGAAACCGGTTTTTTGAGCGATCAGGTCGCAGCATTGAACCGCAGGATGACGCGGTCGTCCTTGTCGACGATGATGAGCTTGCCGGCGTCGATATGGTAAGATGCCGCCTTGGCCAGCGCCGCGAACAGCGCCTTTTCCTCGGCCATGATCTCGGACGCGCAGGCCTTGAAGGTCGAACCGATGTCACTGACGGCGATCGTCGAACCATCGACTTTGGCGGTGGCGAAGTAGACGTTGCAAGGGCCGCTGCCGCCGGCCTTGCCGGCCTCGTCGATCCTGAACGTCGCCTGCGGCTCGGCGATCACACCAATGCCGTCGATATACTCGATCAGCCAGCTCTGCCCGAACACCGGGGCCGCTGCCGGCTCCTCGCTCGACGTCACCATCTTCAGCATGATGGTCTGCGGCGCGTCGCTCAGCGGATCGACCTGGTGGCGCGTATCGGAGATGAACAACAGCCTGTCGTCGACGGTGATGCGCGCCTGCAGCGCATAAGTCATATCAGGCCCGATCACCGACGGGTCGAAGCTGATCTCGAACTTGATCGGCACCTGGCCGGCCGGCGCCACCTTGTGCTCGCCGATGACAGCGGCCGGCGCGTCGGCCAGCGAGACATCGGCAAGCTGCACTGAAAGCACGGCGTTGGGCGGCAGCGCAATGCGCTCGCGATACGTCACCTCGCCCTTCAGGGTCTTCTCGGCAGCGACGGACAACCCAGGCACCACCAGTATACCAACGACCAGCGGCACGAGACCGAAGATGAAGAACTCGGCGATCCTGCCCAGCATGATCCTGCTCCCCATAGCGCACCAAACTGGTCGGAAGGTCTCGCAGGATTGCGGTAGTTCCGTGGCGCCCCACACGGACTATTCGCACGGCGGTGCCTTCCGGCGGCTTGCGGCCTTGTCGGCCTCCTTGGCGTGACCGGCAAAATTTTGCTCAAGCCAAGCCCCAGGCGATCACGAAGTCGTGTTCCCAAACAGATGTAACACAGGGAACTTCCGGACCGAACTGACCAATGCGCGCTTGAGGAACGGCGCGCTCAACAACCCAACCGGAGGTGAAATCATGTCAACAAGATCAACCGTGAGTGCGGCCCTTCTGGCCAGCGCCGTTGCCACGGCTCTTGCTTCTTTTGCGACGGCCGCGCCGCTGACCGAGGCACAGGTCAAGGCGGCGATGGATGCCGGCAAGGAGAAGTGCTTTGGCGTCGCCATGAAGGGGCAGAACGACTGCAAGGCAGGTGCGGGAACCACATGCCAAGGCACCTCGACTGTCGATTACCAGGGCAACGCCTGGAAGTTTGTCGACGGCGGCACCTGTACGACGATGGACCTGCCCGGCGACCGCAAGGGCTCGCCCACGGAGCTGACCCGCGACATCCCGTCGTAAGCAATGCAACCTGCCCGGAAAGCGGAGACGAAGATGAACGGACTGGCCACTTACCCAGCATCCCCCATGTCGAAAACCTCGCGCTTTCCGGCGCACCCGGTCGCCGGCCTTGCCGGCACCAGTTTCAAGCACGAACATTTGCAGGCAATCATTGCCGGCGGCAGTAAGGACGGTTTCTTCGAGGTCCACGCCGAAAACTACATGGGCGCCGGCGGCCCGCCGCACGATGCGCTGACTAAGATCCGCAGCGACTATCCCGTTTCGCTGCACGGGGTGTGCATGTCGATCGGCGGACCGCGGCCGCTCGACAAAGCGCATCTCGGTCGTTTCAAGGCGCTCGTCGACCGCTATGAGCCGGCGCTCGTTTCCGAGCATCTCGCCTGGTCGACCCACGACACCACCTATTACAACGACCTGCTTCCCCTGCCCTATACGCCGGCAACGGTTTCGCGCGTGGCGGATCACATCGACGAAGTGCAGGGGACGATCGGCCGCCCGATACTGCTCGAGAACCCCTCGACCTACGTCCTTTTCCCGGCATCGACTATGAGCGAGACGGATTTCATCCGAGAGCTGGTGCGGCGTACCGGTTGCGGCTTGCTGCTCGACGTCAACAACGTCTTTGTTTCAGCCACCAATCACGGCTTTTCAGCCCTTTCCTATCTCGCGGATTTCCCGCTTCAGAATGTCGGCGAAATCCATCTGGCCGGGCACGCCGAGCAGGAGGATGACGAGGGCGATCTGCTGCTCATCGACAGCCATGACGGCCCGGTCGCCGACGCGGTCTGGAAGCTTTTCGATGTCGTGATCGGCCGATGCGGGCCGCTGCCGACGCTGATCGAATGGGATAGCGACATTCCCGATTGGCCGGTGCTCAAGGCGGAGGCCGCCGCCGCCCAGGCGATCCTCGACCGTCATGCCGACAGCTTGTTCGGAAAAGCCCATGCCGCAGGATGAGCTCCAGTCGCGCGATCTCGGCCGCCGGTTCGACTATGCCGCGGCATTCACCGCCGGTTTGCTCGATCCTGACCGAGCCCCCCCTGAGGTTGTCTCGGGGCCGAACGGCAAGGCTCCGATCAAGCGATATGCCGTCTACCGCAACAACGTCACGGTCAGCCTGATCGATGCGCTGGCCGCCAGCTTTCCAGCGACGCTGCGCATCACTGGCCCGGACTTCTTTCGCGCGATGGCGCGCTTTCATGTCCGCGAAACGCCACCCACCTCGCCGCTCCTGTTCGAATACGGCCGCGACTTTCCCGATTTCATCGAGCGCTACGAATACGCGCAGTCGATGCCGTGGCTGGCCGACGTGGCGCGCATGGAGCGTGCCTGGCTCGACGCCTATCATGCCGCCGACGCGGAACCGTTGGCTTCCGGAGCACTGGCGTCGATCCCGCCCGAACGACTGGCCGATACCGTGTTTGTGTCGCACCCGGCAACGCGCGCCATTCGCTCGCACTATCCAGTCGTGACGATCTTTGCGGCCAACCGGAGCGACGGTCCTGTCGGGCGAATCGACGCGGGCGGCCCTGAAGATGCGCTGGTCACGCGACCCGGGCTCGAAGTCTTCGTTCGCCACCTGCCGCCCAGCGGCGCGGTTTTTCTGGATCGCCTCATGGCGGGTGAGCCGCTCGGCGCGGCGGCCGCGGCGGCATTTGCGGAGCGTGCCGAATTCGACCTTTCCGCCAACATTGCCGGCCTGCTGCAAGCAGGCGCCTTCACAGCGGCACACCAGGGAGGATGAGCATGACGAAGCATGGGCAGAACGCCAGCACCGAGCCGCGAGGAATCGCCGCCCTCGTCGAGAGGGTGAATGCCGCCCTTCGCACGAGTGCCACACCGTCGCTGACGCAGTTCGTCCTGCGCTGCGCACTCGCCGTCCCGTTCTGGCGGTCCGGCGTCAACAAATGGGACGGCTTTCTGCAATTGAATGAAGTCGCCGTGCTGCTTTTCAGCTCGGAGCTCAAGCTGCATCTGCCCGGCGGCCCTTACGATTTTCCCGCACCTGGGCTGGTGGCGTTCGTCTCAGGATCTGCGGAAATCCTGCTGCCAATTCTTCTTGTTCTCGGCCTGGCGACACGACTGGCGGCATTCGGCCTGCTCGTGATGACGCTGGTCATACAGCTCACCGTACCGGACGGCTGGCCGCTGCACATCACCTGGGCGGCGATGGCGCTTGGCATCATGGCTTGGGGACCCGGCCGGATTGCGCTCGATTACTGGATCGGCACTGACAAAGGCTGATGGGGCTGATCGACTCCCACCCCTCCGGCGATGACGCGAAGCATCAATTTCGTTTCGGCACGGCCTGCTTCCAGCGGCTTGCCGCCTCGTCGTCGGCCTCCTTGGCGTCGACCCAGCCGCCTTGCGAGCCGTCGGTATGGTGTTCCTTCTTCCAGAACGGCGCGCGCGATTTCAGATAGTCCATCAGGAAGCTCGCCGCCTCGAACGCCGCCTGCCGGTGCGTGGAGGCTGCTACCACCAGCACGATGTTCTCACCGGGCGCGATCCTGCCGTGGCGATGGATGGCGGTAAGCCCCTGCAGCGGCCAACGGCTGATCGCGTCGGCGGCGATGCGGCCGATCTCGGCCTCGGCCATGCCAGGATAATGTTCGAGTTCGAGTGCCGCCAGCCTGCCCGCTTCATCGCGGCAGAGACCCGAGAAAGTCACCACGGCGCCGATGTCGGCGCGGCCTTGCGTCATCTTGGCGATCTCGGCGGCGACATCGAAATCCTCCGCCTGGATGCGCACCGTCGGCACCACCGCGCCGGGCATTTCAGCCACCCGTCATCGGCGGGAACAGCGCGATCTCGCGCGCGCCTGATATCTTCTCGCGGTGCTCGACGTGTTCCTGGTTGATGGCGACGCGGATCACGTCAGGATATTGCAGCGCGTGCTCGTACTCCTCGCCGCGCGATTTCAGCCAGCGCAGCAGGTCGGCCACCGTCTCGATGCCGGCGGGCAAGTCGACGACCTCTTGCGACTTGCCGATCCGCTCGCGCACCCAGGCGAAATAGATGAGCCTCGTCGACATGCTACTCGTCCATGATGTGCTTGAGGCCGGCGCGGAAATAGTCATAGCCGGTGTAAAGCGTCACAAGCGCGGCGATCCACAACAGCACCAGCCCGGTCTGGGTGGTCAGCGGGAAGATCTTGTCGCCGGCAGGTCCCGCGAGCAGGAAGGCGATGGCGACCATCTGAATGGTGGTCTTCCACTTTGCCAGCTGCGTCACCGGTACCGAGACCTTCAGCGCCGCCAGGTATTCGCGCAGGCCCGAGACCAGGATCTCGCGGCACAGGATGATGATCGCTGCCCACAGCGACCAGCCGGCGATGCCGGCATGCCTATCGGTGTCGGCCGCCAGCAGCAGCAGGCACGTGGCGACCAGCAACTTGTCGGCGATCGGATCGAGCATCTTGCCGATATTCGAGGTCTGCTGCCAGGCGCGCGCCAGATAGCCGTCGAAATAATCGGTGATCGAGGCCAGCAGAAAAATGATCAGTGCCGACCAGCGGGCGAAGTCGCTCGACTTCAGATGCCCTTCGAGAAAAAAACACAGCACAACCAGCGGCACCGCGAGAATGCGGACGTAGGTGAGCATGTTGGGCAAGTTGAATGCGCGCTGGGCCATATTTTTGGGAACTCTTTCTGCCTGCCTACTCAAATCAGAAGCGAATGTGGGGGGTCAACAGGCGATAGTCGATGGATCAACTGAAAATAGCCGAATCCATCAGCTCTCGTGGAAATGGTTGTAGACCAGCTTCGCCACCTGCTCGGAAATGCCGTCGACCTTGACCAAATCCTCGATCGCAGCGCGGCTGACCGCCTTGGCGGTGCCGAAATGCATGAGCAGCGCGCGCTTGCGGCCCGGGCCGATGCCGCTGATCTCGTCGAGCGGGCTCTTGACCATCTCCTTCTTGCGGCGGGCGCGGTGCGAGCCGATGGCGAAGCGGTGGACCTCGTCGCGCAGCCGCTGGACGAAATAGAGCACCGGGTCGCGCACGGGGAGCGAAAACGGCGGCTTGCCCCTCACGAAGAAGCGTTCGCGGCCGGCGTCACGGTCCTGGCCCTTGGCGATGCCGATGGCCTGGACACGGTCCTCGATGCCGAGATCGGCGAGTATCTTGCGCACTGCCGTCATCTGGCCCTGGCCGCCATCGATGAGGATGACGTCTGGCCAGGCCGGGAAGCCGCCCGCATCCTCGATACCGTCGCCCTGTTCGGCCAGGGTGTCGTCCGCCGCCTGTTCGCTCTGCGGCATATCGCCATGTTCCTTCAGCAGCCGGGAAAAACGCCGCTCCATCACCTCGCGCATCATGCCGAAATCGTCTCCCGGCGTGATCTCGGTCGAGCGGATGTTGAATTTCCGGTACTGGTTCTTCACGAAGCCTTCCGGCCCGGCGACAACCATGGCGCCGACGGCGTTGGTGCCCATGATATGGGAGTTGTCATAGACCTCGATGCGCACCGGTGTTTTTTTCAGGCCGAAGGTCTCGGCGAAGCCGGTGAGCAATCTCCCTTGCGTCGAGGTCTCGGCCAGCCGGCGGCCGAGCGCCTCACGGGCATTCTGCAAGGCGTTGTCGGTCAAATCCTTCTTTTCGCCGCGCTGCGGCACCGAGATCGCCACCTTGCGACCCGCACGGGTGGAGAGCGCCTCCGCCAGCAATTCTTGGTCCTCGACGCCATGCGATAACAGGACGGTGCGCGGCGTCGGCTTGTCGTCATAGAATTGCGCCAGGAACGAGCCCAGCACCTCGGCTGCGTCCAACGCCGGATCGGCCTTGGGGAAATAGGCGCGGTTGCCCCAGTTCTGCCCGGTGCGGAAGAAGAACACCTGGATGCAGACCTGGCCGCCTTCCTGGTGGATGGCGAAGACATCGGCCTCGTCGACGGTCTGCGGGTTGATGCCCTGATGGCTCTGCACATGCGACAGCGCCGCCAGCCTGTCGCGATAGATGGCAGCGCGCTCGAAGTCGAGGTTTTCCGCAGCCTGCTGCATGGCGGCGGAGATATCGGTCTTCACCTTCTGGCTACGGCCGGACAAGAAGTCCTTCGCCTCGGCGACCAGCCTGGCATAGTCACTATGCGAGATTTCGCCGGTGCACGGGCCGGCGCAGCGCTTGATCTGGAACAGCAGGCACGGCCGGGTGCGGTTCTCGTAGAAGGAGTTGGTGCAGCTCCTGAGCAGGAAAGCGCGCTGCAGCGAATTGATGGTGCGGCCGACGGCGCCGGCCGAGGCGAAGGGACCGAAATAGTCGCCCTTGCGCGAGCGCGCGCCGCGATGCTTGTAGATGCCGGGCGAGACATGATCGCCGGTCAACAGGATGTAGGGGAACGACTTGTCGTCCCGCATCAGCACATTGAATCGCGGCCGCAAGCGCTTGATAAGGTTGGCTTCCAGCAGCAGCGCTTCGATCTCGGTGCGGGTGACGACGAACTCCATCGTCGCCGTCTCGCGCACCATGCGGCCGATGCGGCTGGTGTGGAAACGGCCTTGCGCGTAATTGGTCACCCGCCTCTTCAGGCTGCGCGCCTTGCCGACATAGAGCACGTCGCCTGCGGCATTCATCATGCGGTAGACGCCGGGCGCGTTGGGCAGCCGTTTGACCAGCGTCTGGATGACTTCGGCGCCGACCATGCCGTCGGCATCGCCGGCATGCGGCGTCCAATCGATGGCCGTGAAGTCGACGTCAGGGCCGCCCGAACCAGGAGCTGACGGTTCGACGATCTCCTCCGCCGCCTCGTCCTCGAGGTCGACATCGGGGGGCAGATCGTCGGCGGTGCCGCCTTGTTTGTGTTTCTGGTCCATGGGACTCATTCGACAATGCCTGTCACATCCGGTGTCTGCCATGCAAGGTGCTGGCCGCCGTCGAGTGCGATCATCTGGCCGGTGACCGAGCGCGCGCCCCAGAGATAGCGGATGGTGGCGCCGAATTCAGGCAATTCCGGGCCGCGCTTCAGGATCAGCCCGTCGACCTGCGCGGCAAAGTCGCTGTCGTCCTGGCGCGCGCTCTTCAGCGTCGGGCCGGGGCCGATGGCGTTGACGCGAATGCGGGGTGCCAGCGCCTGCGCCATCATCTGCGTCTCTGTCCACAATGTCGATTTCGACAGCGCATAGGAGAAATAGCGTGGCGTCGGGCGCCAGACGCGCTGGTCGATCATATTGACGATCAGCCCGTCCTGGCCTTCCGGCAGCGCGCGAGCGAATTTTTGCGCCAAAAGTGCCGGCGCCTTCACATGGATGGCGAAGTGACGGTCCCAGGCAAGCCAGTCGAAGTCCTGAACCGTATCGTCCACGAACAGCGAGGCATTGTTGACCAGCAGTGTAACAGGCCCGAGCGCGGCTGCGGCGCGGCCGACCAGGTCGCCGACCGCGGCCATGTCGGTCAGGTCGGCGGCGACCACAGCGGCGCGGCCATCCTGGCCAAAATGGCCGCCGTTGATCCGCGCAGCCAACGCTTCCGCCTCGGCCCGCGAGCGGTTGCAATGGATGGCGACAGCAAAACCGTTCGCGGCCAGATCCTCGACGATTGCCTTGCCGATCCGCTTGCCCCCGCCCGTCACCAGCGCCGTTCCAGCGGCCTTGCTCATCCTGTCAATCCTCAATGGGCTTCGATTTCAGCCAGTCGGCGAAATATGGCCGGCCAAGCGTTAAATGCCGTTCGGACCTTGGGCAGCATTGTGGCAAAGCGGCCGGATCGGTCTTTCGACTGTGGCCGGGACTCGGCCGTCAGACCGCAATATAGGGCTCCGGACCCCTTGCTCCAAGCGGTGTTCAGCGCGGCACGGCAAAGCCTCCTGACACTATCTGTTGCGCAGATACAACGTCAAAATTCAGCCTCATTCGTGCCCGGTAATGACCCAAGTTCAGGTTCGCTTCAGCCGCATTTCGACACGACATTCGGAACCGTTGAGCGCCAGACCCGTTTATCCCCCCGGCGGGTTGAGGGCGCTTGTGAAAAGCAAGCCTGTGCCTGTGGCTTAAGGAGTAAAGAACAATGCAAGCCAATCTTAAATTTGCGCGACCGCTGGCGGTGGCGTTTGGGCTCTTCGCCCTCGGCGGAACCGCCTATGCTGCTGACGTCATCTCGGAAGAGCCGCCGGCACCCGCCCCGATCGTCGAACTTCCGGTCGCTTCCTGGGCCGGTCCCTATGCCGGTGTGAGCGTCGGCTACGGCTTCAGCGGTCATGCTGATGCCGACGATTTCGGCGTCGACGTCGACACCGATGGATTCGTCGGCGGCGTCTTCGGCGGCTACCAGTGGCAGCAGGAGAACTTCGTGTACGGTGCTGAAGCCGATATCGGCTATAGCGGCATCGAGGGCGACGATGGTGGCGTCGAGGCCAAGGGCGGCTTCGAAGGCTCGCTGCGCGCCCGCCTCGGCTACGCCGTCACCCCGGAAATCCTGCTCTACGGCACCGCCGGTGGCGCGCTCAAGAACCAGGAGATCGAAGCCGCTGGTTCCAGCGACGAAAACACCATGCTGGGCTGGACGGCCGGCGTCGGTACCGACATCAAGATCACCGACAATGTGTTCGGCCGTGTCGAGTATCGCTACACCGACTTCGGCGACAAGGACTTCGACGGTATCGGCAAGGTCAAGTCGAGCGACAACCGCGTCACCTTCGGCGTCGGTATGAAGTTCTAAATTCGTCCAAGCCACGACACGAAAAAGCCGGGCCTCGTGCCCGGCTTTTTTTGATCTTTTCTCTGGCTGGGTGCCAACCAGCTCACGCCGGGACGCAGGGTTTCAGCTCCGGAAACTTCTCGTCGAAGCGCGCTGCCCAGCGGACCAGCCGGCTGCGGCCCTTTTCCCATTTTCCGGCAAAGCGCAGCGAGAGATAGCCAAGGCAGGCGCGCAGCGCCAGTTGGCCGGCGGTGATCTTCTTCGGCAGCTTTGGCGGATTGGCGTTGAGCAGATCGAGCGCGTTGGTTATCTTCGCCCACTGGCGGTCGAGCCAAGGCTGGTAGACCATGTCTTCGGGGCGCGTGCGCCGCTCATAGACCATCGACAGCGCGCAGTCGCAGATGCCGTCGGCCAGTGCCTCCAGCACTTCTGCCTCAAGGCGCCTGTCGGGATTGCGCGGGAACAGCGCGTTCTTCGACATGCGGTTGAGATGCTGGGTAATGGCGCGGCTGTCGTGGACCGAGCGGCCGTCGTCGAGCACCAGCACCGGGATCTTGCCGAGCGGATTGGTGTCGATCAGCTCGGCTGGCTTGTCTTCGGTTTTTATCGGCACGAGATCGACGGCGATGCCGGCATAAAGCGCGGCCATGCGCACCTTGGAACTGTAAGGGGACGTGGAGGCGTAGAACAGTCTGGGCATGATCGGGTTCCTGGTTGCCGAGTACAGAGCGCGTGGACGCGCAAAGAATGCTGTAGCACTTAGAATTTGCGCATGATCCATTTCCGCGACACTGTTGGCCGGGCATGCCGGCATGATCAACAGCCCACAGGCGGAAAAACCGGGCGCCACGGCAGACGACCGTTCCTCTGCGATCTTGAGGCAATGAGCGGTACGGCAGTTGCAGCCCAAGAGAATCTGAACAGGTCAGACAGACCCGAACCTAGCCACCGGTCTTGCACCGAGAATTCCTCTGCGGGCACAGAGAAATGCCCCACCGGACTTCGCCGTGCGGCGAAGTCCTGGGAGCTGCGAAAAGCTGTCTTCCCTCCGCCTCTATTCTTGCCCGAGCACTGACCCTGCGAGCGAGGCGCCTGTCCGGCACCCGCCCTTAACTGTCTTCTCCGCGAGCGAAGAAACGCGATTACTTCTTGGCCTTCGCCTTCGCGGGCGCTGCCTTCGCCTTCGGCTTGGCCGCCGGCGCTGCTTTCTTCACCGCTACCGAAGACTTCGCTGCAGCCGCTTTCTTTGCCGGCGCAGCCTTCTTGGCCGGTGCAGCCTTCTTTATCGGCGCAGTCTTGGCAGGTGCTGCTTTCTTCGTTGCCGGCTTCGCCGCGGCTTTCGCGGCCGGCTTCTTGGCCGGCGCTGCTTTGGCCTTGGCTGGTGCTGCTTTCTTCACTGCCGGTTTTGCCGCGGCTTTCGCGGCCGGCTTCTTGGCCGGCGCTGCTTTTGCCTTGGCCGCGGCGGCCTTCGGCTTGGCAGCAGGTGCTGCTTTCTTCACAGCGGCCGCGGCCTTTGCCGCCACTGCTTTTACTGGTGCTTTCTTTGCCGGTGCCTTCTTTGCCGGTGACTTGGATGCCGGCGCTTTGGATGACTGTTTAGCCATATCATGCCCCTTAGTTGTGCCGACGGCCGTTAATGACCCGGCGCGTAATGCATATCTGACTCGCGCTTGTCTAGCCAGCGAAGCATTAGCATGATTTTTTCAGTTTAAGTTTTGGTTACAGGCGACACACGCTCGTGCTGATTTCGCAAAATGCCGTTTCTGCTCTTCGATCTTTGCCGACGGTTTGCTACAGACATTGTCCGCGCTTTGCCGGACCAATCTTGCTACGAAGCGCTGAAGGTTAGCAAGCGTTTTGCTCGTTGATCATCGACCGGCAACACCATGATGCGGCTGCTTCAACGATCTCATCGTCTTGTCAACCGGACGATCTACACAAGCTGCAAAAGCAGGACGCGGCCCCGCTCTGCGCCAGGACCTTGCCTGCGTTCGAGAGGGGCAATTTTTTGCTAAGGTTGACAGATTACTCTATTCAGCAGAGTATTCTGCAGTATGCGGGAGAAGCGCATGTCATTCGCGCAAGATCGAGCGGCGCTGTCCCAGATCAGTGAGACTGAACGCCGGACACCACAGCAGGCCCGATGATGGCTGCCGACGAAATCATCCACCAGAGCGTGCGGCTCAGGATCATGGCCACGCTGAATTCTCTGGAAAGGCGCAATGCGCTGGAATTCGCCCGATTGAAGGCCATCGTCTATGCGACCGACGGCAATCTCGGCGCGCATATCGATACGCTTGCCAAGGCGGGATATGTCGATGTCGAAAAGCTGTTTGTCGGACGTCGGCCGCAAACGCGGGTCAAGGCGACGTCAATCGGACGGCGCGCCTTTCGCGGTCACGCCGCCTTCCTTCGCGCCATCCTCGATGAGGCGGAGCAGCCAGGTAAACGCGTTCAGCGCAGGACGCGGCAGCGGCCGTTGTAGACCATCCAGCGGTCGAAGCCCGAGACGCAGAATTCGACATTGTCGCCGATCGAGGCAAAGCCCTGCCCTTCCTCGATCAGATACCAGATGGTACGGGCGTGGCCGTCGGACAGGCTGACGGTGGCGCCGCAATAGCGGCGGCCGATCGGCCAGGTTTCGTTGGCCGGCAGATAGCGGTGCTGGTGGATGCGCTGGAAATCTGTGATCTCGACATCGGGCAGATTCGGCACGTGGTGCACCTGGTAGGAGAAGCGGCTGGTGATCTTGTTCAGCACCCAAGCCTCACCGCAAACTCCGCTGTCTTCGTCGACGTAGACGGCAAGGTCGGCAGCCTTTGCTGCCTGGGTGACAGCCAGGGACGTGCCGAGTGGCGTGCAAAGTGCGATCAGTGCGGCAAGAGCGGATTGGGCGAAGCGAGTCATGGCAGCCTCTTATGGTCGATTGCGCGCACTGTGCGGATTCGCTTGCGCGCGGTCAAGCGGTTGTAGAGACAATGGTTTCCTAGTTCGAAATCGCCTTCAGCCAGGACAGGCGCGCGAATACCTCTGCCGCCCTACGGCGCCAGCCATTCCAGCGTCCAGTGCGCCGGTTTTTCAACGGCAAGCAATGTGTGCAAAGCCGGCAGCAGCGTGCGCAATTCGCCTTCCAGCGTGAACGGCGGGTTGACCACCACCATGCCGCTGCCGTCGAGGCTGGGCTCGGCCGATGGCGGCCTGATCTCGAAGCCGATGTCGAGCAGCTTCGGGACGCCTGACTGCACCAGCGCCTTCCGGAAGGCGGCGACCGCCTTGCGGTCCTTGACCGGATACCACAAAGCATAGATGCCGCCGGGCCAGCGCTTATGGGCTTTCCGCAGCCCGTCGACGAGGCGATCGAACTCGCCCTCCTCCTCGAACGGCGGATCGACGAGTACGAGGCCGCGCTTTTCCTTCGGCGGCAGATGCGCGCCGAGCGCCAACCAACCGTCGAGCTCGATCACCCGGGTCTGGAAATCGCCTTGGAATAGCGCCCTCAGTTTCGCGGCATGCTGGCGATGCAATTCGATCGCCGACAGCCGGTCCTGCTTGCGCATGAGATGACGCGCGATCAGCGGCGAGCCGGGATATTGTTTCACGCCGCCTTCGGGATTGAGCGAACGGACAGCTTCCAGATAAGGTGCCAGTAGTGCTGCCGCAGGGGCGCCGATCTCGGCGCCGACCAGCCGGCCGATGCCGCCTTGCCATTCGCCGGTCTTTTGCGCTTCAGTCGACGCCAGGTCGTAGCGGCCGATGCCGGCATGGGTGTCGATGACGCGAAACGCCTTGTCCTTCTGTTTCAAATATTCGACGAGCCGGCTCAGCACGACATGCTTGACGACATCGGCGAAGTTTCCGGCGTGATAGGCGTGGCGGTAATTCACGAGCTAACTCGAGCCCCTGCCCCAGCGCGGCGGTGGCGGCTGCGAATTCGGATTTTGCGGTCGCCGCCCGCCGAAACGCAACGCCAGCAGCAGCCCGATCAGGCCGGCCGCCATCAGCGAGAAGCCGACCGGCCGCGCCCGGCGGTCGATCTCGCCGACACCGGAGCGCAGCACGAGATCCACCGCCCGCATCTCAATGCCTTCGGCGTCGCCGGGGCCGACGGTGAAGATGTAGGGGCCAGGGCTGACCATCGGGATCAGTCCTGCCTCGTCGCGAAAGATCTTGTCCGGCAGTTGCGGGCTGACCTGGCGCGGATTTTCCGAATGGGTGAACTGCAGTGTCGAGGCGAGCACCGTCCTGCCACCGGTGGCGGCGGTCAGCGTCAATACGGTGCGCTGTTGCGATACGACGATGCGTTCGGTCCTGGCGGTAAGATCGACCAGCACCCGCACCGGCGCGTCGCGGCCGGACAGCGGCACCGTCACCGGCCTGAACCGGCCCTGTTCGTAGACCCGCCAGGTGCCGATCTCATGGCCGGAGAAATTGGTCATCGCCCAGGGATAGACGACGCCGATGCCGGTGCCGGCGAGCAGGATCAGAAGAAACAGAAAGCGCATGCGCTCGACTACCTAGCCCTGTTGTTGTTTGACCATGATCTCGTCCGAAAACCGGTTCCCACTTTTTGCTTCGCTGACCTTCGGTTCGGGATCATGATCTAGCGCCGCCGCGGGCGCGTTCCATCTCGTCCCAGGAGCCATGTCGACGCCGAGATCGAATGTCGTATCGAATTCGGCGGTGCCAAGATAGGACAATAGCATCGGACCCAAAGGTGGGAACCGGTTTTGGGAAAATTCGAATGATCGGAACGGCCGAAAGGGGGGATCAGCCCTTCCCCTTCTGGAGGATCGATTCCGATGCGCGCTTTCCAGTCTCATCGAACAGATGCAAATGTTGCGGCGGGAATGCCACCGTCACCGTCGGACCGGCCGTGAGCGCGGCCCGGTCGAGCGTGAAGACGTTGAATGGCAGGCCATGCAGGCCGAGATGCAGGATGATGCCGAAGCCGGTCGGCTCGATCAGGTCGACCGTCGCCCTCAGGCTGCCCTCCGAGGCCGGCGATATCTCGACATGCTCCGGCCGGATGCCGAGCGTTACCGCCGCGCCTTCCTCGAGTTGATAGGCTGACGAAAGCGCAATCAGCGTTCCGTCAGGCAATCGTGCGCCGGCCGTGCCTGCGCCGACCTCGTAGCGTGCCGACAGAAAATTCATGGCCGGCGATCCGATGAAGCCGGCGACGAACAGGTTGGCGGGGCGATCGTAAAGCTCCAGCGGGCTGCCGACCTGCTGCACCACGCCCTCATGCATGGCGACGATCCGGTCGGCCAAGGTCATCGCCTCGATCTGGTCGTGGGTGACATAGATCGAGGTCGCGCCGAGATCGCGGTGCAGCTTCTTGATCTCTGCCCGCATCTGCTCGCGCAAGCGCGCGTCGAGATTGGACAGCGGCTCGTCGAACAGGAATGCCTTGGGCTGTCGCACGATCGCGCGGCCCATCGCCACGCGCTGGCGCTGACCGCCCGACAGTGCCTTCGGCCGCCGCGCAAGCAGCGGCTGCAGCTCAAGCTTCCTGGCCGCATTGCTGACAGCGGCCGTGATCTTCTCGCGGGCGGCCTTACGGATCCGCAGGCCATAGCTCATGTTCTCGGCGACATTCATGTGCGGGTAGAGCGCGTAGGATTGGAACACCATGGCGATGTCGCGGTCCTTGGGCGCCCGCTCATTGACGCGCATGCCGTCGATCCGGATCTCGCCTTCGGTCACCTCCTCGAGCCCGGCGATCATGCGCAGCAGCGTGCTCTTGCCGCAGCCCGACGGCCCCACCAGCACCACGAACTCGCCGTTCTTTATCGACAAGTCGACGCCGTGCAGCACGGAGACGATGCCGAAATTCTTGCGGACGTTGCGGATGTCGATCGATGCCATGAAACCTCACTCAGCCCTTGACCGCGCCGGCCGTCAGGCCCTGGACCAGATAGCGCTGGATGAACAGGAAGAAGAGGCAGGCCGGGATCAGCGCCAGTACGCCGGCCGCCATCATCTGCCCGAAATCGACCGAAAATTTCGACACGAAGGTGAGCAGACCGACCGGAAACGTTGCGGCGCTGTTGCCCGAAATCAGCATCAGCGCGAACAGCAGCTCGCTCCATGCGGCGGTGAATACAAAGCCCAGCGTCGCGGCGATGCCGGGCAGCGTCAGCGGCAGGATGATCTGGCGAAACGCCATGAACTGCGTGGCGCCATCGATCTTGGCCGCCTCCTCCAGTTCCTTGGGAATGCCGTCGAAGAACGACTGCATCAGGAACGTCGCGAAGGGGATGTTGAAGGCGGTGTAGACGACCACCAGCCCGGTCAGGCTGTTGGTCAGCCCGAGCGGCGAGAGCATCTTGAAGATCGGCGCGACCAGCATCACCAATGGAAACATCTGGGTGAGCAGCATCAGCGCGACCAGCCAGTATTTGCCGCGGAAGGTGAAACGCGACAACGCATAGCCGGAGAGGGACGCGAGCAGCGTCACGATCACGGCCGTTGCGCCGGCAACGATCATGCTGTTCCTGAAGAAGACCGGGAATGCGCTGTGGGCGAGCACGAAACGGAAATGTTCAAAGCTCATCCGCGACGGCCACATCCGCACGCCCTCCGAATAGAGCAGGTCGTTCGGCGTCACCGATACTTTCAACAGCCAGAACAGCGGGAACAGCGCAAAGACCACGTAGCAGAGGATCGCAAGGCGGTGCAGCGCGGTGCCGAAGGTCGAATACCTGTTCATCTGGTCATCCCCCGACCCATCACGACCGATCCATCAGGACTTGCCGCAGCATGACGATCAGCATCGAATAGGCGAGCAGCAGGACGAGCAGCACCAGCGCGATGGCCGAGGCGTAGCCGAAATCAAGGGCTCTGAAGGCCTGCGTGAAGATGTAGCTCGCGACGATCTGCGTGCGGTCGGCCGGCCCGCCGCTGGTCATGACGATGATCAGGTCGGCGAAGTTCGAGATCCAGACAGTGCGCAACAGCACGGTGATCGCAATGGTCGGCGCCAGGAATGGCAACGTGATCGACGTGAACCGCCTGATCGCGCCGGCGCCGTCGATCGCCGCCGCCTCGTAGAGGTCGCGTGGGATAGCCTGAAGCGCGGCCAGCAGCGTGATGGCGAAGAAGGGAATGCCCCACCAGACGTTGGCGATGATCGGTCCCCACATGGCGAGCTGCGGATTGGAAAGGATGTTGGCCGGCTCGCTCATCAGGCCGAGCGCATAAAGCCAATGCGGCAGCGGTCCGATGACGGGATTGAACAGCCACGCCCAATTGAGCCCGGTGAGGAAGGTCGGCACCGCCCAGGGCAGGAACACCAGCGCCTGCGCTATGGCGCGGCCGGCAAACGGCCGGTCGAGCAACAGCGCCAGGACCAGGCCGAATACGAACTGCAGGAAGACGGACGCGCCGGTCCACCACAGCGTGTTGCGCAGCGCCCGATAAAAATTTTCGTCGTCATAAAGGGTTCGAAAATGATCGAGCCCGACATACCCGCCAGAGAAGGGATTAAGCAAGTGCACGTCACGGAAGGCGTAGGACAGGCCTAGCACCAGCGGCGCCAGCATGATGGTGACGATCAGAATCAGCGCCGGGGCGGTGTAAAGATATGGCTCGGCGTGGCGCGTGATCCGGTCGACCAGCGACCGGCGGCGCGATTCCGGGAACCCGGCGGTGGCGTCAAAAACCATCAGCTAACGCTTTCGTTCCAATTGGACATCCTTCCAATCGACCATGGACGAGGCCTATCGGAGCCACCCGGCGATGGGCGGCTCCGATGCTCTAGGTCCGCCGTTTATTTCTTGGCCAGGTACTTCTGCTGCGCCTTGGTCAGATAGTCGGCCCACTGGTTGGCCATTTCCTCGGGCGTGATGTCGCCGAGCAATGCCTGTTGACTGGTCTTGATGACCATCGAGTCCTTGAAGAAGGCGAACTCCTCGAGATAGGTCGGCATGACCGTCGGCACCGCATCCTTGTCCTCGAGTTCGGCGAACCAGCCCTTGAACTGCTCGCTTGCGTAGAAGGGATCCGTTTCGGCCGACTTGTGGACCGGCAGCGCACCGGTGCGCTTGTTCCACTCGACATTGCCCTCGGGCCCTTCAAGCGTTTCGATCAGCTTCCAGGAGAGGTCCTTGTTCTGGCTTGCCGCCATCATCGACCAACCGGCATAGCCGATGGTCGGGAACGTCTTGCCGGACGGCCCCTTCGGCATGGTCGTGACGCCGTAGTCTTCCGGCTTCATCCGCTCGGCGATTGCGATCAGCGCGTCTGGATCCTGATCAAGCATTGCGCAGGTGCCGGTGTAGAATCCGGCGACGATTTCGTTAAAACCCCAGTTGACGCTGTCCTTCGGTGCCAATCCCTTCTTGTACAGGTCGACGACCCAGGTCAGTCCCTTGACCCAGCCTTCGCTGTTCATCGTCGAGGTGCCGTCTTCATTGAAGAACTTGTTGGACCCGGCCATGGTTGCGCCGAACATGATCCAGCCGTTGAGGCCGCCCGGCCCGCCGCGCAGGCAGTAGCCATATTTGCCTGGAAGCTTGGATACTTTTTCCGATGCCGCCACGAACTCGTCCATCGTCTTGGGCGGCTCGGTGACACCAGCCTCCTGGAACAGCTTCTTGTTGTAGAACATCGCCCGGAGATAGAAGCCGTAGGGCAGCATGTAGGCGGTGTTGTTCACGTCGCGGCCGAGTTCGAGCGCGCGATCGGTGAGGCCCGAGGTGTGCTCCCATTTGGCAAGATAGGGTTCGAGGCTCTCGAGAAGACCGTTGTTGGCATAGAGCGACAGCCAGGTGTCCGGCATCTCCATGACGTCGGGGATTTCGCCGGCGGACACCATGGTCGCGAATTTCTGGAACGCCTCGCCCCAGGGCAGCGAGATGACCTCGACCTTCGTGCCCGGGTTGGCGGCCTCGAATTTGGAGACGATCGATTTCAGGGTTTCGGTGCGTTCGGGGCTGGTGATCACCTCCACGAGCTTCAGCGTCGTGTCGGCGAGTGCAGCACCCGACATCAGTACGGTGGCGAATGCGGCGATAAGAAGCTTCTTCATTTTCCGTTCCCTTCTTGTCTGGTTGCTTCAGGTCTTTTCTTCGGAAGCGGCTGTGATAGCCGTTTCCAGGTCACTCCACAGCGCCTCGGTTCCCTCGAGGCCGACATGGAGACGCACGGACCGCGGATGGACGCCGAACGCCATCGCGGAATTGGGTTGGGCCTTCTGCTGCAGCACGACCTCGCCGGGCACGATGAGGCTTTCGTGGCCGCCCCAGGACACGCCTAGCTTGAACAGCTTGAGGTGGTCGGCAAACGTCCGGATGTCGATGCCGTCGCGGAAGACAAATGAGAACAGGCCCGACGTGCCGGTGAGCCCCGCAGGAAGCAGGTTGGCCAACCCCGGATGGCAGACCTTCTCGACGATCGGATGATCCTGCAGGCGCCGTGCGATTTCGAGGCCGGAGGCCTGATGCGCGCGCATCCGGATCGGCAGTGTGCGCAAGCCACGAATCAAGAGCCAGGCGTCGAATGGCGACAGCTTGCCGCCGAGATATGGGTAGGCTTCGCCGCGGATGCGGCCAATCAAGTCCTTCGAGCCCACGACCACGCCGGCGACGACGTCGCTGTGGCCACCCAGATACTTGGACGCGGAGTGGACAACCACATCGACGCCGAGCGACAGCGGCCGCTGGAAGACCGGGCTGGCCCAGCTGTTGTCGATGATGGTCGGGATGCCGCGGGACTTTGCCAGCGCAGCGAGCGCACCGATGTCATGGGTTTCCATGACCCAGCTGGTCGGGCTTTCCATATAGAACAGCTTGGCGCCAGGCAGGGCGCTCGCGACAGCGGCTTCGTCGCGCCCGTCGACATAGGTCACCTCGATGCGCATGCGCGCGAGCAGCGTCCCGAACAGCCGGAACGCGTCCGGGTAGATATGCCTGACCGCGACGATGCGGTCGCCCGGCTCGACGAAGCTCAGCACTGCCGACGAGATGGCGGACATGCCGCTCGCAAAACCGATCGCGTCCTCGGCGCCCTCCAGCTTTGCCAGCATTTCCTCGAACATGCGCACGGTCGGGTTTAGCCCGCGCGTGTAGGTCGGCCGCACCTTTTCGCCGCGGTACGTCTCGAGCATCTCGTCATAGTTCGGGAAGGTGAAGAGCGAGGTCTGCACGATCGGCGGCACGACGGCATCGAAGGCGTTGCCCTCGTCATGCGCGGCGATCAGCGATGCCTGGTCGAAAAAATCGGGACCGTTCATTTCGACATTTCCTCGATATCCTCTTCCACGATCTCGAGGATCTTCAGCGTTTTTCCCCGCGCCAGCTCCGCGTCCCTGGCGACGATGGCATCGAACAGTTCGCGGTGATACGGGAACGATCGCCGCGCGAAATCCTGCCGGTCAAAAGGATGGTCCCAAAAGCGCTCGAACGCTTCGCGCATCTGCCCCAGGAGCTGCCGGAAAAGCGGGTTGTGCGTGGCGTCGTAGACGGCCAGGTGAAAGGCTAGGTCTTCCGGACCCGACGTGCCGGTGGCGAGATGGACGCGCTCCATCTCGATGAGTTTTTCCTCGATCGTCCGCAGATCGTCGACAGTCCGCCGCCGCGCCGCGACCATGCTTGCCTCGGCCTCGATGCCGCGGCGTACCTCGAGGGTGTGCAAGAGACCATCGCGCAGCTCTGCCGTATCGAGCGACAGCGGCAAATGGATCGTGCCGGCGGATATCGGCTTGAGCAGATAGGTGCCGCTGCCTTTGCGGGTCTCGGTGACGCCGAGCGCTTCGAAACGCCCCATCGCCTCGCGTATCGTCGAGCGCCCGACGGAAAGCGCGGCCATCAATTCGCGTTCGGTCGGAAGCCGGTCACCGCTCTTCAACGCAGCGCGCTCGACATAGTCGGCCAGCGCTTCCATGACCTGCTTGCCGCGATCCAATGGCGGGAGCGTGGCGATTGCCACACGCGTAGCAGATGCCCCGGGCAGTTCGCCGCGCGCTCGCATGGGAACCTACATACAAAATTGGTCTGACATCTTAGCAGATTTGCGCGCGGCCGACCTTTCGTCAAGTGCCCTGGGCAGTGTCTCAGTTTGCATTTCGGCTCACGACCCGCTGTGGAACCTTAAACCTTGCCGCAAAGGCTTCCGCTGCGACGTTGCAAAAATCAGGTGCAAAAACTGTCGTTTAAACGGGGATTTTGCGACAGTCGCTTTGAGCCAAAGCTACCGTTCAGCCTCATCCTGGAGAGAGGCCATCGAGGAGGAAACCGAGGCCTTTCCGGAAGGTGCCGCCCCAATCGTTATCCAACAGCAGACGAGAGCGTTCGATTGTCGGGTAGCGTTCGCTGAGACGTGTAAGGCGTTGCTGCGCGGCGACCCTGTCGTCGTCCGAGAGGTCGAAGCTCGCCCGGGTGATGGTGGCGCCCATCACATAGTTCCAGAGCGACCATATCGCGACGTTCACATCTGCGTCCGCAACCCCGGCTCTGGACAAGGTGTTGCTCAGCAGTTCCAGGCGACTGAGTATGTTCGGGCCGAGTGCCCGGCGCGGCAACAGCGATGCCGACCAGGGATGGCGCAGCATGCTGGCGCGCCAGTCTTCGAGCATATGAACGACTTCTCCGCGCCAGTCTCGAGACTCAACCATTTGCGGCGGTCCGCGATATTCGAGCACCGAGTCGAGCGCCAGATCAAAGACATCCTCTTTGTTGTCGACGTGCCAATACAGGCTCATCACGCCCGAACCGAGGCGATCGGCCAGCCGACGCATCGTCAATCCGTCGACTCCCTGGGCGTCCAGCAGTTCTACCGCGGTCGCCACGATGCGTTCCCGAGAGAGCGGCGGTTCACTGCGCGGCTCCTGCACGGGCTGGAGCCGCTCATTTATCCCTCGTTTGCTCCGGGCGCCGCTGCGTTTTGCAGCCATCCGTCTCCCTCGCTGTTCAGAACGTCGATTTTGAACCGGCAACGCGACGAATGTCGATCTTGAACGATTGACTCGTACGGCGTACCATACGATGACTCGTACATCGCACGAGTCATCGTATGGGCGATACGGTTAAAGTTCAATCATGCCGGCCGCGAGGGTACGTTGCTCGCAGAGCCAAGAGAAAATCATGTCACGCGCAAATCAAGCATCTGCTTATCGGAGGGCTAATCATCATGACCATTGGAGTTCCCGCTGCGACAACAGCGAGTGAGAAGGATCTCAAGCTGACCATCGTCAATCCACAAAACCTCTACGACCCGTCGCCGAATGGCTACAGCACGGCGGTGATCACGCCCCGCGATGGCCGGGTGGCCTACATCTCCGGACAGGGCGGCCAAGACAGCACGGGAGCCTTGTCGCCCGACTTCGCTGTCCAGGTTGGGCAGGCCTACGCAAATTTGCGTACCGCCCTCGATGAGCTCGGTGCCAGGCCGGATCAGGTCGCCAAGCTCACGGTCTTCGTGGTCGATCACGATATGTCCAAGCTTGAGGTGTTGACCAAGAACGTCAAGAAAATGTTCGGTGAGGCGCTGCCGGCGCAGACCCTGATTCCCGTTCCCAAGCTTGCAATTGACCCCATGCTCTTCGAGGTGGAGGCCGTCGTCATTCTGGAGTAGTGATGCCGGTCGCCCTTCGCACATATCCTGAGCTTCGCGATAGTTTCACCCTGTCCATCCGGTCAATGGTTTGCCTGTCGCAAATGTCCCTCGCAAAAGTGGGTGTCTCGCGACCGATTTTTGCGACAGCCGCAAGAGGCGCTCGCCACCCGAATGCGACGGTCATGTATTGTGCGGATCGAGGAGCCGAATGTGATGGCATTGGATGGTGTACGTGCCTTGGTATTCGACGTATTCGGCACTGTCGTCGATTGGCGCAGCGGCGTGGCGCGCGAAGCTGAATCGTTCCTGAAGCGGCATGGAGCAGTATCCGCCATTCCTACCGCTTTCGCGGATGCGTGGCGCAGCCGTTACTCCCCAGCGATGGAGGAGGTGCGCAGCGGCCGGCGGCCTTTTACACGGCTCGACGTGCTGCATCGGGAGAATCTGGAAGCTGTTTTGCCAGAATTCGGGATCGACCCGGCTTCGGTGCCAGCGTCCGAACTGGACGAACTGAACCTGGCATGGCACCGATTGGAGCCATGGCCGGACGCGGTGGCCGGCCTCACACGGCTGAAGGCCCGCTATATCATCGCACCGCTCTCGAACGGTAACATCGTCCTCATGCTCAACATGGCGAAGCGTAGTCGCATCCCCTGGGATGCGATCCTCGGCGCCGAAGTCGTGCAGGCGTACAAGCCGATGCCGCAAGCCTATCTTCGCACCGCTGACGTCCTGGCAATGAAGCCAGCTGAGATCTGTCTTGTGGCCGCCCACAATGGCGACCTTGCAGCGGCTCGGGCATGCGGATTGCGAACAGCCTTTGTCCCGCGTCCGACCGAGCACGGGTTAGCGCAGACCACGGACTTGCACCCTGATCAGGCCTGGGACCTGGTGGCCAGCGACTTCATTGACTTGGCTGAACGGCTTCAGGTGTAGCGCGTCTCAACGATCAGCAAACCACCCCCTTCAGTGTTCTTCCCGGTTTCGGTCCGATGCTTTCTTCGGCGTCGTGAGCCAATTGCTCCGCGATCTATCCCGGGTTGCGGATAGCCAAGATGGCAGGCTTTACTACGCCTTGCGTTCCCAGCGCCGGTCCCGCCCTTCACCGAGCGACTGCCAGAATCCCGAGCACCGACGCGACGGTAGCGAGCAGGATTCGAACGTTGTGGACCATGAGCCAGGTGTCTAGCCGGGCGGGCACCTGATCCAGGGGAATCGACTTGGTGGCGAATTGCGCGTTGGTCGGAAGGAACCAGGCCATAGTGAGAACCAGAACGGCAGCGACACAGGCGATCGCCCCGATCCACAGTGCACGTAGTCCTCCCTCGCTCCAACTGAGCCAGAGCGAACCGATCAGGCCGATGAGGGTCGGAACGACGACAAGGGGGATCGTCCTTATGATGAACCGGTCGTTCTGGCTAAACCAATCGAGGAATTCGGCAGCCGGAAGGCTCTTCCAGTAGCCGCCCAACGTTACGCCGATCGTCAGCATGACGCCGGCGAACATCGCCGAACCAGAGATAGCGAGAATGTTGAATAGGAGTCGCAACGGAATCTCTCCTGCCTTTCTTTTCTTTCGATTTTGATGACTTCGAACTCTTGCTGACGCCACGCCTACGCGAGGCAGACGCCCGCCACGCCGACTTTTTGAAACAGGTGCGGGGAAGCGACCGCCGAAGCTTGATAGACTGAGAGTTTCGCCCTGAACTCCGGATGCATGAACGCAGTCCGGAAGTCTGCTGTCGATCCCCAGACGGCATAGTTCAGATAAGTAGGACTTTCGCCGACCGCGCGGTGAAGCTGGGTCGAGATGAAACCCGGCTGCTGTTTCATGAACAGCGCATCGTCCTGCCAGGCTCGGAGAAAGGTCTGTTCGTCCGCCTTGTCGAGCGTGAATACGTTCACGAGCACGACGGAAGCAGCATCGATTGCGATCTGACGTTCGATCGGGAATGCAGGGTCCAGTGGGCGCATAAGAGACATGATAGGTTCCTTTCCAATTTGGTTATACGATGTCGATCTGGTATGATGCACACGTAGCTAATTGACATTATAATGTCAATACCACCCTATGGTGACAAATGGACGAAACAACGAAGACCCCAAATCGAACGCCGGCGGGTGAAGCCTTGACCGATCTCATTCTCGGCCTGTTCAGGGTCAATAACCTGACTTTGACGTGGGGCGATCGGCTCGTGGCTCCGCTTGGGCTGACCAGCGCCCGTTGGCAGATCCTCGGCGCCATTGTCGCAGCCGAACGCCCGCAGCCGGTCGCGTGGCTCGCACGCGATCTCGGTGCCAACCGCCAGAACGTGCAGCGCATCGTCAACGATTTGGCGAAGGAAGGGCTCGTCAGGTTCGAACCCAATCCGCATCACCGCCGCGCGCACCTTGTCGTGCTAACCGATAAGGGACAGCAGACCTATGATGCCGCGATCAGATTGTACGAACCACGGGTCAACACGCTCGCGGAGGGGTTTCCCATCGAAGACCTCGAAACGGCCGGCCGTGTCATGAAGGCGCTGCGGAAGAAATTCGAAGGAGAAGAAGATGCTGAAGAGCAGAGCTGATCGCTACGGCACGATAGCGGTCTCAATTCACTGGCTGAGCCCCTTCTGATTCTGGCCCTGCTGGGCTCCGGCTTTCAGGCAGCGAAGGCCATGGATGCGGCCACCACTGCGGTTTCCTCCGTGTCACATTCCGGTAGCGATCATAGTCCTGCTTCTCTCACGGCCTTCCGTATCGTCTGGTGGCGGCGGTTCGATCGGAAGCCGTTTCCTCTGGAGGGATCGCCTCGCTCGCAGGAGCGTGTCGCGTGCTGGGTTCACGTCGCCTTCTACGTTGTCATTCTGCGTATGGCTGCCAGCGGCATCGGGATAGCCAACGCGGCAGCTTTACGCCTTGCGTTCCCAGCGCCGGTCTGAAGACTGCTGCCAGTAGGTGACCGCGTGGCCGGCTTCCTTCATCGTCTTCCAGTGCGTGCGCGCCGCCTCGACCTGGGCCGCATCGTGGCCGTCGAACAGGAACACGGCGCGTTCATAGCCGAGAAGCTCCGGCGGCACCGCGCCGTCGACCAGGAAGCGTATCTGCGCTTCGTTGGGGTTGTCCTGGCCGGTTGTCAAAAGGATCGGCTGCTCGGCCAGATAGGATTCGCGGTCGGTCGCATGCGCCAGGAAGGAATCGTCTCTGAAAATCCAAAGATGCTGGTCCAGCGCGTCGCGCCGCTCCTCGGTGCCGGTCTGCACCACGGCGCGCCAACCGCGATCGACGCTGCGCTCGAGCAGGCCGGGCAGCGCATCCTCCAGAGTCGATTCGGTCAGGTGGTAGAACAGGACGTCGGCCATGATTGCGCCTTGAAAGGCCTCACCCCTCGTAGTTGTCGCGCACCAGCCGGTCGAGCAGTCTGACGCCGAAGCCGGAGGCCCATGACTGGTTGATCTCGCTGGACGGCGCGCCCATCGCGGTGCCGGCGATGTCGAGATGCGCCCAGGGAGTATCCTTGACGAAGCGCTGCAGGAACTGCGCCGCGATGATGGCGCCGCCATAGCGGCCGCCGATGTTCTTCATGTCGGCATTTTTCGAATCGATCAGCTTGTCGTATTCGGTGCCGAGCGGCATTCGCCACACTCGTTCCTGCGTCGCCTGCCCGGCGCTCGTCAGCCTGTTCGCCAATTCGTCATTGTTGGAGAACAGGCCGGCATAATGCTGGCCGAGCGCGACCATGGTGGCGCCGGTCAGCGTCGCCAGATTGACCATGAATTTCGGCTGGAAGCGATCGTTGCAGTACCACAGCGCATCGGCCAGAACCAGACGGCCTTCGGCGTCGGTGTTGAGCACCTCGATGGTCTGGCCCGACATCGAGGTGACGATGTCGCCGGGGCGCTGCGCATGGCCGTCAACGGCATTTTCCACCAGCCCGATGACGCCGACGACATTGGTCTTGGCCTTGCGGGCGGCCAGCGCGTGCATCAGCCCGGTCACGGCCGCCGCGCCGCCCATGTCGCCCTTCATGTCCTCCATGCCGGAGGCCGTCTTTATCGAATTGCCGCCGGTGTCGAATGTGACGCCCTTGCCGACGAAGGCAATCGGGCTGTCCTTGGCCTTGCCGCCGTTCCATCGCATGACGGCCAGGCGGGCGCCACGCGGCGAGCCTTGCGCAACGCCGAGCAGCGCGCCCATGCCGAGCTTCTTCATCTCCTTCTCGACCAGGATCTCGACCGTGACGCCGAGCGCTTCCAGTTCGTTGACGCGGGCGGCGAATTCCACCGGCCCGAGTATATTGGCCGGTTCGTTGACCAGATCGCGCGCCAGCAGCACCCCGTCGATTACCGCCGCCTCGTCGGCGAATGCCTTTTTCGCCGCAGCCGGATCGGTGGTATGGATGGTCACCTTGACCGGCTTTTTGGGCTCGGCCTTGTTGCCGTCGCGCTGGCCGTCGCCATTCTCCTTTTTCGTCTTGTACTTGTCGAAGGCATAGCTGCGCAGAAGGATGCCCGCGGCAAGCTGTGCCGCT
This sequence comes from Mesorhizobium sp. WSM4841, assembly GCF_055811515.1. Taxonomy (NCBI): domain Bacteria; kingdom Pseudomonadati; phylum Pseudomonadota; class Alphaproteobacteria; order Hyphomicrobiales; family Phyllobacteriaceae; genus Mesorhizobium; species Mesorhizobium sp. WSM4841. Next base: position 55,105 of record NZ_JBVVQC010000013.1, read on the forward strand.
TGCCTGCCGCCGACGTCAGCACCCGGCAGATCGAGCACGACGGCCACCTCTGTCGCCTTGCGCAGGGACGCAGCGATGGTGCCGCCAAGCTTGAGCCAGGCATGGTCGTCGAGCCCCGAGACCTTGCCGGCGCCGACCGCCACCAGCCGGTCGAGCGATGTGCCCTCCGGCGCCAGCACTTCGACCAGGCCGGCGAATTTGCCGGAAAAGTCGGCCACCGGAAACGCCCGCTCCAGGGTCTTTGCCGGATCGCAAGCCTTTGCAGCATCGCCGAGACCGCCATCGTTGGCCGCCAGCACGAAGACACTGCCCTTTTTGGGCGCTGCGAATTTGGCGAAGGCGATCGAAGGTCTCGAAGTCATCATGTCCTGCTTTCGGGAACGGCGTTGGATTTTTGGGAGAGTGCCTTGGCGAAACTAGATATTTGGCTGTTTCCGATCGGAAGCACCACCCCAATTTTCAATCATCACCCCTGCCTGACGATCCTCCTGCGCGAATGCGTTGGCCTGAATTCGTGCGTTTGGCGAAGCAACCGCGAATGCTTGGCCGCATGCCGGTAAACCACAGGCCGGGCAATTTCGGGTTCGTCTCGCCGCCGTCGCAGCTACGGCGGCCAGGACCGTGATCGGCGCGACATTTGGTCGTTTTCCGGCATTTGGCAAGACTTTGCCGGAATCCGATCCCATATGGCGGATGGAATCGATGGCGATTCGTCGCGGCACGGCCCCGCTTTCCTGCCGCAACGTGTTGTTAACCATTGATGTTCGCCCTTTCTTATCCATTGCCGCCGACACTCCGGCCCACCGGAAATATCGATCTGGGACGGGAACCAGATCGAACCGCCAACGGACCGGTTGTAGAGTCGTCGCCGGGCGACTACCTTGTCTGGAGGCATGATGCCGTTCGGCAAAATCGAGAAAAGCCTTCATGAAGGTCGTTGAACGCTACATCATGCGTCGTGCGTTGGCGGTCTTCCTGGCAGCGCTCATCTGGACGCTGGCGATCGTGTGGACGACGCAGGTGCTCGCCCGCATCGACCTTGTCACCGACAGCGGGCAGTCGGCGCTGACCTTCTTCGAAGTCGCTGCGCTGATCATTCCGTCGATCGTCCCGATCGTCGTGCCTTTCGCCCTGGTGGTCGCGGTCGCCCAGACACTGAGCGCGATGAATTCCGATTCTGAGCTTGCCGTCTTGAACGCCGCGGGCGCTTCGCGCTGGACCATCGTCAGGCCGATCATGCTCCTGGCGCTGGCGGCCAGCATCTTTTCGTTTGCCGTCGACAACGGCGTCGACCCCTATGCACGACAGAAAAACCGCGAGCTGGTGGCGTCTTCGCGTGCCGATCTTCTGTCGCTGATTATCCAGGAAGGCACCTTCCGCAAGATCGATGACGGCTTGTTCCTGCAGATTGGCGAGCGGCTTCCGGACAACCGCCTTGGCGGCATTTTCGTCGCCGATTCACGCGAAGAGGGCGTCAACCTTATCTACTACGCCAAGAGCGGCGCCATCATCGATAGCGGCGACGAGAGGGTGCTGATGATGAACGACGGCGTTATCCATCGCGAAACGCTGGCCGGCGATCTTTCGGTCATCCGGTTCACCTCCTATGCCTTCGACCTGTCCGCCTTCATGTCAGCCTCATCGGACGTATTGCTCTTGCCGAAGGACCGGACGACCCAGTACCTGCTCAATCCCAGTCCGAACGACAAGATATTCCAGAAAAGGCCGAACAAGTACCTGGCCGAGCTCCACCAGCGTTTTTCCGAATGGTCCTATTCACTCGTTTTCGCGCTGATCGCGCTTGCAGTGGCGGGAGACGCGCGCTCCCATCGCGAGGCGCGCATTCATCCGCTGATCACGGCCATCGCGATTGCGCTTTTCGTGCGCTGGCTTGGTTTCTTTGCCGCCGGCAAGGCCGACAACGTTCCGCAATACACCTATATGGTCTACGGCGTCCCTATCGTGGCGTCCGCAGTCGCGACATGGTTCATCGTCTCCAACCGGACCATGGAGCTGCCGGTCGCCTGGGCCGACTGGATGACGAATTTCGCCGGCCGCTTCGGTGACGGCTGGAGCGCCCTGAAGCTCCGCTTCGCCAGGCGCGGCGCTTCTGGCCAAGGGGCCGGCTGATGGGCTGGATACGCTAATGGGCTGGACTCTGGGCAGATACTTCTTCTTCCGCTACGTGACGATCACCATCTGGTTCTTCATCGGCCTCCTGGCGCTTGTGTTCCTGATCGACTTCACCGAGCTTTCCGGCCGCACGACCGGCTTGCCGGGTTTTACCTACGGCACGGCGTTCGCCATTTCAGGGTTGCGGATGCCGATGATCATGCTGCAGACGGTGCCCTTCGTCGGCCTGTTCTCGGCGATGGCAACGCTGGTCTCGCTCAACCGCAGATATGAACTGGTCATCGCGCGTTCGGCCGGTGTGTCCGCATGGCAATTCCTGCTGCCGTGCTGCATCGGGGCGCTGCTGTTCGGGGTGTTGTCGGTCGGCGTCATCAACCCGATCGCTGCGCATGCGTTTTCCTGGTCCGAAAAAATCGAAACCCAGCTCCGCTCCGGCAAGTCGACCACCGTCTCGGCCGACGCCGAGCCCTGGATCCGGCAGAAAACCAGTTCCGGCGATACCATCATCGGCGCGCGCGCCATTCTCAATCAGGGCCTGGAGATGGCCGACGCCGTCTTCTTCGTCCTCAACCCGCAAGGTGACATCGTCGAACGCAAGGACGCGGCGCACGCCTTTTTGCGGGACGGCTACTGGGAACTGCAGGACGTCAAGGTTTTCCGGGACGGCAACATCCAGTCGGTGGCAAGCGACCGGGTGCCGACCAATCTCAAGCCCGAATTCGTGCAAGAGCGGCTGGCGCGCCCGGAAACCATTCCTTTCTATGATCTGCCCGGCAAGATCGAGGTTGCCCGCTCCTTCGGCCTCAAGGCAAATGCCTTTGCCATGCAGTTCGATTCGCTGGTGGCGCTGCCGTTCCTTCTCGTCGCCATGACGCTGATCGCCGCAACGGTGTCGATGCGATTTGCGAGGATGGGCCAATCCGCAACGATGATTCTGGGTGGCGTCCTGGCCGGGTTTCTGCTTTATGTCGTGACAGTGCTGGTCAAGGCATTCGGCGTGGCGGGATTCGTACCCACAGTCGTGGCTGCATGGGTTCCGGTTGTCGTGGCTATGTTCTTCGGGGTGACTTTCTTGCTGTACAAGGAAGACGGCTAGTGAGGGGGGCGGCTTTACGCATCCATAGGCAGGCCGGTTTGGCGCGCCTCTATGGGGCGAGCGCCTTGGCATGCCTGCTCGCTTGCGTCGTCCCGAATATCCCGGCTTTTGCCCAGGATATCAGCGACATGGCAGCCGACGTTCCCGCCGGCTCGCAAATGCTGCTGGCGGCGGATACGCTGGTCTATGACAACGACAACCAGACAGTGACGGCCGTCGGCGGCGTGCAGATCGATTACGGCGGCAACCGCCTCGTCGCCCAGCGGGTCGAATACAATCGCAACACCAAACGCCTCGTCGCCAGCGGCAATGTCGAGGTCATCAACAGCGACGGCACCAAGATCTATTCGCAGCACGTCGACATCACCGACGATTTCGCCGACGGCTTCGTCAACGCGCTGCGTGTCGAAACCGTCGACAAGGCTTATTTCGCCGCCGAAAGCGCGGAGCGCATGGGCGGCGTGTTGACGACGTTCCACAACGGCGTCTACACGGCGTGCGAGCCGTGCGAGGACAAACCGGACAAAGCGCCTACCTGGCGCATCAAGGCCAGAAAGATCATCTGGAACGGCGAAAAGAAGACGGTTCGCTTCGAGAATTCGAATTTCGAGTTCTTCGGCTTTCCGCTCGCCTATCTGCCGGCCTTCGAGATTGCCGACCCGACCGTCAAGCGCAAGAGCGGCTTCCTGATTCCAGGCATCGCCTACGAGAGCGATCTCGGCATCGGCGTCAAAGTTCCCTATTATTTCGCGCTCTCACCAACTTACGATCTCACCGTCACCGGCAGCGGCTATACCAAGCAGGGCTTCCTCGGCGAAGCCGAGTGGCGCCAGCGCTTCAACAACGGCCAGTACAGCCTGAAGATCGCCGGCATCCGGCAAGAGGATCCCGACGAGTTCATCAACAGCGACGGGCACAATGTCGATTCGGGTGCGCCCGGCGACCCGAACAAGTTTCGCGGCATGATGGGCACCAAGGGCCAGTTCGCTATCAATCCGCGCTGGGACTTCGGCTGGGATGTCCTGTTGCAGACCGACAAGAACTTCTCACGCACCTACGCCATCGAGGACTTCAACGACAGCGTGCATCGCTCCTCGATCTACCTGACCGGCCTCAACGGCCGCAACTATTTCGACGTGCGCGCCATGCGCTTCGAGGTCCAGGAAGAGACACTCCCTGACGATCCGACCGCACTCGCCGGCAAGCAGCCCTGGGTGCTGCCCTCGCTCGACTACGCCTACATCCCCGACATGGCGGTGGGCGGCGGGCAGTTGTCGTTCAATGTCAACGCGCAGACCATCAGCCGCGACAGGCTGGATACGGTCCTTGCCGATCCGAACAACAATGCATCCGTCAACAGAGTCCGCGGCATCGAGGGCCAGTCGGGCCGTCTCACCGCCGAAGCGGAATGGAAGCGCACCTTCACCACCGATGGTGGGCTGCTGCTGACGCCGCTGCTGGCGCTGCGCGGCGACGCAGGCTATGTCAATGCCTCTTCGGGATCGCTCAATGCCATCAATCAGATGGCGTCTAACCTCGGCGTCGACGACGATATGCGATCGTCGCTCGCCCGCTTCATGGCGACCGCCGGGCTGGAAATGCGTTGGCCGGTGCTGTTCTCGTCGACCAGTTCCAGCCACATCTTCGAGCCGATGGCGCAGGTGTTCGTGCGTCCGAACGAGCAATATGTCGGCGGCCTCGCTGTCCCCAACGAGGACGCGCAGAGCTTCGTCTTTGACGCCACGACATTGTTCGAGCGCGACAAGTTCTCCGGTTACGACCGCTTGGAAGGCGGCACGCGCGCCAATATCGGGCTGCGCTATTCCGGCGCCTATGACAATGGCTGGAGCACCAACGCGCTGTTCGGCCAATCCTACCAGATTGACGGCCAGAACTCCTTCGCGGCGCCGGACCTTGTCAACGTCGGCGCCGATTCGGGCCTCGAGAACGCGACCTCCGATTATGTCGGCCTTGTCGGCTTCAACAGCCCCAGGGGGCTTTCCGGCTCGGTCAGCGGCCGCTTCGACGAGCAGAGCTTCGAGGTTCGCCGCGCCGAGGTGAAGGCAGCCTATTCCGGCCTGCCGATTTCGTTCAGTGCCAAATACGCCTTCATCCAGGCGCAGCCACTCTATGGCTTCACGACCGATCGCCACGAGGTCACGCTCGGCGCGTCGACGCAACTTGCAGAGAACTGGCGTGTCTTCGGAACCGGCACCTACGATCTGGAGCAAAGCGTCCTTGTCAAGGACGGGGTCGGCTTTGCCTATAGTGATTCATGCTTCACCTACTTGATGACATTCTCGGAATCCCGCGACCTGAGCACCAAGGAAGTGTCGCAGAACATCGGTTTCAACCTGTCGTTCCGCACGCTCGGCGATTTCGGCTCGACACAAAGTTCCATCGACACTGTCCAGTAGCAGACGACTGGCCAGCAGCAGACGATCGGAACGGGCGGCCGGCCAACGCATCGGCCCGAAATCGGGAATTGATTTTCGGAAAGCACGATTCAAAGTGTCAGAGCGTATCTTGTACGTCCAAGTGGACGCACATCGCTTCTGACGACATCGTTTCGCCGCATAGGGCAGGCACGGATTCCAGCTCCCTCAAAATGGGATAGAATTGGGCCGGAACCGAGATAGAATTGGGATGCTTTCGATGAGGAAATACCTCTTTTCGGCAGGGTTCGCGCTGCTGGTGGCGGCGACCTCGGCCTCGATCACCATGATGACGCCGCCGGCTTTCGCCAGCCAGATAAAATACGTCGTCAACAACGTACCGATCACCACCGGCGACATCCAGCATCGGGCTGCCTTCCTGCGCCTGCAGCGCAAGAAAGGCGACGCCGCCGAGGAGATGATCGAGCAGACGCTGCGCGTCGCCGAAGCCAAGCGTCTCGGCATCCGCATCAGCGACGCCCAGGTCGACGCCGCCTATCAGCGCTTTGCCACGACCAACAAGATGCAGCTCAAGCAACTCGACGGCGTCATGGCGCAGTCCGGCGTCGGCAAGGAGCATTTCAAGGAATTCATCCGCTCCCAGATGGCCTGGAACCAGGCGCTGACCGCGCGCCATCGCTCCGACAGCGGCGGCGCCATGAGCGAGCAGGACGTGGTCAGGCGCATGCTCGACAATGGCGGCACCAAGCCAACCGCCATGGAGTACATGCTGCAGCAGGTCATCTTCGTCGTGCCGGCGGCCGAGCGCAGCGCGACGCTGGCCAAGCGCAAACGCGAGGCCGACGCCATGCGCGCCCGCTTCAACGGCTGCAACACCTCGCGCGAATTTGCCAAGGGCCTGATCGACGTCACCGTTCGCGATCTCGGCCGGATACTGGCGCCGCAATTGCCGCCGGACTGGGCCGACCAGATCAAGGCCACCAAGGTCGGCGGCGCCACCGCCACGCGCGAAACAGACCGCGGCGTCGAGTTCATCGGCATCTGCTCGTCGCGCGAAGTGTCCGACGACAAGGCCGCCCAGATGGTGTTCCAGAGCGAAGGCTCGAGCGGCAAGGATGCCGACGAGCTCACCAAGAAGTATGTCGAGGAGTTGCGGAAGAAAGCCCGCATCGTTGAGCGCTGAAGTCGCCAGAGGCAGAGCTTCCGCTGGCGCTGAGCGCCGGTGATCCATCCGGCGTCGGGCCGGAAATCGCCATTGCTGCCTGGCAGGCGCGCGACAGCGCCGGTGTGCCGCCCTTCTATCTTATCGCCGATCCGGCGTTGATCGCCGCACGGGCGCGCCTGCTCGGCGCCGATGTGCCAATCACGGAGACAATGCCAGCCGAAGCGGCGCGCGTCTTTACACGCGCGCTGCCCATCATGCCGCTTGCCATCCGCTTCGTCGACAGCCCCGGCCGGCCGGACCCAGCCAACGCCGCCGGCATCATCGAGGCGATCGACCGCGCTGTTGACGACTGCCTTGGCGGCCGCGCAGCAGCAGTCGTCACGTGCCCGATCGCCAAGAAGCCGCTCTACGATGCCGGCTTCCATTTCCCCGGCCACACCGAATATCTGGCGCATCTGGCGACGCTCCACACCTGCGCAGATGCGATGCCGGTGATGATGATCGCCGGTCCCGAGTTGCGCACGGTTCCGGTCACCATCCACATTGCGCTGCGCGAGGTGCCGAAAACGCTGACGACGGAGTTGATCGTCGCGACCGCCCGCATCACCGCCGCCGACCTCGAACACCGCTTCGGCATCGCCAAGCCGCGGCTTGCCATTGCCGGCCTCAATCCGCATGCCGGCGAAGGCGGCGCGATGGGCGCCGAGGACGAGCGCATCATCCGCCCGGCGGTCGACAGGCTGAGGGCGGAGGGCATCGACGCCTTCGGGCCGCTGCCGGCCGACACGCTGTTCCATGCCCGCGCCCGAGCCGGCTACGATGTGGCGCTGTGCATGTATCACGACCAGGCGCTGATCCCGGCCAAGGCGCTGGCCTTCGACGAGGCGGTAAACGTCACGCTCGGCCTACCCTTCATCCGCACTTCACCGGATCACGGCACCGCCTTCGATATCGCCGGCAAGGGCATAGCCCGGGCTGACAGCCTGATCGCTGCGCTAAGGCTCGCCCGCAGGCTTGCCGACACCGGGACGAGGGCTGCCGCCGCATGAGCCTGTGCACGAGAGCGGTCGCATGAGCATCGACGGGCTGCCGCCGTTGCGCGCGGTGATCGAACGCCATGGGCTGCAGGCGAAAAAGGCGCTCGGCCAGAATTTCCTGCTCGACCTCAACCTGACCGGCAAGATCGCGCGCGCCGCCGGCGACCTGAAGGACGCCACGGTGATCGAGGTCGGTCCGGGTCCCGGCGGCCTGACCCGGGCGCTGCTTTCCCACGGCGCCGGTCGGGTCATCGCCATCGAGCGCGACGAGCGCTGCCTGGCAGCGCTCGCGGAGGTGTCAGATCACTATCCGGGCCGTTTGGAGATCATTGCCGGCGATGCGCTAAAGACGGATTTTGCAGCGCTTGCCAAAGGGGCGCATGGGGGCAATGGATCTGTGAGGATCGTCGCCAACCTGCCCTACAATATCGGCACCGAACTTTTGATACGCTGGCTGACCGTCGCCGAGTGGCCGCCCTTCTACGCATCGATGACGCTGATGTTCCAGCGCGAGGTGGCCGAGCGCATCGTCGCCCGCCCCGGCAGCGATGCCTATGGCCGGCTGGGCGTGCTGGCAGGCTGGCGGACGGAGGCAAAAATCGCTTTCGACGTGCCGCCGCAAGCGTTCACGCCGCCGCCCACGGTTGTGTCGTCGGTGGTGCATCTGGTGCCGCGGGCGAGTCCCCTGCCCGCCGAGGTCAAGAAGCTCAGCCGCGTCACCGAAGCGGCCTTCGGCCAGCGCCGCAAAATGCTGCGGCAGAGCGTCAAGAGCCTCGGCGGCGAAGCCCTGCTCAGCCGCGCCGGCATCGATCCGACGCGGCGGGCGGAAACCTTGAGCGTCGAGGAATTCGTGCGACTGACCAACGCGGTGTGATTGCGCCGGCCCCTAGTCCGTCTTCTCGTCGAGCAACCCCGAGACGAAATCGAACAGGCCGGGCCGGCGATCGCGTCTGAGCCGCTCGGCGGTGACGATGCCGCGCACTTCGGCGAAGGCACGGTCGAGATCGTCGTTGATGATGACGAAATCATATTCCTTCCAGTGCTCGATCTCGTTGCGGGCGTTCTTCAGACGCGTCTCGATCACCGATTCCTGGTCCTCGGCGCGGCGCTTCAGCCGCGCCTTCAATTCTTTCATCGAGGGCGGCAGGATGAAAATCGAGACGATGTCGGAGCGCATCTTCTCCTTGAGCTGCTGGGCGCCCTGCCAGTCGATGTCGAACAGCATGTCGCGGCCCTGTGCCAGCGCCAGTTCGGCCGGTTCACGCGGCGTCGCATAGCAATTGCCATGCACTTCGGCCCATTCGAGCAGTTCGTCTGAATCGCGCAGCCGCTCGAACTCGCGCACGGTGCGGAAATGATAGTGGACGCCCTCGATCTCGCTGCCGCGGCGTGGCCGCGTGGTGACGGAGACCGACAGTTCGAGACTGGAATCGCTCTCCAGAAGATTGCGCGCGATCGTCGACTTGCCGGCGCCGGACGGCGACGACAGCACGAGCATCAGACCCCGGCGGCGAATGCGGGAACCCAAATCCCTGGCAACCATAGGCTCCTTGGCAACCATCAGGGTTACTCCAGATTCTGGACCTGTTCGCGAAACTGGTCGACCACCGCCTTCAGCTCCAGCCCTATGGCGGTGACACCAGCGGCGTTCGACTTCGAACACAGCGTATTCGATTCGCGGTTGAATTCCTGTGCCAGAAAATCGAGCTTGCGGCCGATGGCGCCGCCGCCTGCCAGCAGCACCCGGCCGGACGCCACATGCGTCTTCAGCCGATCGATCTCCTCGCGGATGTCGGCCTTGGTGGCCAGGAACGCCGCTTCCATATGCAACCGGCTGGCGTCGAGATTGGCGGAGGCATCCATCAGCAGCCGAACCTGCTCGGCAATCCGTTCGCGGATCACCGCCGGCTCGCGCGACGGATCGGCCTCGGCGCGCAGCGTCAGCGCCTCGATAGCGTCGATATGGCCGGACAGTAGCGAGCGCAGGGCGGCGCCCTCGCCCTGGCGTGCCTGCTCCAGCCCGCCCAGCGCCACTTCGAGCGCCGAGAGAATTGCGCTGTCGAGCACCGCCCGCGCCTCTTCGGTTTCGGTGGTTTCGGGGATGTCGAGCACGCCGCGTAGCGAAAGCAGCCCGTCGGCTGTCGCAGGCGCTGCGCCGAACTGCTCCTGCAGCCGCTTGGCCAGCCGTGCCAGATCCCTAAGGAAGACCTCGTTGACCACTGGCTGCGCCTGCTGGCCGGCGGCGCGGCCGACGGTCAGCGTTGCCTGGAAATTGCCGCGCGCAAAGCGCTTTTGCACCGTCTGCCTGACGGCCGGCTCCAGTCGCTCGAGGCCCTGCGGCAGCCGCAGCCTGACCTCGACGCTCTTGCCGTTGACCGACTTGACCTCCCAGGCGATCGACGTGCCGTCATGTTCGGCGACGGCCCGCGCAAAACCGGTCATGCTCTGCAAATTCATAATGCCCTTGCTTCCCCCTGGCGCATGATCCCGGAAGCGGTTCCGGGCCAGATCATGCGCGGCTTCAAAATGCCGGAGCGCCTCTTCGCGCCGGATCGGACGCAGACGCTCCTGATCTCAAAATCAGCACGTCCGCTGCCGTCAACGAATCGGAGGGACGATCCCAGAACCGTCCGGCGCTACTGCGGCGCCGCTCCCGCATCGCCATCGCCGCCGTCAACCGGCGCATCGGTCTGACCTTCCACCTTGGCGGCGTCGGCCTTGGCAGCACCGGCCTTGGCGGATTCGTCGGCCAGCTTCTTCTGCAGCGCCCGGTAACGGGCGACGTTCTCATTGTGCTCGGCGAGCGTCGCGGCAAAGACGTGACCGCCGGTGCCGTCGGCGACGAAATAGAGGTCGTCGGTCTTCGACGGGTTGGCTACCGCCTCCAGCGCCGCACGGCCGGGATTGGCGATCGGCGTCGGCGGCAGGCCATTGATCAGATAGGTGTTGTAGGGCGTCGGCTTCTTGATGTCCGACTGGTAGATCGGGCGGTCGGCGGGTTTGCCCTTGCCGCCGAACAGACCGTAGATAATGGTCGGATCGGACTGCAGCCGCATGCCCTTGGCCAGCCGGTTGAGGAAGACGGCGGCGACCCGTGAGCGTTCGTCGCCCTTGCCCGTCTCCTTCTCGACGATCGAAGCCAGGATGACGAAGTCGTCGACATTGGCCAGAGGCAGATCGGGGGCGCGCCGCTGCCAGACATCCTCGACCAGCTTCTTCTGATCCGCCAAAAGCTTCTCGACCATCTGCTGGCGTGTCGCGCCGCGGGTGAAACGCAGCGTGTCGGTGGCAAGGCTGCCCTCGGGTGGAATGGTCGCCGGCATATCGCCGTCGAGCGCTGCCTGATCGGCGATGCGCTGCAGCGCCTGCTCGACCGTCAGTCCCTCGGGGACGGTCAGCGAATACATCACCGACTTGCCGCTCTTCAGCAACTCCATGATGTCGCGCATGGAGGCCTGCGGCTTGATCTCGTATTCGCCGGCCTTCAGTTCCGAATCATTGCCAAAGGCACGCACGCCAAGGCGGAAGATGCGCGCGTCGCTGATCAGTCCGCGCCGCTCGAGCTGCTCTGCAATTTCCTGGACGCCGGTGTTCGGCTTGACCAGGAAGGTGTCGGCATTGGCCGACGGGCCGGGCTCGTTGAATTCCTGCTTGCCGAAATACAATGCAAAACCGGCCGCCAGAACCAACAGCATCACCAAGGAGATGACGAAGTTCATAAACACGACGAACTGGCTGCGCGAGGCGCGCGAGCGCTTGGGCGGCGGCGTGCCGGCTTCAGGCCGCAATGCTTCGCTGGCCGTCTTCGGCATGATCGGACCCGACGGTGCGGACCGTTGCCCGAATTCCCCATTGTCCGCCGAATTTGTGCTCATGGCGCCCTACCGTTTGATCGTGCAACGAATCCCCTTGGGCACAGTAGGGGCGAATATGGCAAAATTGACGGCACGCATAGACCGTGCCGGTCGGCGGACCGGTCAGCCATTGTAGCGCTGGAAGACCAGCGAGGCGTTGGTGCCGCCGAAGCCGAAGGAATTGGACAGCGCCACGTCGACCTGGCGGGCGCGCGGCTTGTGCGGCACCAGGTCGATCGCCGTTTCGCGCTCCGGGTTGTCGAGATTGATGGTGGCCGGCGCGATGTTGTCGCGAATGGCGAGGATCGAAAAGATCGCCTCGGCGGCGCCCGCCGCACCCAGGAGATGGCCTATCGACGACTTGGTCGACGACATCGATATTTTCGACGCGGCATTGCCTACCAGCCGCTCGACGGCGCCGAGCTCGATCGTGTCGGCCATGGTCGAGGTGCCGTGCGCGTTGATGTAGTCGACGTCTGCGGGCGTCAGCTTGGCCCGGTTCAGCGCCGCAACCATGCAGCGGAAGGCGCCGTCGCCATCTTCGGCCGGCGCGGTGATGTGATAGGCATCGCCGGTCAGGCCGTAACCGGTGACCTCGGCATAGATCTTGGCGCCGCGTGCCTTGGCGTGTTCCAGTTCCTCCAAAATGACGACGCCGGCGCCTTCGCCCATGACGAAGCCGTCGCGGTCGCGGTCATAGGGACGCGAGGCCGTTTCCGGAGCGTCGTTGCGGTCGGTGGACAGCGCACGGCAGGCTGCGAAACCGGCGATCGACAGCCGCGTCACCGGCGCCTCGGTGCCGCCCGCGACCATCACGTCGGCATCGCCCCACATGATCAGCCGAGCGGCGTCGCCGATGGCATGCGCGCCGGTGGAGCAAGCGGTGACGACGGCGTGGTTGGGGCCTCTCAGCCCATGCCGGATCGAAACCTGGCCGGAGACGAGATTGATGATCTGGCCGGGGATGAAGAACGGGCTGATGCGGCGCGGTCCGCGCTCCTTCAGGATCAACGCGTTCTCGGCGATGCCTTCGATGCCGCCGATGCCGGAGCCGATCAGCACGCCGGTGGCGCACTGTTCCTCATGCGTCTTCGGTGCCCACCCCGAATCCTTCAGCGCCTCGTCGGCGGCCGCGAGCCCGTAGAGGATGAAGTCGCCGATCTTGCGCAGTTCCTTCGGCTCGAGAACGGCCTCGGGATTGAAGGTGGCGTCCTCACCATTACCGCGCGGAATGACGTGGGCGACCTTACAGGCAAGATCCTCCACCTCGAACTCGGTGATGCGCTTGGCTGCGCTGCGGCCGGTAAGAAGCTCCTTCCAGCCATGCTCGAAGCCTACGCCGAAGGGCGAAAGCAGCCCAAGGCCCGTGACGACGACACGCCTCATCGCAGGTCCTCCTCGGTGATGACTGCAAATAGCGTCAGGCAGAAGCCTTATCGATGTACTTCACCGCATCGCCAACAGTCAGGATGGTTTCGGCCGCATCGTCCGGGATCTCGACGCCGAATTCTTCTTCGAACGCCATGACGAGTTCGACCGTGTCGAGACTGTCCGCGCCCAGATCATCGATGAAGCTCGCCTGCTCCGTCACCTTGTCGGCATCGACGCCAAGGTGCTCGATAACGATCTTCTTGACGCGCTCTGCGGTGTCACTCATTTGGGCATCCTCGTCTTTTGTTTGTCTGTCTTCGTTAGCGGGCAGAATGCCGCTAATCAAGCTGAAAGATGGTCCGGCCGGAAACGCAACAGCACCGGGCCGGTTTTTGCCCGAACCGCCGGGTTGCGGGCCGCATTACACGAAAATCGGCCTGGGTCCAAGGCGAAAAGGGGTGTTTTCCCGCAACTGTCAAATCATCGCCATGCCGCCATTCACGTGAATGGTCTGGCCGGTGACATAGGCAGCTTCGTTGGAAGCGAGGTAGGCGACGGCGGAAGCGACTTCGGCGCTGGTGCCCATGCGCCGTGTCGGGATCGCTGCCATGATCGCCTCTTTCTGCTTGTCGTTGAGCTTGTCGGTCATCGCCGATTCGATGAAGCCCGGAGCGACGCAGTTGACGGTGATGTTGCGGGTGGCGATCTCCTGCGCCAGCGACTTGGAAAAGCCGATCATGCCGGCCTTGGAGGCGCAGTAATTGGTCTGGCCGGGATTGCCGGTGACGCCAACCACAGAGGTGATGTTGATGATGCGGCCATGCCGGCGCCGCATCATCGGATGGGTCAGTTCGCGGGTCAGCCGGAACACGGCGGTCAGATTGACTTCGAGCACCGTATCCCAGTCGGCGTCCGCCATGCGTACGAACAGACCGTCCTTGGTGATGCCGGCATTGTTGACGAGAATGTCGACGCCTTCGAGATCGGCCTCGACCTGCTGGCCGAGCGCCTTGACCTCGTCGCGATTGGAAAGGTTCGCCGGGAACAGCTTGACCCGCTCGCCGAGCTCGGCCGCCAGCGTCTCCAGCTTTTCGACGCGGGTGCCGTGCAGGCCGACAACGGCGCCCTGCGCATGCAGCACCCTGGCGATAGCCTCGCCGATGCCTCCCGATGCGCCTGTGACGAGCGCCTTGCGGCCGGTCAATTCGAACATGTCTTGTCTCCTGATCTAAGAGAACACCCTACACGGGTGGGGTCAAATCTCGGCGGTTATGCGAGCGCCGCCAGCGCCGCCTCGACACCCGCCGCCGTGCCGACAGCGCCGGTGGCGATATCGCGGTTGATGCGCCGCGCCAGTCCCGACAGCACCTTGCCGGCGCCCACCTCGTAAAGTGTCGCAATGCCATTTGCGCCGAACCACTCCACCGTTTCGCGCCAGCGCACGCGGCCGGTCACCTGTTCGACCAGGCGGCGGGCGATTGCGTCCGGATCGCTGGACGGGGTGACCGACACGTTAGAGACTACGGCCACCAACGGCGCGTTCTTCGTGACCTCGGCCAGCGCATTGCGCATGACCTTGGCCGCCGGTGCCATAAGCGCCGAATGGAAAGGTGCCGAGACCTGCAGCATCAGCGCCCGCTTGGCGCCTTTATCCGTGCACAGCCTCGCCGCCAGTTCGACCGCCGCCCTGGCGCCGGAGATCACCAGTTGGCCACCGCCATTGTCGTTGGCAATCTGGCAAACTGAATCTTTGGCTGAACCTTTGGCCGCTTCAGCGCAGGCGTCTTCGACATCGGCCTGTTCCAGCCCGATGATCGCCGCCATGGCGCCCTCGCCGGCCGGCACTGCCGCCTGCATGGCATTGCCGCGGATACGCAAGAGCCGGGCGGCATCGGCGACCGAAACGAAACCGGCGGCGGCAAGCGCCGAATATTCGCCGAGCGAATGGCCGGCGACATAGGCGACCTTGTCCTTCAGCGAGAAGCCGCGCGATTCCAGCGCCCGGATCGCGGCAAGTGACACAGCCATCAGCGCCGGCTGGGCATTGGCGGTCAGCGTCAGCGTCTCTTCCGGCCCTTCCCAGATCAGCTTCGACAGGTTTTCGCCGAGCGCGTCGTCGACCTCTTCGAAGATCTTCCGCGATTCCGGAAAGGCGTCGGCGAGGTCCTTGCCCATGCCGACAGCTTGGCTGCCCTGTCCCGGAAAGGTGAATGCAACGGCCATGTGTGGCTCCCAACCGGCTGATTTTTTCCTGCCTGTGACGCAAGGCGGGCGGGCAAGTCAAGTCCGGTATCGGCCCGACCCGGGCCACTCCGGCTCGGTATTGCTGGCCGAGTACCTGTTCCAAAAGGCTTTTTATCGATCACTCATGATGAAAATCGCTCACGATTCGTTTGCTGGCTCTTCTTATTTCAGCCACAGGCGCTAGCTTTTCGTGACATATCGATGACAGCTCAATGACGCTTTTGTGTATGGTCGGGGGAATTGTAAGGTGGCAAGGACTAGGAAGGGCGCTGGCAAAGCCGCGCCACAGTTTCTGGAAGGCGATCCGGCCACCGGCTATCTGCCGGGCCGGAAATGGCCTGTTATCCGTTATGGCCTCGTCAGCCTTCTCGCCGCCACCATCCTGGTTTTTGCGATCGAACTGATCGTGCGCGGCGACTTTGCCGGTACCGTCGCATTCTTCCTGCAGCCCTTCAAGCCGGGCTGGACCACCATCATCATCTTCGCGCTGATTCTGATCGGCCTCGACGCAGTGCTCGGCCGCAGCCACCAGAGCCTGATTATCGTCGCGCCGCTGACCCTGGCGCTGGCCTTCGTCGGCCATCAGAAATCGCTTTATCTCGGCGATCCGCTCTATCCGACCGATTTCCTCTATTCACGCCAGATCGTAGCGCTGATGCCGCTTCTGGTGCGCGAACGTCCGGGAACCGCCATCGCTCTGGCGGTCGGCATCGTTGGCAGCCTCTCGCTGCTCGTTTATGGCTGGCGGCTGTGGCGCCGCCGGGTACCGGCGCTCGGTCGCAAGGGGCGGCTGGCCAGGCTGACGCTGACCGTGCCGCTGCTCGCCTTCTTCGTGTCGATCATGGATTACGCGACGTTCTCGTGGACCCGCGACCGGCTGCAAATCATCCCGATCATGTGGGACCAGAAGGAAAATTACGCCTCCAACGGCTTCGCACTGGCCTTCGCGCTCAACGTGCCGATGGCCCATGTCCCCGCGCCTGCCGGCTACTCCGACAAAGCGATCGCGGCGATCGAAAGGCCTGATGTGAAGGCATCGGTACCGACCGAGAAGCCAGATATCATCATCGTCATGAGCGAATCCTTCTGGGATCCGACCGAACTGCCCGGCGTCACCATCACGCCCGATCCGATTCCCAACGTGCGGGCGCTGCGCTCTGGCCACGTATTCTCGCCCGAATTCGGCGGCATGACCGCCAATGTCGAGTTCGAGGCGCTGACCGGCCTTTCCAACGCCTTCCTGCCGGCCGGCAGCATCCCCTACCAGCAATATGTCCGCGCGCCGGTGCCGTCGATGGCAACGTTCCTGAAGAGCCAGGGCTATGAGACGCGCGCCATCCATCCGGGCACAAGCTGGTTCTGGAACCGAACGCCGGTCTATGCGGAGTTCGGCTTCGATGACTTCAAGTCCGAAGAAAACATGCCGTATCTCGAAAAGCGCGGGCCGCTAGCGTCGGACGCGGCAATGACCGACGAGATCATCCGCGAAGCCGACGCCACGGACAATCCGTTCTTCTACTTCGCCGTCAGCCTGCAAAACCACGGACCCTACGAACCGAATCGCTACTACAATCCGACCCACAAGGTGCAGGCTCCGACCAGCCAGTGGGCAAAGGATTCGCTGCTGAGCTTCACGGAAGGCGCATCCGACGCCGACAAGAGCCTCGAGCGCCTTGTCGAATGGGCGAAGAACCGGCGGCGACCGACGGTCATCGCCTTCTTCGGCGACCATCTGCCGCCGCTCGGTCCTGTCTATGTCGAGACCGGCTTCCTCAAGGATAACGTCGCGCCACGCAAGGAGCCGCCCGACCAGATGCTGCTGCATCACCGAACACCGCTGATCGTATGGTCCAACCGCACCGGTCCGGTCGCGGACATGGGCACTGTCAGTCCAGTCTTTCTGCCCTACCATGTCCTGACCACGGCCGGGATCAGCCACCCCTATTACACCGGCTTCCTCGGCCAGATGCGCGAGCGCTACAGCGTCGTCGACCGCAATTTGTTGATGACGCCGGCGGGCGAGGCCACGCCGGACTGGGCGCGCAAGAAGAAAATCGACCCGGCCATTCGCGATTTCCGTCTGCTGCAATACGACATGATGTTCGGCAAGCGCCGCGCAGCGCCCGATTTCTTCCCGGAAACGGTGAAGAAGCTCGTTCCGCATACAAGCTGAAGATGCCGCGACATGTCGCCCTCGCGGCGGCGGATTTTCGGCTCGCCCTTGCCTTGCGGCCAAATTCCTGTATAGACGCCCGCAATCTGCCGGTCCTTGCTGGGGGCTGAACGGAGGGCCGGAGGTTTTTTCGAAACCTTCGTGTGGAGCCAGAAGCGCTTCCGCCTCCCGTGTCTCCGCTCTCGACCGTCTCGTCATGCTCCTTTCTTCCCCGCCCCCTAGGGATCGGCGGGTCAGAGAAGTTGCAGAGGCTTTTGCCGCCGGGAACCGGGAGAGAAACGAAGAAAGGCAATAGAACAATATGGCTCTTTACGAACATGTGTTTCTTGCCCGGCAGGACCTCTCGCAGCAGCAGGTCGATGCGCTTGTCGAACAGTACAAGGGCGTCATCTCCGCGAATGGCGGGTCCGTCGGCCGGGTCGAGAACTGGGGACTGAAGTCCCTCACCTACCGGGTCAACAAGAACCGGAAGGCATACTACACGCTGATGGACATCACCTGCCCGCCGGCCGCACTCAACGAGATGGAGCGTCAGATGGGCCTGTCCGAGGATGTGCTACGCTTCCTCACCATCAAGGTCGATGCGCATGAGGAAGGCCCGTCGGCGATGATGCAGAAGCGCGAGGAGCGCTCGGAACGCGGCGGCTTCGGCGACCGTGACCGCGGCCCGCGCTCGTTCGGCGACCGCGATCGCGGCGACCGTGGCGATCGCCCGCCGCGCAGCTTCGGTGGCGACGCCGGTGCAGAACGTGGTCCGCGCCGTCCGCGCGAAGGTGTTGAAGGGGGTGCAGAATAATGGTCGACATCAACCAGATCCCGACCCGGCGCCCGTTCCACCGCCGCCGCAAGACCTGCCCGTTCTCCGGCGCCAACGCGCCCAAGATCGACTACAAGGACGTACGTCTGCTGCAGCGCTACATTTCCGAGCGCGGTAAGATCGTGCCGTCGCGCATCACCGCCGTCAGCCAGAAGAAGCAGCGCGAGCTCGCCAAGGCGATCAAACGCGCCCGCTTCCTCGGCCTGCTGCCCTACGTGGTTCGCTAGCACTCTTTCAGCGGGCGGTTCGCCGCCCGCTTTTCCCACGGCGACGGGCGCCGCGGGGTTGCCATCAAATCCCGGGTTGAGGTGAAGACCTCTAACTGCCGCGACAGGCAGGACAGCGACACAGGCGGCGACGCCCTCAGCTTCCTGACCTGTTCCAAACAATTCGGCGTCGATGCCAGCGATTTGGCGCCCAAACGAAGGAACAAAACCATGGACGTCATTCTTCTCGAGCGCGTTTCCCGCCTCGGTCAGATGGGCGATACCGTCAAGGTCAAGGATGGATTCGCCCGCAACTTCCTGCTGCCGCAGGGCAAGGCGCTGCGCGCCAACGAAGCCAACAAGAAGAAATTCGAAGGCCAGCGCGCCCAGCTCGAAGCCCGCAACCTCGAGCGCAAGTCCGAGGCCATGCAGATTTCGGAAAAGCTCGACGGCAAGAGCTTCATCGCGGTGCGTTCGGCCGGCGAAACCGGCCAGCTCTACGGCTCGGTGTCGACCCGCGACATCGCCGAGTTGCTGACGGCGGAAGGTTTCTCGGTCAACCGCAACCAGATCCTGCTCAACCAGCCGATCAAGACCATCGGCCTTACCAATGTGGCGATCGCGCTGCATCCGGAAGTCGAGGTCACCATCACGCTAAACATCGCCCGCACGGCCGACGAAGCCGAGCGCCAGGCCAAGGGCGAGACGCTGACCACCGCCGAAGCCATCTATGGCGAAGACATCAACGACAATGCCCGCCCGGACAACTTCTTCGACCCCAATGCCGAGTTCGAAGGCGGCGAAGACAACGGCTGATTGCACGTCACAAGCGTCAGAGCGGCGCTTTAAAACGTTTCGTCGGCTTCCAATCATTTCTGGACCAATGCCCGGGCCCCTCGCCTGGGCATTTTTGTGCCAAAAGGAACTTTTCGAACCCCTATATGTTGAGGCAGACTACAGCGCCGCGCGTCCTTTGGACGCGGAAAGGATTCTGTAGAACTTTGGTTTGGCGCATGATCCTTTCCGAAAATCGATTTCGATTTTCGGGGTCATGCGCCAAGACAGCGTGTCTGACCGAGAGGGGACATTGGTCATGAATATTCTGCTGAAACGCATTCTCGACCGCCTGGTGCGCACCGGCAATCTCAAAGTCACCGGACCGAAAGGCCTCTCGGTGATCTTCGGCGACGGCAGCGGCGATCTGGTGCACATGCACATCAAGACCGCGCATGCCGAGCGCGCCATCACCTTCGATCCGATGCTGGCGGTGCCGGAAGCCTATATGGACGGTGAACTCGACATACTCGAGGGCGGCGTGCTGGGGGTGATGCGCATCGCCTTCCAGAACATGGGTAGCGGCGGCATCGACGCCACCTGGTCGAAGGCGATCGAGGGCCTGCGCCACGCCTTCCGCCGCCTGCAGCAGATCAACACGGCGGCGCGCGCGCGCCGTAACGTGCAGCGCCACTATGATTTGTCGGGCGACCTCTACCGGCTCTTCCTCGACGAGGACATGCAGTATTCCTGCGCCTATTTCGAGCAACCGGACATGACGCTCGATGAGGCCCAGGCCGCCAAGAAGCGCCACATCGCCGCCAAGCTCAGGCTGAAGGCCGGCCAGACGGTGCTCGACATCGGCTCCGGCTGGGGCGGGCTCGGCATCTATCTCGCCAAGTCCTTCGACGTCGACGTGCAAGGTGTGACGTTGTCGACCGAACAGCATGGCGTCGCCACCGACCGCGCCCATGCGCAGGGGCTGGAAAACCGCGTGCATTTCGAAGTGAGGGATTATCGCGAGCTCAACGAGCGCTTCGACCGCATCGTCTCGGTCGGCATGTTCGAGCATGTCGGCGTCAACCACTACCGCACCTTCGTCGACAAATCGGCGACGCTTTTGAAGCCGGACGGCGTCATGCTGCTGCACACGATCGGCCGCTCCGGCGCGCCGTGGGCAACCAGCGCCTTCATCCGCAAATACATCTTTCCCGGCGGCTACATACCCTCGCTCTCTGAAGTAATGCCTGCGATCGAAAAGTCGGGCCTCATCGTCACCGACATCGAAATCCTGCGGCTACATTATGCCGAGACGCTGAGGCATTGGAGCGAGCGCTTCGCCGCCAATCGCGACAGGGCCAAGGCGATCTATGACGAGCGTTTCTGCCGCATGTGGGAGTTCTACCTGGGGGCCTCGGAAGCAGCCTTCCGCTGGCAGGATCTGGTGATCTTCCAGATCCAGATTGCCAAGAAGAACGACACGCTGCCGATGTCTCGCGACTATATGGCTAAATGCGAGAAGGCGCTGGAGATGCGCGACATGGGACATCGCCCAAAAGCCCCTGCCGCCAAGCCCGCGCGGCGCCGCAAGGTGGCTGATACGGAATAGACTGTCGACGATCACGCCATTGCCGCTTGCCATTGCCGGCCCGCACGCTGAAAAAGGTCTCGTCGCCGCCGCGAGACCTTTTTTCATGACCTATCTCATCTACATCGTTGCTGCCCTTGCCGAGATCGCCGGCTGCTTTTCGATCTGGGCGTGGTGGCGGCTGGAAAAGTCACCGTTGTGGCTGGCGCCGGGCCTGGTCTCGCTCGCTTTGTTCGGCTTCCTGCTGGCGCTGGTAGACATCAGCGCGGCGGGCCGCGCCTATGCTGCCTATGGCGGCATTTACATCGCCGCCTCGCTCGGATGGCTGTGGCTGGTGGAAGGCGTTCGCCCCGACCGTTGGGACCTCGCCGGTTCCGCGCTCTGCATCGTTGGCGCTTCGGTCATCCTGCTCGCACCTCGGGGTGCCTGAGCTATGGAACTGCCTATCCCGCTTCGACAGGGCGTCGAGCGCCTCCTCGAAAAAGTGCCGCTGCCGACGCTGAAGCAAGCGGCAAAAACGCTGTCGGACCGCTACCGCGCCGAACTGCGCGACGGGCGCCTGCACATGGCCGAGGAGATGGCGGTCAAGGCCTATCTGGCGACGCGGCTGCCGGCAACCTATGCCGCCGTCCATGCCAGCCTCGATGCGGTCAGCGAACCAAGGCCCGATTATGCGCCCAAAAGCCTGCTCGATGTCGGCGCCGGCCCTGGTACCGTGCTTTGGGCTGCGCTCGATCTCTGGCCCGACCTCGAGCAGGCGGTGCTGATCGAGGCGAGCGCCGCGGTGCGCCGGGTCGGCGAGGCGCTTGCCACTGAGGCGATGACGGCCAGGATCGCCTGGCTGGCCGGCGATGTCACCATCGACCTTGCCGATCTCAAGCCGGCCGAGCTGGTCACCTGCGCCTATGTGCTGGACGAGATCGGACCGGCGTCGCTGCCAAAACTCATCGACCGGCTCTGGCACCTGACCGACGACACGCTGCTGGTCGTCGAGCCGGGCACGCCGGCCGGATGGCAGCGCATTCTTGCCGTGCGCCGGCAACTGATCGAGGCGGGAGCGCATGTGCTTGCGCCTTGCCCGCATGAGGAGCCCTGCCCGCTCGTGCCGCCCGACTGGTGCCATTTTTCGCAGCGCGTCGCGCGTTCGCGCCTGCACCGGCTGGCCAAAGACGCCGACGTGCCATGGGAGGACGAGAAATTCATCTATCTCGCCGCCTCCCGCCAAGCTGTTGCCCCACCGCAGGCGCGTGTGATCGCACCGCCGAAATCAGGCTCCGGCAAGGTCCTGCTGAAACTTTGCGAAAAGGACGGCAGTGCCGATGAGAAACTGTTCACCAAGCGCGACGGCGATGTGTTCAAGGCCGCCCGGCGGCTGGGCTGGGGCGACGCGCTGCCGGAGTGATTGGCAGCTATTTTCCTGTTTTGTTCTCGCCCGAGAACGGCTAAGCTCGCCGTCTTGATTCGAGTCAATCAAGATTCTTTCCACCGAAAAACCTCGGCTGTGAATCGCGGGCACCAAAGCTGATTGGACGGGGACTGATGCAGATATGTCATCACCGACTTATCCCGTTCTGATATCGAAAGACCGGGATCGAAATCGGGGACATCATGGCAGAGGCAGCGCGAAAATTCGGCGTGGCGGAAACACCACTCTATCGGGAGGCGCCGAACAACATAGAGGCCGAGCAGGCGCTGCTCGGCGCCATCCTCGTCAACAACGACGCCTTCTACCGCGTCTCGGACTTCCTGAAATCCGGCCATTTCTACGAGCCACTGCATCGCAAGATCTTTGAAGTAGCCGCCGAGCTCATCCGTATGGGCAAGATAGCGACTCCGATCACGCTGAAGACCTTCCTGCCGGCCGACGAGAAGGTCGGCGACATGACGGTCGCGCAATATGTCGTGCGGCTGGCCGTTGAGGCGGTCACCGTCGTCAACGCCGCCGACTACGGCCGCGCCATCTATGATCTGGCCACACGACGCGCGCTGATCACCGTCGGCGAAGACATGGTCAACATCGCCTATGATGCGCCGGTCGACATGTCGCCGTCCGAGCAGATTGAGGATGCCGAGCGGCGCCTGTTCGAACTGGCCGAAACCGGCCGCTATGATGGCGGCTTCGAGAGCTTCACCGACGCGGTCAAAACCGCCGTCGACATGGCCAACGCCGCCTATATGCGCGACGGGCACCTGTCGGGCGTCGCCACTGGCCTGCGCGATCTCGACCGCCGGATGGGCGGCCTGCAGCCGTCCGATCTGATCATCATCGCCGGCCGCCCCGGCATGGGCAAGACATCGCTTGCCACCAACATGGCCTTCAACATCGCCGAGGCCTATGTGCCGGCGCAACAGGCCGACGGCTCGTTCAAGGCGGCCAATGGCGGCGTCGTCGGCTTCTTCTCGCTCGAAATGTCATCGGAACAGCTCGCCACCCGCATCATTTCCGAGCAGACCGAAATCCCGTCGTCAAAAATCCGTCGCGGCGAGATCAGCGAGATGGACTTCGAAAAGCTAGTCGCCTGTTCGCAGACCATGCAGAAGATCCCACTGTTCATCGACCAGACCGGCGGCATTTCTATTGCTCAGTTGTCTGCCCGCGCGCGTCGTTTAAAGCGCCAGCGCGGCCTCGACGTCATCGTCATCGACTATATCCAGCTGATGCAGGGTTCGAGTGCCAAATCCTCGCAGAACCGCGTGCAGGAGATCACCGAAATCACCACCGGCCTGAAGGCGCTGGCCAAGGAGCTTGCCGTGCCGATCATCGCGCTGTCGCAGCTGTCGCGCCAGGTCGAAAGCCGTGACGACAAACGCCCGCAGCTTTCGGATCTGCGTGAATCGGGCTCGATCGAGCAGGACGCCGACGTGGTGATGTTCGTCTATCGCGAGGAATATTATCTGAAGAACCGCGAGCCGAAGCCGGGCACCGACGAATACATCAAATGGGAACACGAGATGAACGAGATGCGCGGCAAGGCCGAGGTCATCGTCGCCAAGCAGCGCCACGGACCGACCGGCTCGGTCAGCCTCGCCTTCCAGGGCGAGTTCACCCGCTTCTCCGACCTCGCCGAAGAGCATCATATTGCGGAGAGGTTTGAGTAGACATGGGTAACCGTTTCGGGTTTCCGGCCTCTCTTGCTCACGCGCTCCTAGGCGCGGCTGTCTTGCCCGGGATCGCTTCCGCTTGTTCCATGCCTGCCGGCTGGACGCCGCAGCGAGCATTTGCAGAGGCGGCCTTGGTGTTCCATGGCCGGGTGACAGCCACGGAGCTTAGTTCAACAAAGCTTGGGGATGTCCCAGCCGACGCGGGCGATGGCCGGATACTGGTTAACGTACGCTACGAGACAATCGAGGTGTTCAAGGGCAAGCCGGAAGCGAGTGGTACGATCTCTACGACCACGCTGATCATGGGAGGATGTGGTGTACCCGTCCTAACCGGCCAGCATTTCCTGTTTTATGTTGACGGATTTGATGAGAAGGCGCGGAAAGGCCTGCCTGAACTTGCCGGCCAGACACAAGGTATGATCTCCATCTACGACACGCAGATGTTACCGCCCAATCCTGAGTTGCTCGACGAGGCGCTTGCCGAAGTCCGCGCTCACGCCAAGAAGCACTGAATTGCATCCACACTCTCCAAACCACGCTCGGATACGTGGACAGTTCCAGTCAGCCACCATTCAAAACTGGGTGCGGCTCCATGGCTAAATCCCGCATCCAGTTCATCTGCCAGAATTGCGGTTCGGTGCATCAGCGCTGGGCCGGCAAATGCGATGCCTGCGGCGAGTGGAATACGCTGGTCGAAGAAGGCACGTCCGGCGGCATCGGCTCGGGTCCGGCCAACACCCGCAATGCCCGCAAGGGCCGCGCCGTGGTGCTGACGACTTTGTCCGGCGATATCGAGGATGCGCCGCGTATCGTCTCCGGCATCGGCGAACTCGACCGCGCCACCGGCGGCGGTTTCGTGCGCGGCTCGGCCCTTCTGGTCGGCGGAGATCCCGGCATCGGCAAGTCGACGCTGTTGACCCAGGCTGCCGCAGCACTGGCGTCCAAGGGCCACCGCATCGTCTACGTCTCGGGCGAAGAGGCGGTTGCCCAGATCAGGCTGCGTGCGCAGCGGCTCGGCGTCGCCTCGACCCCGGTTGAGCTTGCCGCCGAAACCAATGTCGAGGACATCCTCGCCACCATCGCCGACGGCAAGCGGCCGGACCTCGTGATCCTCGATTCGATCCAGACCTTGTGGACCGACATGGCCGATTCGGCTCCCGGCACCGTCACCCAGGTGCGCGCCGCCGCCCAGGCGATGATCCGCTATGCGAAATCCACAGGCGCGGCGATCGTGCTCGTCGGCCACGTCACCAAGGAAGGCCAGATCGCCGGGCCGCGCGTCGTCGAGCATATGGTCGACGCGGTGCTTTATTTCGAGGGCGAAGGCGGCCACCACTACCGCATCCTGCGCACGGTCAAGAACCGCTTCGGACCAACCGACGAGATCGGCGTCTTCGAAATGTCTGATATGGGCCTGCGCGAGGTCGCAAATCCGTCCGAGCTTTTTCTCGGCGAACGCCATGCGAAGGCGCCGGGCGCCGCGGTTTTCGCCGGCATGGAAGGCACCCGCCCGGTGCTGGTCGAGATCCAGGCGCTGGTGGCGCCGTCGTCGCTGGGCACGCCGCGCCGCGCCGTCGTCGGTTGGGACGGCGCCCGGCTGTCGATGATCCTCGCCGTTCTCGAAGCCCATTGCGGCGTCCGCTTCGGCACGCATGACGTCTATCTCAACGTCGCCGGCGGCTACCGTATCTCGGAGCCGGCTGCCGATCTGGCGGTAGCGGCCGCACTGGTTTCCTCGCTCACCGGTCTTGCCCTTCCCGCCGATTGCGTCTATTTCGGCGAAATCAGCCTTTCGGGCGCCGTGAGGCCGGTTGCGCATGCGCAGCAGCGCCTGAAGGAAGCCGAAAAGCTGGGTTTTGGAAGCGCGGTTCTGCCCTTGGGCAGCGAGGAACTTGCCGGCGGGATAGGGGCCGGCGCTTTCCAGCCCACCGAGCTTGCCGATCTCGTGGCGCGCATAGCCGGCTCACGGCGCAGCCGCGCCGACGAGCAAGAGTGACGCGGCTCATGAAGTGGGGCAAAAGACATGCCGATTACGCTGCTTGACGGAATTCTCGTCGGCTTCACCTTGGTCTCGGCGATGCTCGCCATGGTTCGCGGCTTTTCGCGCGAGATCCTCTCCGTCGTCTCCTGGATAGCGGCGGCGGCTGCGGCGTTCTTCTTCTACCAACCGGTCCTGCCTTACGTTCAGCCCTATGTCG
This sequence comes from Mesorhizobium sp. WSM4841, assembly GCF_055811515.1. Taxonomy (NCBI): domain Bacteria; kingdom Pseudomonadati; phylum Pseudomonadota; class Alphaproteobacteria; order Hyphomicrobiales; family Phyllobacteriaceae; genus Mesorhizobium; species Mesorhizobium sp. WSM4841. Next base: position 81,259 of record NZ_JBVVQC010000013.1, read on the forward strand.
ACAATGAGAAGATTGCCATGGTGGTGGCCGCCGGCATCGTCTTCATCGTCGCGCTGATCGTCGTCTCCGTCATCACCATGAGACTCGCCGACTGGATCATAGATTCCAGGGTCGGCGCGCTCGACCGCACGCTCGGTTTCCTGTATGGCGCGGCGCGCGGCATCCTGGTCGTCGCGGTGGCCCTACTGTTCTTCAACTGGCTGGCCGGCCCGAAGGCTCCGGGCTGGGTCGCCAACGCCAAGTCGCGGCCGCTGCTCGAATCGATCGGCGCCAAGCTCGAAAGCCTGCTGCCCGAGGATCCGGAAAACGCGATCCTCAACAGGCTCAATCCGAATCAGCCGGCACCCGAGACCGGAGCCGAGACACCTCCGGCGGCGGACGCACCCGCGGCGGACGCACCGGCAACCGGCGACGATGCTCCGGCGCTCGACGGCAGCGAGACCAACGCGCCACCAGCCGACAATGCACCGGCCAATCCGGCGCCGGCAAACTGACGATCATGTGAAAGCGGCAAACTCTACGTTGCTCTCGAGCAGTCATCACACTATATAGCGACTTTAGCGGAGCTGAAGATGGCAGACGCAGACGACTTGCTTTCCGCCGAAGCTGACGATCATTTCCATGACGAATGCGGTGTGTTCGGTATTTTTGGCCGGCAGGACGCCGCGGCTATCGTCACGCTCGGCCTGCATGCATTGCAGCATCGCGGCCAGGAAGCAGCGGGTATCGTTTCCTATGACGGCACCCAGTTCCATGTCGAACATCACGTCGGCCTGATCGGCGACACCTTCACCAAGCAGCGCGTCATCGACAGCCTGCAAGGCAACCGCGCCATCGGCCACACGCGCTACGCCACCACAGGCGGCGCCGGCCAGCGCAACATCCAGCCGTTTTTCGCCGAGCTCGCCGATGGCGGCTTCGCCGTCGCCCACAACGGCAACCTCACCAACGCCATGACCGTGCAGCGCGCGCTGCAGAAACAGGGCGCGATCTTCTCATCGACCTCCGACACCGAGACGCTGCTGCATCTGGTCGCTACCAGCAGGGAACGCGATCTCAACTCGCGCTTCATCGATGCGGTGCGCCAGGTCGAAGGCGCCTTCTCGCTGGTGGCGATGACTTCAAAGAAGATGATCGGCTGCCGCGATCCGCTCGGCATCCGGCCGCTGGTGCTCGGCGATCTCGACGGCGCCTGGATCCTGGCTTCCGAAACCTGCGCGCTCGACATCATCGGCGCGCGTTTCGTGCGCGACCTGAAGCCCGGCGAGATGGTCGTCGTCACAGCCAAGGGTATCGAGAGCCTGTTTCCGTTCGAGCCGCAGAAGACCCGCTTCTGCATCTTCGAATATGTTTATTTCGCGCGTCCGGATTCGTCGGTCGAAGGCCGCAACGTCTACGAAGTTCGCAAGCGCATCGGCGCCGAGCTGGCGCTGGAAAGCCCGGTCGAGGCCGACATTGTCGTGCCGGTGCCGGACAGCGGCACTCCGGCGGCGATCGGCTTTTCGCAAGCCGCGGGCATCCCGTTCGAGCTCGGCATCATCCGCAATCACTATGTCGGCCGTACCTTCATCCAGCCTGGCGATTCGATCCGCCACATGGGTGTCAAGCTCAAGCACAATGCCAACCGCCGCATGATCGAAGGCAAGCGCGTGGTGCTGGTCGACGATTCGATCGTGCGCGGCACCACCAGCCAGAAGATCGTGCAGATGGTGCGCGATGCCGGCGCCAAGGAAGTGCACATGCGCATCGCCTCGCCGCCGACGCGCGCTTCGTGCTTCTATGGCGTCGATACGCCGGAGAAGTCGAAGCTGCTTGCGTCGCGCATGTCGGTGGAAGAGATGGCCGAGTTCATCCGCGTCGATTCACTCGGTTTCCTGTCGATCGACGGGCTCTACCGCGCCGTCGGTGAGGCCGGCCGCGACAATGAGCAGCCGCAATTCTGCGACGCCTGCTTCACCGGGCAATATCCGACCCGGCTTGCCGACTTCGAAGGTTCGGACAATGTGCGCACGCTGTCGCTCTTGGCGGCAGGAGGTTCGTAGGTCTTGCTGCAACCCGCGAATTTCGCCGGTTTGCAAATTTCGTCGCGATTGCTGTGTCGCGCCCCCTCTGTCCTGCCGGACATCATAGAGCGCTAACCTTCGGAGCTGCCCGGTGACCCCTGCCCTCGACCTTTCCGGCCGCGTCGCGGTCGTCACCGGTGCCTCGCGCGGCATCGGCTACTTCATCGCCCTGGAACTTGCCGCTGCCGGAGCGCATGTCATCGCGGTTGCCCGCACCGTCGGCGGGCTGGAAGAACTCGACGACCAGATCAAGGCGGCGGGCGGACAAGCTACACTTGTGCCGCTCGACCTTGCCGACATGGCCGGCATCGACCGGCTGGGCGGCGCCATCCACGAGCGATGGGGCAAGCTCGACATCCTGGTCGCCAATGCGGCCGTGCTCGGCGTCATCTCGCCGATCGGCCATGTCGAGGCCAAAACCTTCGAAAAGGTGATGACCATCAACGTCACCTCGACATGGCGGCTGATCCGCTCGGTCGATCCGTTGCTCAGGCTCTCCGATGCCGGCCGCGCCATCGTGCTTTCCTCCAACGCCGCCCATTCGGCGCGGGCCTTCTGGGCGCCCTATGCGGCGTCGAAGGCGGCGGTTGAGACGATGATGCGTTCCTGGGCGCATGAGACAGAAAACTTGGCCCTCAGGGTCAATGCCGCCGACCCCGGCGCCACCCGCACCGCCATGCGGGCGCAGGCGGTGCCCGGCGAGGATCCGGAGACGCTGCCGCATCCTTCAGAGATCGCCAAACGCATCGTGCCGCTGGCCAGCCCTGCGCTTAGGGAAACCGGGCTGATCTTCCAGGCCAAGCACAGCCGCTTTGTCGCCTACCGGCAGCCGGAGTAGACGCATCGCGCATGTTGACGGAAGAATTGCGCCGCCACCGACGTTATTGGAACGCCAAATTTTCCCAAACGGAGGACCACCATGCGCAGACTGCTTGTCGTCACCGCCGCTGCATCGCTAGCAGCCGTCGGCGTCGCATTCTCACAGGATGCGACGATGAGCTTCTTCGTCACTAGCGTCGGCTCGGGCAAGGGCGCCGATCTCGGCGGCCTCGCGGGCGCCGATGCGCATTGCGGCTCGCTGGCTGAAGCGGCCGGCATCACGGGCAAGACATGGCGCGCCTATCTCTCGACCAGCGACACCGACGCACGCGATCGCATCGGCAAGGGACCGTGGTTCAACGCCAAGGGCGTCAAGATCGCCGACGATGTCGCTTCGCTGCATAGCGATGCCAACGCAATCACCAAGCAGACGGCGCTCGACGAAAAGGGCGAAATGATCAACGGCCGCGGCGACAAGCCCAACCGGCACGACGTGCTGACCGGCTCCAAGCCCGACGGGACGAAAATCGCCGACCAGACCTGCGGCGACTGGACGCTCAGCGGAGCAGAAGGTGCAGCGATGACGGGCCATCACGACCGCACCGGTCTCGACGATTCGGCCGCCGCCAAATCGTGGAATTCCTCGCACGCCTCACGCGGCGGCTGCAGTCAGGAGGCGCTGAGGAGCACCGGCGGCGACGGCCTGTTCTACTGCTTTGCCGTAAACTGAGCCGTTCCAACAGACGTAGGACATTCACGCGGGCTGTGATGCCGTGGCGAACCACCGCGCCCGGCCGCGCTTTCGTCGATTGCCCAGAGTTGATAGGATCGCCCGACTCCCACAACAAACGAGGAAATCCCATGGCGGCTCCGAGCGTAGCGTTGGTCTGGTATCTGGTGATTGCCGGCCCGCAAGGCGGCATGGTGGTGCTGCCCAGCACGTTTGACACCCGCGAACAGTGCACCTCCGCCGTCACCGAATATCAGAAGCAGCCAACGCCGGCCGGCTGGTCGGTGCAGTGCGTGCCGAGCGCCTCGCCCTTCGCCGACGAGGGCGAAAGTGAATAAAACTGGCAGCGCGCGTTTCAGCGGCGCGCGCTCACCGTCAGTTCCGGCCTGGCATTGATGGTCTGGAACACCACGCAGTAGCGTTCGGTCAGCTTGAGCAGCGTGTCGACGCGCTCTTGTGGCTCGTCACTGTCGAGGTTGAAATTCAACCGGATGGCGCGGAAGCCAACCGGCGCATCTTTTGCCACGCCTAAAGTGCCGCGAAAATCGAGATCGCCTTCGGCCTCCACCGTGGCGGCACCGAGCTTGAACTCCAGCGCCGTCGCCACCGCCTTCAGCGTCACGCCGGCGCAAGCGACCAGCGCCTCCAGCAGCATGTCGCCCGAGCACAGTTCGAGCCCGGAACCGCCGGTCGCCGGATGCAGCCCGGCAACGGCGAGCGCCCTGCCGGTCTCGACCTTGCAGGCGATCGACTGGTCGTCGATCGAGCCCTTGGCCCGAAGCGTGATCAGCGCGCGCGACGCGTCATCGCGATAGGCCTCCTTGAGCGGCGCCTGCATGGCCTTCAGTCCGGTCGCGTCCATGTCCAACCCTTTTCGGCAGTCGGCTTTATCGCTCGTCAGGATACTCGAATAGAACCGATACGGCCTAAAAACTTCGATTTCACGACGTTTGGACCGTAGTGACAAGCTGTCCAGACATTGCTGCGTCATTAGCAGAAAAAACGGTCGACCAGCAGGGCCACCGCGCCGCGAAGTGTTTCTTGGCGCGGCGCTGATCTTTGGGGCCGGCCTGCTGATCATCGGCAACGAACATTTCCACAAGCGGCTGTAGGATGCGCCAACCGCTGCTGACAGTACGATGTCAGGACAAGGCAGCATAGTCTGGTGACATGACGGGATCCCTAAGCATGCCAGCCACCACTGACACCGCCGCCGAGCGCACCCTTGGCATCATCCTGGTTTCGGCGTCGGCGGCGGTGTTCGGCCTCACCGGCGTATTGACCAAGTCGATCCATGCCGACCCGCTCACCATCACCTGCTGGCGCGGCTTCGTCGGCTCGATCCTGATCACCCTCTATGTGCTTTGGCGCCGCCGCCGCTCCGGCAGGCGTGAAAGCCTGCGTCTCGGGTGGCGCGGCTGGCTGCTGGCGATCGAGGGCGCGCTGGCCAGCATCGCCTTCATCTCAGCGTTCAAATTCACCTTCGTCGCCAACGTCGCGATCATCTACGCCACCGCGCCCTTCGTCACCGCGCTGCTTGCCTTCATGCTGGTCCGTGAGCGCTTCCGACTGCAGACGCTTGCCGCCGCCGCCGTGTCGCTCAGCGGTGTGGCGATCATGGTCTGGTCCGGCTTCGGTACCGGGCATCTGTTCGGCGACGGGCTGGCGCTGCTGATGACAATCGGCAGCGCGCTCTACATGATCATGGTGCGCGCTTTCCGCGACACGCCTGTGGTGTGGGCCGGAGCGATGTCGGCGTTCCTTTTGTTCGTGCTCGGCTGGTTCGTCACCGATCCACTGGCGGTTTCGGCCAGAGACGCAGTGCTGCTCGTCACCTTCGGCATGTCGTTCGCGCTGGCCTCGATCCTGTGGACGGAGGGCGCACGGCTCATCCCGGCAGCCGAATCCGGCCTGCTAGGCTCGGCTGAAGTGCCGTTCGCGATCCTGTTCGCCTTCGTGTTCCTGGCCGAGGTCCCGCCGGCCGCCAGTATGATCGGCGGCGCCATCGTGCTCTGCGCGGTGTTCGCCCATGCCGGGCGTGACTGGCACGTGGCGAGGCAGCGCTCTGCCTGAGAAAAACTGCCCCTGAAATAAATTTGTAAAGTCATGGAACCATCATCGGGTTCAGGCATTGTTGGGTTCGACGGGTCACCCCAAGTCCCCCCAAACCCCTCGGCCCGTCTAACCTAGAGCCGACCGCAAGGTCGGCTTTTTCTTTTTGCGAAATCAGCTTGGTGCGCCTGCCAAGGCAAGATTGCCGCTGAACAGCGCAGCCAGATGCTGTGCTGGGGGCTCGGCATCCTGGCGCAGCCGGATGGCGAACTCGGCGATGGGAACCGGCGGCAGCCCAAGGTCGCGCGGTGCCTCGACGATGCCGGAATGGGCAAAGCGCGCCGTCCGCAGCGTCAGCGCGATGCCGGCATTCACCGCTGTGCGCAGTCCTGCCAGGCTGGCACTGCCGGCGGCGATGCGGTAGCGGCGGCCGGTCGTGTCGAGTGCCGCGATCGCTGCTTCACGAAAGCCGCAACGCGGATCGAGCAGCGCCAGCGGCAGCTCGTCCTGGCGCGAAACCAGCCCCTTTTGCGAACAGAGCCAGACCATCGGCTCGCGGAGCACGCCGACTTCGTCCGGCGCCGGCGCCTGGCGCATGGCGATCGCCAGATCGAGGGTGCCGGATTGCAGCGCCTGCGCCAATTCGGCGGAGCGGCCGACGCGCAATTCGATCCTGACGCGTGGATGACTCACGGCGAAGGCCCTGAGCAAATCCGGCAGGCCGCTGTCGGCGAAATCTTGTGTCGTGCCTATGGCCACGCGCCCATCGGCTCGCACGCCCTTGAGGGCCAGCCACGCCGCGCGATGCACTGCCAGGATACGCCGTGCGTGGCCGACCAGATCCTCCCCGGCCGGCGTCAGGACGCGGCCCCGCCCCTGCGGCACCAGAAGCGGTTCGCCGACAATATCCTCAAGCCGCTGCATCTGCGTGGTCACCGCCGACGCCGAGCGGCCGACAACTGACGCCGCCTGCGCCAGCGAGCCGCCATCGACGAAGGCGAGAAAGGTTTTGAGGAGATCGGGGTCGAGCATTCGCATAATTCGATAATATCAAAGTGTCTGCCAAAAACAATTTGATTTTCATAATGAAAGAGCGATGGCAAAGATTTCTGACGGCGAAGAGATGCCGCGTAACCCGAGGAGAAAAATTATGCCGATCATCAATGTCAGCGTCACCGGCAGGCCCGATGCCGCTCTGTCCGCCACCATCGCCAGGGAAGTGACCGAACTGACCGCAATGCATCTGCGAAAGGATCCGACCATCACCGCGGTCGCCATATCCTATCTCGACCCGCAGCATTGGTTCGCCAGCGGCAAGTCGCTGGCCGAGCACGGCGCCAAGACCTTCTGGCTCGACATCAAGGTGGTCGACGGCACCAACACCAAGCTCGAATTGGAAGCCTATCTCAAGGCGATCTTCGCCGCCTTTGGCCGCATGCTGGGTGAGATGCACGAAGAAAGCTACGCCTTCGTGCACGAAGTGCCGCCCGCCGCCTATGGCTATGGCGGCAAGACACAGGAATTCCGTTTCATCAGCGGGAGGTTGAAAGCGGCTTGAAGGGCGCCGTTCAGTTCCACGCTCATCCCGCAAGTCATATTAGCGACGGTGAAGCGTAACAGGCCTGCAGCCAGCCCTGGTCGAGCAGCATTGACGTTGAGCCCACTTCGTCTAGGTTCTCATTGAAGCGGCCAGGAAAGAGCCGCGACGTGAGAATCCGTTGGGAGAGACGCGGCATGACCCTGACACTGGCGCTGCTTGCGGGCCTCGTCGCGGCCTGGCTGCTGATCGCCGTGGTGGAAAAATTCCGCCTCGGCCTGCGCTTCACCCAGGCGCTGCTCTACGTGCCGTTCAAGCTCGCCTACCGGGTCGCCGATGATCGTATCAAGATCGCCCGCAGAACAGCCGCCCCGGTCATTTACGTCATTTCGCACCAGTCGCGTCTCGAACCGGCGCTGATGCTGTCACTGCTGCCGGAAGACACCCTGCACATCCTCGACGAGGTCTCGGCGCGATCGCCCTGGCTCGAACCATGGCGCGAGCTTGGCCGCACCATCGCTTTCAACGCCGAGCATGTCTTCGTCAGCCGCCGGCTGGTGCGGGTGCTGAAGGGCAAGGGCCGCCTTGCCGTCTATCTGCCGGATGCGGTCGAGCCTGATATCAAGACATTTCGCCTGTTTCGCGCCGTCACCCGCATCGCCATGCAGGCCGACGCCCGCATCGTGCCGATCTTCGTCGCCGGTGCGCGCACTCTGCCGGTATCGCTGACGCCGGCAGACAAGGCGCCCCGGCGCTGGTTTCCCCTTCTGTCGATCAGTGTGCTGGAGCCAATGACCATCGCCGAGCTGGTGGCACGAAATCCTGAACAGTCCTCGAACACCAATGCGCTGTTCGACCGTGTCGCTGAAGCCCGCCTTTTCGGCAGCGATCTTAACCGCGGCCTGTTCCTCGCCATACGCGACGCCGCCGACCGTGTCGGCGCCTCGCATCCTATCGTCGAAGACGTGGTCAGCGGCACGCTGAACTACAGAAAACTGTTCATCGGCGCACGTGTGCTGGGCCGCCGCTTCGAGGCGGTGACGGCGCCGGGCGAAGCGGTTGGACTGCTGCTGCCCAACGCCAATGGCGTCGTGCTGTCGCTCATTGGCCTGTTGTCGGCGAGCCGGGTGGCGGCGATGATCAACTACACCGCAGGCCCGGCCAGCGTGACCGCCGCCGTGCGCACGGCGGAGATCCGCACCGTGGTCTCGTCGCGCGCCTTTGTCGACAAGGCCAGCCTCGCTGACATCGTCGCGGCGGTAGAAGAAGGCGGCGCCAAGCTGTTGTGGCTGGAGGATGTGCGGGCCAGCGTAACCGTACTGGACAAGCTCGCTGCCGCCTTGCTGTGGCGCTGGCCGCTACAGCGGCAGAATGCCGCCAAGCCAGGGGTGATCCTGTTCACTTCAGGCTCGGAAGGCACGCCCAAGGCGGTGGTGCTGTCGCACAGGAACCTTCTCGTCAACGCCATGCAGGCCGAAGCCCGCATCACCATCTCACCGGCCGATATCCTGCTCAACGTGCTGCCGGTGTTCCACTCGTTCGGGCTCACCGGCGGCACCATCCTGCCGCTGGTCACCGGAGTGAAACTATTTCTCTATCCCTCGCCGCTCCACTACAAGCTGATCCCCGAGGTCGCACGCAAGGCAAGGCCGACCGTCATGTTCGGCACCGACACGTTCCTCGCCAACTATGCGCGCACCGCCAAGGACGGCGACTTTTCCAGCCTGCGCTTCATCGTCGCCGGCGCCGAGGCTGTGAAACCGGAGACACGCCGCGTCTACCGAGAGCGTTTTCAGGCCGAGATCATTGAGGGTTTCGGCCTGACCGAGGCGTCACCAGTCGTTGCCGTCAATACCGCCATCCACGGCCGCGACGGCACGGTCGGGCGGCTGTTGCCGGCCATGCGCATGAAGCTCGAGCCGGTCGAGGGCATTAGCGGCGCCGGACGGTTGTGGCTCGACGGGCCGAATTTGATGATGGGCTACATGACATCAGATAGGCCCGGCGAATTGCAGCCGCTCGACGGCTGGCACGATAGCGGCGACATCGTTTCGGTCGACCGCGAAGGCTTCATCACCATTCGCGGCCGGGCCAAGCGCTTCGCCAAGATCGCCGGCGAGATGGTGTCGCTGGGCGCAGTTGAGATGCTGGTGCAGTCGCTATGGCCGGAAGAGCACCACGCTGTGGTGGCGGTGCCGGACAGGCGCCGCGGCGAGCGCATCGTGCTGGTCACCACCGCTGATGACGCCGACCCCGATGAATTGCGCAAATTTGGCAGACAAGCCGGTGCCGCCGATTTGATGGTGCCGAACGACATCGTCAAGGTGGAGGAAATCCCGGTGCTGGGTTCAGGCAAGACCGACTATGTCTCGACCCGCAAGCTGGCGATTGACCGGCTGGGGCTCAGCGCGGCAGCTTAGCGCTTAGAGGACCACCACTGACAACAGCAGGATGAACCCGACCGCCATCATCAGCAGGCCCGGCCAGTTCTGCGACAGGCCGAGGAAACCGAGGCCGCGCCGCCGCGGCTCAAGTGTTGGGCCTGGCGTTACGAGATTTGGCGTCGAGCTATCCGCCGCCGTGCGAACAGGTGCCGGTTCGCTGAGCCGCCCGCGCCATAGGGCTGCGCCAGCCATGTACACAACGCCAGCGACAATGAGCAACGCACCAATGAGGACGACAGCCATTTCTCCTCACTCTTCTTCAACTCCTGCGCCTGGCACAGCAACTTGAGAGATTGGTAGCAAGGCGCTTCGCGAGGTCGCTCGCCTCGCTGAAACAAAACGGTCAAGATGCCCGGCAGGTTCCCGCTAGAGCGGGATGCGTCCGAATTGAACTGGGCATCCCGCTCTATCTATTTGTTTTAGCCGCATTTCTGCGACGCCAAGTGGTTCCACTTGGCTGCAAATGCTTGAGGTGACCGTCGGAGCGAATTGGCGACAGGCCTGTCAGCCGATGTCTGAAGGCGGCACCTTCTCGCCTTCGCGCTTGGCGCGCCTGGAATAGGCGCGTACGCTGAACGGCAGGAACAGCAGATAGCCGGCGACCGACGCTGTCAGCGTGTACCAGGGGTAGGTCATCAAAAGCAGGATATGGAGGACGACGCCGAGGATGATCGGCAGCACCTTGTCGCCCGGGACCTTCAGGCTCTTGCCGGAATAGACCGGCAGCCGGCTGACCAGCAGGAAGGCGACCAGAACGGTGAAGCCGGCGGCGACGAAGGCGGCAGGGCGGGACGGCTCCACGCCAAGCCGCAGGAAGTACAGATAAAGCGGCAGCATCACCAGCACTGCACCCGCCGGCGCCGGCACGCCGACGAAATACTCGGTTTGCCACTGCGGGCGATCTGTTTCTTCGTCGAGCACGTTGAAGCGAGCGAGTCTCAGCCCGCAGGCGATGGTGAACAGGAGCGCGGCAATCCAGCCCGGCGAGCCGGCTTGGTCGAGCAGGAAGGCGTAGAGCACCAGCGCAGGTGCTACGCCGAAATTGACGATGTCGGCCAGCGAATCCATCTGCGCGCCGAATTTGGACGTCGCCTTCAGCATCCGCGCCAGGCGGCCATCGATGCCGTCGAGGAAGGCGGCGAGCAGCACCATCACCACTGCCGGCTCGAAACGGCCTTCGAAGCCGAAGCGGATGCCGGACAGGCCGGCGCAGATGGCGAGCACGGTGACGAGATTGGGCAGCACCATGCGCATCGGGATTTCATGGATTCGCGGACCGCCGCTGCCATGCGCCTCGAATTTCTTGAACGGCGCGCCCACGGCTCAGGACACCCGCACGAGCGGCGTTGCGGCAATGCCGCCGAATTCGGCCAGTATGGTTTCACCACCGACCGCGGTCTGGCCGACGGCGACACGCGGCGTTGCGGCCGACGGCAGGAATACGTCGACGCGCGAGCCGAAGCGGATCAGCCCAAAGCGCTCGCCGATGCCGATCGTGCCGCCGGTCTCGGCCCAGCAGACGATGCGCCGCGCCACCAGGCCGGCGATCTGCACCGCGGCCACCGTGCCGTTGGGGCTGTCGATGACCAGGCCGTTGCGCTCGTTGTCGGCGCTCGCCTTGTCGAGTGCGGCGTTGAGGAACTGGCCCGGCCGATGCTCGATCCTTGTGATGCGGCCGCGCACCGGCGCCCGGTTCACGTGGCAGGAAAAGACGTCCATGAACACCGAGATGCGGGTCATCTCGCCGCCGCCGAGGCCAAGTTCGCGCGGCGGCACGGCCGGACCGACCGCCGTGATGATGCCGTCGGCCGGGCTCACCACCAGCCGGTCATCGACAGGCGTGACGCGCTCGGGGTCGCGGAAGAAATAGACGCACCAGGCCGTCAGGATCAGGCAGACCCAAAACAGGATCGAAGAGAAATAGCCGAGGAAAAGCGTCACCGCTGCGAAGGCGGCGATAAACGGATAGCCTTCGCGATGGATCGGAACGAACGTTTTCTTGATCGTGTCGACGAGGTCCATGGAATGGAAACAGCCTAGTTTCAGGTCCGGCCTCAATAGCGGAAACACCCTGTGGCCGCAACGCAACAATGAGCGAAAGCCGGTTCGGCGGCGGTTGCGTTGGGGCACGTATCCGGTTCACGCATATTGGAACCGATCCGACCTTTGCGAAAAACCGTCGCAGTTGTCGGCGCGCGGCATCCTCGCCCGTCCTTGGTGAGAGGCGCTTTATATCGGCCGAGTGGGGCGCCTACGGCACGAAACCTGGGAGCCCGCAATGCCGTCGCAGAAATTAGCAGCCAAAGAAGCAAATGTCGTGATGAACGGTCTGGCGTTCGGCGAGTCGCCGCGCTGGCATGATGGCAGGCTTTGGTTCTGCAACTGGGGAACCGGCCAGATCATCGCCGTCGATGCCGACGGCAACAGTGAGGTCATGCTCACTGTGCCGGCCACCCTGCCCTATTCGATCGACTGGCTGCCGGACGGTCGCCTGGTCGTCGTCTGCGGGCGTGAGGGGTTGGTGCTGCGGCAAGAAGCAGACGGTACGCTGGCCACCCACGCCGATCTGCGGGGTTTTTCAACGAGCCCTTGGAATGAGATCGTCGTCGACGGGCGCGGCAACATCTACATCAATGGCGGTGGGCCGGCGCCGGCTCCCGGCCAGCATTTCGGCCCCGGCACCATCGTGCTGATTGCGCCGGACGGGTCGGTGCGGCAGGTGGCGGACAAGATCGCCTTCGCCAACGGGATGGCGGTGACGCCTGACAACAAAACGTTGATCGTCGCTGAATCCCACGCCAACAGGCTAACCGCCTTCGACATCGCCGCCGATGGCAGCCTCGCCAACCGGCGGCGATGGGCCGACCTCGGCAACGGCTTTCCAGACGGCATCTGTCTCGATGCCGAAGGCGCTGTCTGGTATGCCGACGTGCCCAACCGGCACTGCGTGCGCGTGCGCGAAGGCGGCGCAATGCTCGAGAGTGTCGATGCCGATCGCGGCTGCTTTGCCTGCATGCTCGGCGGCGCCGACGGCAAGACACTGTTCATCGTCGCCGCCGAATGGCGCGGCTTCGAACACATGATCAGCGATGCCCGCACCGGCCAGGTGCTCAGCATCGAGGCTTCCGCACCGGGCGCCGGCTGGCCATAAGGGCTACGACACTTCCGAGGGGTGGCGGCGGACGACGACGCCGAACTCGTCGCGCTCGCGAGCAATGCGCAGCCGCTCCTCGGCCTCGGTTGCCTCACGCTGGCGGTCCCACATCGACGCGTACAGACCGGCCTTGCGCATCAAGGCGGCATGCGTGCCACGCTCGGCGATCTGGCCGTCCTGCAGCACGATGATCTCGTCGGCCGAAATCACCGTCGACAGCCGGTGGGCGATGACGATGGTCGTGCGGCCCTTACTGACGAGGTCGAGCGCCGCCTGGATCTCCTGTTCGGTATGGCTGTCGAGAGCCGAGGTCGCCTCGTCGAGCATCAGGATCGGCGGCGCCTTCAAAATGGTGCGGGCGATCGCCACGCGCTGCTTCTCACCGCCCGACAGTTTCAGCCCGCGCTCGCCGACCATCGAACGGTAGCCGTCGGGCAGCCGCTCGATGAATGGCCCGATCTGAGCGAGTTCTGCCGCCTTGTGCACATCCTCCTCGCTGGCATCGACGCGGCCGTAGCGGATGTTGTAGGCGATGGTGTCGTTGAACAGCACGGTGTCCTGCGGCACCATGCCGATCGCCGCGCGCAGGCTCTCCTGCGTCACGTCGCGAATGTCCTGGCCGTCGATCAGAATCTTGCCGCCCTGGATGTCGTAAAAGCGGAACAGGAGCCGCGAAATGGTCGACTTGCCGGCGCCCGACGGCCCGACAATGGCAACCGTCTTGCCGGCCGGCACTTCGAAGCTGATGCCTTTCAGGATCTTGCGGTTGGGATCGTAGGAAAACTGCACGTCGCGGAACTCGACCTTGCCGGCGCCGACGACCAGCGGCCTGGCACCCGGCTTGTCGACGATCTCCTGCGGCACATCGAGCAGATCGAACATCTGCTCGATGTCGGTCAGACCCTGGCGGATTTCGCGATAGATGAAGCCGATGAAGTTGAGTGGCACCGAAAGCTGGATTAGCATGGCGTTGATGAAGACGAAGTCGCCAACCGTCTGCGTACCAGCCTGCACCTCCAGCGCCGAAAGGCACATCACGATAACCGTGCCGAGACCGAAGATGACGCCCTGGCCGAAGTTCAGCCAGCCGAGCGAGGTCCATATCCTGGTGGCGGCGGTCTCGTAGCGCGCCATCGAACGGTCGAAGCGCTCGGCTTCCATGCTCTCGTTGTTGAAATATTTGACCGTCTCGAAATTGAGCAGCGAATCGATCGCCTTGGTGCTGGCGTCGGTGTCGCTGTCGTTCATGTCGCGGCGAATGACGATGCGCCAGTCGCTCGCCCTGATGGTGAACCAGATGTAGAGCCAGACCGTCACCGCCACCACGGCCACGTATTTCCAGCCATAGGTGACGGCGAAGATGGCGGCCGTCAGCGCGAATTCGAGGATGGTCGGCAAGGTGTTGAGCACGGTGAAGCGGACGATCGTCTCGATGCCCTTGGTGCCGCGCTCGATGATGCGCGACAGGCCGCCGGTGCGGCGCTCGAGATGGAAGCGCAGCGACAGTTGATGCATGTGGATGAAAGTGCGGAAGGCGAGCTGGCGCACCGCATATTGTCCGACGCGGGCAAACAGCGCGTCGCGCAGCTGGTTGAAACCGAGCTGCACCAGCCGCACGACATTGTATGCGATGACCAGCATGACCGGCGCCAGCAGGAAGGCCGGCAGCGGCGGCACCGACTTGGCATCCCCGGCTAGCGCATCGGTCGCCCATTTGAAGAAATAGGGGCCGGCAACCAGTGTCAGCTTGGCGACCACCAGAAGCACGGTCGCCCACACCACCCGCGCCCGGAGGTCGGCCCGGTCGGCCGGCCACATATAGGGCCAAAGATTGCGCAATGTCTTGACGGTCGAACCGGATTCAGCGGAAACGGTTTTTTCGGCCATTTTTATCGCCTTTTTCTTATATCTCACTGCTTGACCGTCACCTTTTCCGAAACCGGCTTCCACTTTTCGCTGACGCGGTCCTTCGATTCGGGATCATGATTAGCGGCCGGTGCAGCACGAATTGACGAGCGCGGCCAGCGATGCGGAAACATCGGCGAGCGCATCGCCGTCGACTTCATAGCGCGAGCGTTGCCGGTCCGGCTCGTAGCGGACCAGCCCGGCCTCGACCAATATCTTCAGGTGCTGCGAAACGGTGGACTGCGCCAGGTCGAGATGGTCGACGACCTCGCGGCAGCAGCAGGAGCGGCTGGCCGACAGATGCCGGAGGATCTCGATCCGGGCCGGATGCGAAAGCGCGGCGAGCTTCGCGGCGACGGACTGGCTGTCGGCGAAGCCACAGGTCTTCTCGGTCAAGGGAGCGTTCATCGTCTATCGGCGATAGACGATGAACGAACTTTCCGCAAGAGAGCCTAACGAAGAAAAAAGATTTCTGCTGGACCTCTAGTTGGACTTGGCAGGGGCGGTCGTCATCTGGTCGCCCATCGCCTTGAGGTTGGCGGCTTCGCCTTCCTGCGATTTTTCCGGGACCTTGAACACCTGCCCCGGCCAGATGCGGTCTGGATTCCTGATCTGATCCTGATTGGCGAGGTAGATGGTCGAGTAGCGCACGCCTTGGCCATAGACGCGCCGCGAGATCTGCCACAGCGTGTCGTGGCGGCGGATGATGACGGCGCCGTCGGCGTGTTCGAGCTTCGGTGCCGCGGTCTCGGGAATTTCAGCCGATGTGGCAGGTGGAGCAGGCGCGGTCGTGTCCGCGGCGGCGGGCGGCTTGGCAGGCTTCTGCTCGGCGGGCGCCACGGCGGCGACCGACTCGCCCGGCTCGCGCTCGAACGGCACGGCGGCACGGGCCACCACCTTGACCCCGTCGGCATCGAGTGCGTCGACATGGATGGTGTAGGTGTCGACCGGAATGTTGCGCGTCGCCTCGACCAGGAAGTGGCCGTCGGGCGAAGTTTTCGCGTCGCCGAGCAAGATGTCGTTGGCATAGGCGCGCACCTTGCGGCCTGGATCGGCGAGCCCGGCGACGAAGATCTTGTTGCCGTCGATCTCGATCGCTTCGACGATGATCTTTGGCCCTGCAGCTGGTGTTGCCGGTGCGACCGGCACGTCCGGAGCCGGCGCGGGGACGGCTTCGACAGTGGCCGGCGCCGTGGCAGCCGGTGCGCCTGGGGCTGGTGCTGCGGCAGCGGGGTCCCCGGCAGCCGGAGCGGCCGCCTTGTCGCCGGCAGGGCCTTCAGGCTTCTTCCCGGGTGTAGGAACGGTGAGCAATTCGGAGGGCTTGCCCGGCTCCTCGATCATCGCCAGCACCTGGCCAGCAGGACTCTGGGGAATCGAGACGACGGCTGTCTGCGCAGAGGGGGTCACGACATTGCCGGTCATCGAACGCAGCGCGATCGTGTAATCGCCGGGTTTCAGCGGATCGTCGAGAACGATGGCAAAAGCGCCATCGGCACCGGCGACTGTCGAGCCGAGAACCGTCGAACCGTTGAGAATCTCGACCTTGGCGTTGGGTGCGGCATTGCCGGCGACGACGATAGAGCCCCTGATTTCGACCCGAACGATATCGAAGGTCGGCGCGATCGCATCGGCCGCGGCCGGCGCTGCCGGTGCCATCGCATCTGAGGCCGGCGCGGGCGGAGGCGGTCCATCGGTCCCCGGCTCGGCCGGCTTCTTCACCGGCGGCGTCAGTGATGCCACTTCCGCCGGTGGCGCGCGATTGAGATACGGGTCGAGCGCGCCCGATACATAGGCGGTCCCCGCCGCGGCGACGGAGCCGCCGACGGCGAACAAAAGCGCCTTCATTGGATTAATCGTCATATTTCCCTGCCCTTAGCCACCTAATGCCGGTCTAGCCTGTTTTGCCCAAACCGACAAGAAAAAGGGGACTGACAAGAAAAAGGGGCCAGCAAGAAAAAGCCCGCCCGGGCTTGACCGCGAATAAAGACCCAATCACCAATCATCTCATGAACACGATTCGATCTATCTGCGTCTATTGCGGCTCGTCTCCAGGCCGCGATGAAACCTATGCCAAGGCCGGACACCTGCTTGGGCGTTCGATCGCCAAGTCCGGCCTGCGTCTGATCTATGGCGGCGGCACCAGGGGCATCATGGGAGCCGTTGCCGAAGGCGCGTTGCGGGCTGGCGGCAAGGTGACGGGCATCATTCCGCGCTTCCTGATCAACAGGGAGGCCACCGAAACCGCGCTTAACCGGCTCGACGAGCTCGTGATCACCGACAACATGCACGAGCGCAAGCATACGATGTTCGAGAAATCCGACGCCTTTGTGGCGCTGCCGGGCGGCATCGGCACGGTCGAGGAAATCATCGAGATCATGACTTGGGGCCAGCTCGGCCATCATCGCAAGCCGATTGTCTTCGGCAACGTTGGGGGATTCTGGGATCCGATGCTGGCGCTGCTCGACCATATGATGGCCGAAGGCTTCATCCATACCGCGCAGCGGGTCAGGCCGCTGGTGGTCGACGATCCGGAAGCGATCGTCGCCGCCATCATGGTCGCCGGATCATCGGTCGACGCACCGACCGAAGGTGTGCAGTCGGTAATCGACAAGCTTTAAGGCAATAGGGGAGTAGGGGAGTAGGTAGTGAATGCCGCTCATGAACTCCCCTATTCCCCTATTCCCCTATTGCCGACGAAGGCGCCGTTGCCGTAGGCCGGACCGAGCGACGCGCCTTTGGAAAAGGTCAGTCCCAGCGAGGCGGTATGGGAACCCAGCGCATAGTCGGGCTTGACCGCCCTCGCCACGAGATCGGGGCGCTGCGGCTTGACGCGTTCGTCGACGTTCTGTCCGTAGTAGCTGTAAGGCCAGCCGTAGAAAGCGCCGTCACGAACCGAGGTCATGTAATCCGGCACGAGATCGTCGCCGATTTCGTCACGCCCGTTCACGGCGACCCAAAGCTCGCCAGTTTCAGGGCTCCAGGAAAGCCCGTTCGGGTTGCGCAGCCCTGACGCGAAGACCCGGGTACCGCGGGTCGACCGGTCCACTTCAAGACGGCGGCGCGGTTCTTCTCCGCGGCCATGCCGTTTTCTCCAACGTTACTGTTGGAGCCGACGGTGACATAGAGCTTGCGTCCATCCGCGCTTGCGATCACATCCTTGGTCCAATGATGATTGAGATCTCCGGCCGGTAAGTCGACGATCTTTCCGGCGGCGTTGTGGCTCGGGTCTGGCCATTGGAGTAGGGGAAAGCGACAAGCGCGTCGGTATTCGCGACATGCGCCCATACATTGCATCACGACGGCGAGCAATTGCAGGCACGCGCCAGGCTCTTGCAGGACGAGCTGATGGCCAAGCTGACGACGCAGTCGAACCAGTTGCTTTACATGCTGTCGGTGATGACCGCGGTGCTGTTGCCGATGACGATCATCTCGGGCCTGTTCGGCATGAATGTCGGCGGGCTGCCGCTGGTCGACACGCGGGTGGGCTTTTGGGTGGCGTCGGCGATATCGCTCGCGGTCGCGGCGGTCGTCTATCTGTTCGTCAGGCGTCTGGGGCGCGGGATGTAGCAGCAACCGCTACAAGGTGGCGCGAAGATCCTCGATGACAGTGCCGCCAGCGCGCACTTCCGCTTCGTGGTTCGGCTCGCGCCACGTCTCAGCAAGGGCTGCCGCATACCATTCGCGCATTGCCGGCAGAGCCAGCAATCGCGCCGGATAGGTGGCAGCTGCGCCCTCGAAGGACAGTCCGTAGGACTGAACCCTAAACGCCACCGGGGCAAAGAAGGCGTCAACGGCGGTGAAGCGATCGCCAGCCAGGAACGGTCCGCCAAAGCGGCGCAGCCCATCGCCCCAGAGATCGCCGAGACGGAAGAGGTCGTGCTTCAGCGCATCCGACATCGGCACCGGCGCGACGCGGACACCGCAATTCATCGGGCAGGAGCCGCGCAAGGCGGTGAAGCTCGAATGCATTTCGGCCGCAGCCGACCGCGCCCAGGCTCGCGCCTTCGCGTCGGCAGGCCAGACGCCGGCGTGGCGCTCGGCCAGATATTCGACGATGGCGAGCGAATCCCAAACCGCCCAGCCATCGTCAATCAGGCACGGTACGCGGCCGCTGGGCGAGAACGGCCGGTAGAGCCTCCAGCTCGATCCGGTCGGAAACGGTGTCAGCCGCTCCTCGAAGGGGACGTCCAATATCCGCATCAGCACCCAGGGCCGCAGCGACCACGAGGAATAATTCTTGTTTGCTATGTGTAGCACGTACATCGAAAATCCCTCGTTCTAACGCACTGCCGGCCGGATCTCGCGGCCGCGGAACATCGACCAGGAATAGATCGCCAGCGCCGTCCAGATCAGGCCGAAGGCGATGGCCTGGATGCTGCCGAAGGGTTCGCCGAAAATCAGCACGGCGATCAGGAACACAATGGTCGGCGCGATATACTGCATGATGCCGATGGTAGAGAGACGCAGCAGCTTGGCCCCGAAGCCAAACAGCAGCAGCGGTATGGCGGTGACCGGGCCGCAGCCGATCAGCAGCGCGGTATCGTTCAGCGAACTGGAGACGAAATGGTCCTGCCCAGTGACGACGAGATAGATGATGTAGCCGAGCGCCGGCACCGACAGCAAAAGCACTTCAAGCAAAAAACCCTGGCTAGGACCGATCGGCAGCGTCTTGCGGAAGAAGGCGTATGCGGCGAAGGAAAACGCCAGCACCAGCGACACCCAGGGCAGCTTGCCGGCGTCGATCGTCAGCACCGCGACCGCGATGGCCGCCAGCACCACCGCCGCGATTTGCAGCCGGTTGAGCCGTTCGCTGAGCAGCAGCGCGCCGACAACGACGCTGACAAGCGGGTTGATGTAGTAGCCAAGCGCGGTCTCGATGGTACGGTCGACCGCGATCGCCCAGACATAGATGCCCCAGTTGACCGAAATCAGCGCCGCCGTCAGCGCCGCCATAGAAATGATGCGCGGCGAACGCAACGCCGCTTTGAAATCCGCCGTGCGGCCGGCCCAGATCAAAACGGCGGCCGCGATCGGCACTGACCAGACGATGCGGTGCGCGATGACTTCGGCCAGCGGCAGGTGTGCGACCGCCTTCATATAGAAGGGCAGCAACCCCCACAGGAGATAGGCGCCCAGCGCCAGCAGGAAGCCACGCCGGGCCTTTGAGTCTGCTTCGAGCTGAATTGCTTGCGTGGCCATGGCCCAACGCTATGCGCCAGCCGCCGGGCCAAGACCATCGCAAAGTTCTGATGGATCAATGGACTTTCGCTGATGGTTCAATCCTACTCTGCCGCGACCAGCCCAGCCAACTCGCGGTTCTTCATCAGCTTGTAGACGATCGAATCCATCAGCGCCTGAAACGAAGCGTCGATGATGTTTTCTGAGACGCCGACCGTCCACCAGCGGGCGCCGGTGCTGTCATGCGATTCAATCAGCACGCGGGTGATCGCCTCGGTGCCGCCATTGAGGATACGCACCTTGAAGTCGGCAAGCTCGAGGTCGGCGATCTCGTTCTGGAATTTTCCGAGATCCTTGCGCAGCGCGATGTCGAGCGCGTTGACCGGACCGTGCCCCTCCGCCACCGACATCTTCTCCTCGCCGTCGACCAGCACTTTGACGATCGCCTCGGAGACCGTCTTCAGCTGGCCGTTGGCGTCGAAGCGGCGCTCGACCATGCAGCGGAACGAGGTGACGCTAAAGAATTCCGGCAGGCCGTGCAGCATCTTGCGCGCCAGCAGCTCGAAGCTGGCGTCGGCGCCTTCATAGGCATAGCCCTCGGCCTCGCGCTCCTTGACCACTGATATTAGCGCATCGAGCCGGTGGTCGTCCTTCGGCATTTCGATGCCGCGCCGTTTCAACTCGGCGAGGAAATTGGCCTTGCCGCCCTGGTCCGAGACCATGACGCGGCGGCGGTTGCCGACCGCTTCCGGCGGCACATGCTCGTAGGTGGCCGGCTCCTTGGCCAGCGCCGAGGCATGGATGCCGGCCTTGGTGGCGAAGGCGGAAGCACCGACATAGGGCGCCTGCGCTTCCGGCGCACGGTTCAACAATTCGTCGAAGGCGCGGGAAAGGCGCGATATGCCGGCCAATGCTTCGGCCGAGATGCCTGTCATAAAACGGTTGGAAAAGGCCGGCTTCAGCGCCAGCGTCGGCACGATCGAGATCAGATTGGCGTTGCCGCAGCGCTCGCCGATGCCGTTCAGCGTGCCCTGGATCTGGCGCACGCCGGCCTCGACGGCGGCCAGCGAATTCGCCACCGCCTGGCCGGTGTCGTCATGGGCATGGATGCCGAGATGGTCTCCGGGAATGCCGGAGGCGATGACCTTCTCGACGATAGCACGCACTTCCGACGGCTGCGTGCCGCCATTGGTGTCGCACAGCACCACCCAGCGCGCGCCGGCGTCGTAGGCGGTCCTGGCGCAAGCGAGCGCATAATCGGGATGGGCCTTGAAGCCGTCGAAGAAATGCTCGCAGTCGACCAGTGCTTCCTTCCCGGCAGCAACCGCCGCCTCGACCGAGGCCTTGATCGCCTCGAGGTTTTCTTCGTTGGTGCAGCCCAGCGCGACGCGGACATGGTAGTCCCAGCTCTTGGCGACAAAGCAGATGGCGTCCGACTTCGACTGGACCAGTGCGGCAAGGCCTGGATCGTTCGAGATCGACACGCCTGCCCGCTTGGTCATGCCGAAGGCGACGAATTTGGCACTGGCCGTGCGGTGCTCGGCGAAGAAAGCGGTGTCGGTCGGATTGGCGCCAGGATAGCCGCCCTCGACATAGTCGACGCCGAACCCGTCGAGCAGCCCGGCGATGGCAATCTTGTCCTCGACCGAAAAGTCGATGCCCGGCGTCTGCTGGCCATCACGCAGTGTCGTGTCGAAGAGATAGAGGCGCTCGCGGCCCATGCTCATTTCCCCGCAAACCGATCCGTCGCCCGGATCAGCCGGTCGAGGATGCCCGGCTCCGAATAGGCATGGCCGGCACCCTCGATCAGGTGGAAATCCGCCTTCGGCCACGCCTTGTGCAGCGCCCAGGCATAGCGCGCCGGGCACGGCATGTCGTAGCGGCCATGAATGATGGTGCCGGGGATATCCTTCAACTTGAAGGCATCACGCAGCAATTGCCCTTCCTCCAGCCAGCCGGCATGGACGAAATAATGGTTCTCGATTCGGGCGAAGGCGACGGCGTAGTCGTCTTCGCCAAACCGGCTGCTGGTTTCCGGATCGGGCAACAGCGTGATCGTCTCGCCCTCCCACAGGCTCCAGGCGCGGGCGGCCTCGACCTGCGCCTTGCGGTCGCTGCCGACCAGCCGCTTGCGATAGGCGGCCATCATGTCGCCGAACTCGGCCTCGGGGATCGGCGCCAGGAAGCGCTCCCATTTGTCGGGAAACATTTCCGAGACGCCGAACTGGTAATACCATTCGAGTTCCGCGCGCGTCAGCGTGTAGATGCCGCGCACGACCAGTTCGCTGACCCGCTCGGGGTGCGTCTCGGCATAGGCCAGCGCCAGTGTCGAGCCCCACGAGCCGCCGAACACCAGCCATTTGTCGAAGCCGCACATGTCGCGCAGGCGCTCGATATCGGCGACCAGATGCCAGGTGGTGTTGGCCTCGAGCGAGGCGTTTGGCGTCGACTTCCCGCAGCCGCGCTGGTCGAACAGGATGACATCGTAAAGCTTCGGATCGAACAGCCGCCGGTGCTTCGGGGAAATGGTGCCGCCCGGTCCGCCATGCAGGAATACGGCCGGCTTGGCACCCCTGGTGCCGGAACGCTCCCAGTAGACCTGATGGCCGTCGCCGACATCCAGCATGCCGGACTCGTATGCCTCTATCTCCGGATAGAGGGTGCGCAGTTCACTGCTCATAATTTCAGGCCCTGCTGCGGCCAGTTGGCCGTCTCGTGATCCGGATGCTGGAAGGAGATGATCGATTCCTGCCGGGTGTAGTAGTCGGGATCGTCATGGACCGGCGCGTCGAAGATCTTCTCCACCCAGGGCAGCCGGGCGGCGTAGTTGACCTGGATCTGCGGTGCGAGGTCGGAGCGATCGTCAAAAGCGCCGATGGCGATCTCAAGCCCGCCGGGCTGCCTGTAGGTCAACGGCGTGCCGCAGCGGGCGCAGAAGCCGCGATCGATGTTGACCGACGACTGGAAATAGCTCGGCTCCTCGCGCACCCATTCGACGCCGTCCTTCGGCACCGTCACCAGCGCGCCGAAGAAGGAACCGAACTGTTTCTGGCACATGCGGCAATGGCAGATGGACGGGCGTCCAAGCGCCCCACGAATGCGGAAACGCACGGCGCCGCACTGGCAGCCGCCGGTTCGAACGGTTTCGGTCATGATCTTTCCTCCGGCGGCCATTGTTCGGTGTCGTGGTCGGGGTGCTGGTAAGAGACGAGGTCGGCGAGATACGAGGACGACGAAAAATCGGCCATCGTGTCCTCGCCGGGCAATTCGTGGATGTGATCGACATAGGGGAGTTTTGCTTCGATGCCCCACTGGATGGTCGGCGCGATCTCCTCCGGATCGTCGAAGGCGGCGATGGCGAGTGCGATGCCGTCGGGCGCCTCGAAGGTCAGCGGCGTGCCGCAATCGGCGCAAAAACCGCGCCATGCGGCGTTGGAGGAGCGGAAGCGTTTGGGCTCGCCGCGCGTCCAGTCGAGTTTTGCGCCACGCACGGACACCAGCGGCAGGTAGAAATTGCCGCTTGCCTTCTGGCACATGCGGCAATGGCAGACGGAGGCGTCACCCAGCGCGCCTTCGACACGGAAGCGCACGGCGCCGCACTGGCAACCGCCTGTGTAGACTGGTCTGTTGTCTAGGCTCATTGCTTCACTCCGGGGTATGGCAGACGGCTTCGACATTGTTGCCGTCGGGGTCGAAGACAAAGGCGCCATAGTAGTTCGCATGATAGTGCGGACGCAGGCCCGGCCCGCCATTGTCCTTGCCGCCGGCAGCGATGGCGGCGGCGTGGAAGGCATCGACCTCGGCGCGGCTGCGCGCGGTGAAGGCGACGTGCTGGCGGTCCTTCGGCTTGTCCTTGCCTTGATGCAGCCAGAACACCGGCCGGTCACGGCCATAGCCGCCGACCTTCGCACCGCCGGTATATTCCTGCGGCACCATGTAGAGCAGCGAGGCACCGAGCGGCGCCATCGCCTTATCATAGAACGCCTTCGACGCGTCGAAATCGGAAACGGTGATGCCAAGATGATCGATCATCTTTTTACCTCCCAGGTGGTGATGCGGGCGCTGGTGACGGGGTCCTTGCCGTCCTTCAACTGGATACCTTGCGCCAGCAATTCGGCGCGGATGCGGTCGGCCTCGGCCCAATTTCCAGCAGAGATGAGGGTCAGGCGTTTGGCGATCGCCCTGGCGATGGCGTCTTCATCGACTTTGGCCGGCGTAACGTCGAAGCCAAGGAACAGCAACGCCGCCTTCAGCGAAGCGGCAGCATCGTTGCCCGCTGCGGCAGCGTTACCGCCACCGGCAGCATTGAAATCCACAGCCTCGCCGGCCAACTGCGTCAGCACCTGGAACGCAGAATAGGTTGCGAGATCGTCCGACAGGGCTTCCACCACTTCCACCGGCAATTGCATTGCCGCCGCCGGTGCGATATCCGCCGCCCGCTTCCATTTACGCAGCGTATTTTCCGCCTCTTCCAGCTTGCGCACGGAAAAGTCGATCGGCTCGCGATAATGCGTCATCAGCATCGCCAGCCGCAGCACCTCGCCCGGCCATTTGCGGCCACCAAAGGTCTCGGTCTCCAGCAACTCGTTGATCGAGTAGAAGTTGCCCAAGCTCTTGGACATCTTCTGCCCCTCGACCTGCAGGAAGCCGTTGTGCATCCACACTTTTGCCATCACATCGGTGCCGTGGGCGCAGCGCGACTGGGCGATCTCGTTCTCGTGGTGCGGGAAGATCAGGTCGAGCCCGCCGCCATGGATGTCGAAGACCTCGCCGAGATAGGCGGCCGACATCGCCGAGCACTCGATGTGCCAGCCCGGCCGGCCCCTGCCCCACGGGCTGTCCCAGCCCGGCTCTTCCGGCGAGGACAGCTTCCACAGCACGAAATCGCCAGGGTTCTTCTTGTGTGGATCGACGGCGACGCGAGCGCCGGCCTGCTGTTCGTCGAGATTGCGCTTCGACAATTGGCCGTAGTCCGGCATCGAGGCCGTGTCGAACAGAACTTCGCCTGCCGCAACATAGGCATGGCCGCGTTCGATCAACCGTTGAATCAAGGAGATCATGTCGACTTTGCCATCGGCGCGCGGCTCGACGAATTCGGTGGCGCGCGGCTCGACCGTCGGTTCCAGGCAGCCGAGCGTTGCCACATCCTTGTGGAACTGGTCGGCGGTTTTTTCGGTGACCCGCCGGATCGCCTCGTTCAGCGACAGCTTTCCCGAGGCAATCTCGCCGCCGAAATCGCGCAGTGCGCGGTCATTGATCTTGTCGTCGACATCCGTGATGTTGCGTACATAGGTGACGTGCGCTTGCCCGTAGAGATGGCGCAGCAGACGGAACAGCACGTCGAAGACGATCACCGGCCGCGCGTTGCCGATATGGGCAAAGTCGTAGACCGTCGGGCCGCAGACATACATGCGCACATTGCGCGGATCGATCGGGAAGAAATCCTCCTTGGTCCGCGTCAGCGTGTTGTAGAGGCGCAGGCCCTGCGATGCGTCAGACATTCGTGCCTTCCCGGTGCGTTACTTTTTGGCTGGGCCCACTTGCGCCGAGACGCAAATCAGGCACCAGCCTGCTGGCCGGGGCGTTTGTCCACTCTAGAAGGAAGATAGGCGAAAACGTCCGGACCAGCGCGAAGCTAGCCAATAATGCAAATGCCACAAATGGCGAAAGACGTTCTCATGAGCGGCTTTATCGCCTCACCCAGTGTTGCCGTCAAGTCGCAACTTTCGGCAAAAGAGTCGCTGGATCACAGGTAATGACGCAGTGAAACATTTTATTAAACATCTCGGCACAGTCATGAAACATTCGCCGGCTAGATCACCAGATGTCACGATTTGGTCGGATTCGACCAGCAAACGCGGACACGAAGACGTTACCAGGGAAGAGAAAAATGCCCCGAACCAAGCAGGACTCCAGCAGTGCCAAGCAACCGGCGCTCGCCAGCCAATACCGGGCGATCGGCCCGGCCGCGATCGTCGCCGCCCTTCTCCACACAGCGAAGAAGAAGAAGCCGGTGCAGAAGATCATATCGCCGCGCGCTGCCTGATGTGACGTGCGGCCGGCCGGTCGCCAGTAAATGGGGTGCCGGCAATGAAGGCGCTGAAGCGCCCCAGGAAATAGCAGCTACTGCTAAAACAAGGTCATCTGATTGTCGTCCGCGCCGGGCTTCTGGCGCCTGGCCTTCCCGGGCTCCGGCCCCACGACGCCCCCCTGAATCTCCGGCCCGGTGTTGGCGACCTTGTTGACGAGGTCGGAAACCGGAACAGCCTCGAAGAAATCGAGCAGTGCCGGTCTGAGCAGGTCGGCCACGTCGCGCGGCTCCAGCGTGCGGCAATCCAGCCAGCGGGCGAAATCCTGCGGATCCATCACCACCGGCATCCGGTCATGGATATGGGCGATGTCGGCATTGGCGTTAACGGTCAGGATGGCGCCGGTGTCCATCTCCGAACCGCCCGGCTCGGCATAGGTCTCGATCAGCCCGGCGAAGGCGACAAGCCCGCCATGCTTAGGCCGCACCCAATAGGGCTGCCCCCTCTTGCCGCCCGATTGACGCCATTCGTAGAAGCCGGAAGCCGGGACCAAAGCGCGGCGATGGCGCATGGCGGTGCGAAACGAGACCTTTTCCGTTGCTCCCTCCGAGCGGGCGTTGAACAGCAGCGGAAACTCACGCGTGTCCTTCACCCAGGCTGGAATCAGTCCCCAGCGCACCAGCATCGGCTGCCGGTCAGGCAGATTCGAGCCTGACGCCTGCGGCAAGCCTGCAATCGCCATCAGGACCGGCTGCGTCGGCGCGATGTTGTAGCGGGCCGGAAAATCCTCCAGCTCCGTCAGACCGAGAAAGGCGGCAGTCTGGTCCGGCGTGGCGGTCAAGGCGAAGCGTCCGCACATAAGCTAAAAACTCGTTGAATTGGTCGGATGCGAAGGTGGCAATGGAACCGGCGTTGCGCAATCGCTAATGCTTCTTCAAGCCGACCGGTCCACAACGGGCTGCAGCAAATGACGATCGGAGATCCATGGACGAGATGCGCAAGATACTCCCGGCTGTCTCGGTCGCCATTGTCCGCGGCAACACGGTGCTGCTGGTCAAGCGGGCGCGGCAGCCTTCGCAAGGATTCTACGCGTTTCCAGGCGGCAAGGTCGAGGCCGGCGAGACGCTGCAACAAGCCGCGCAGCGCGAATTGCTGGAAGAAACCGGGTTGCAGGCTCACAACTACCGCCCACTTCGGGAAATCCACATCGACGGCGGCAGCGACGGGCACCCGGTCGACTATCTGCTGACGGTGTTCGGCGCCACCTATGTCGGCGGCGAGCCCGTAGCCAGCGACGACGCCGAGACCGCCGCCTTCTATACGCTCGGCGAAATGACGGCGCTGCCGCTTGCCGCTTCGGTGTTTGCCGTTGCCGAAGAATTGCTCAGGAATGCAGGGGCGTAACCTCCAAAATCGCCTTGCAGCCGACAAATTGTTTGGCCACATAGACTTATGATCCGCGCATCGCTTTTCCTTGCAGCTTGCCTCGCCGCCAGTACGGCAATCGGCGCGCGGCCGGCGCTGGCCGCCGAGTCGCCGTTCGAGCCGGGGCTGATGCGGCTGGCGGAGGTGCTTGGGTCGCTGCATTTCCTGCGTAATCTGTGCGGCGAGAAGGGCGACCGCTGGCGGGTCGAGATGGAGAAGCTGATCGCTTCGGAAAATCCGGACCCGGAGCGGCGCGCCCGCTTCATCGCCAGCTTCAATCGCGGCTACCGCTCCTTCGGCGGCACCTACACGCAGTGTACCGCCTCGGCGACCGAAGCCATCAGCCGCTACATGAAGGAAGGCGAGACGCTGTCGCGCGACATCGCCTCGCGCTACGGCAACTGACCTTGGCACCCCCTGCTTGTGTCCGGTGGCGTCTTAGTGCAATCCTTGTGTTGCACTTCTGCAACGGCATTAACGAAACGTTACCGCGCGGATGTGGAATTAACTCAAACTGAAGGTTTTCATCCCGCTCGCCGGCCTAATCGGCTAAGTTTGAATCGGATCGAACGCAGGTTTGCAAAACGTGACGAGCCCTTGTCGAAACGACCCTAGAAATGTCGTATTTACAAGTACTTACTTAACCTGCGTGTAAAAGGGACAGCCCAAGCCTGATCCGCATCTGCCGGATCGCCGCTTGAAAAGGGTGGACATCGCAATGGAACATGGCGTCAACGACATCGACGCGCTGGTCAGGGAAGAAAAGCGCCTGACTGCCGTGGAAAGCCACAGCGAGGCCTGGGCGGAAGGGCTTTCGGCCGGAATCGAGCCGGAAATCATCGCCGAGGCGGCCCTTGAAACCGCGTTCGGCGAAATGCTGCGCGCCAATGGCGAGACCTCGGCCCTTGCCCTGCTCGACCGCATGCGTGAAAAGGTGATAGCCGGGGCCTTCGAACCAGGACGGCTGCGGCACTGAACCGGCATCAGGCTCTTTGACCACGGCGTGCCGCTTGGGCGGTCATGCCCCGGGCACCTGGGCGGGCCTGGGCACCTGTAAGGGCCTGGGCATCTGTAAGGGCCTGGGCATCTGGACGGAATCATGGAGAGGCAGGCGGTGAACTTTTCGACGTCAGGCCAGCCGCGTGGCTTGGCCCTCAGCATCCGGCTCGCCGCTTTTTGCGCCGCGGTTCCGCTCGCGCTTTGCCTCGCAAGCAGCCCCGGATATGCGCTGAGTGAAATCAAGCGCGAGGACCTTCCTTCGCCGGTCGCGCCGCCCGCCGACGACGACATGCCGCCGCCGGGAACTGCGGTGCCGATGCCCGACCCGCTCGCCACGACGCCGCCTGCGGCTAGCCAGCCAACGCCCCCCGACGAGCGGGAACAGATCGAACCGGAGAGGCCAACAGACGATGGTGGCATAGCCAATCCGCAAGTCGACCCGGATGAACCCTTGCCCGAGGTCGTCTACGATCTCAGCAAGCTGCCGGAGCCGGTCAGGCGCATGCACGATCTGATTATCGGGGCCTGCAAGAGCGGCGACATCGAAAAGCTCCGGCCGCTGATCGGCCAGGGCGATACGATGACCCAATTGTCGCTGAGCGAGATCGAAGGCGACCCGATCACCTTCCTGAAAGGTCTTTCGGGCGACACGGAAGGCCAGGAAATCCTCGCCATCCTGGAAGAGGTACTCGGTGCCGGCTATGTCCATGTCGATGTCGGCACGCCGCAGGAGCTCTATGTCTGGCCATATTTCTTCGCGCTGCCGCTGGACAAGCTCGACGCCAGGCAGCGGGTCGAGCTGTTCAAGATCGTCACCGCCGGCGACTATGACAGCATGAAGCAGTTCGGCGCCTACATCTTCTACCGCGTCGGCATCACGCCGGACGGACAGTGGACGTTCTTCGTCGCCGGGGATTGAGCGGCTTGAAAGTCCGACGCTCTAGACCGCCAGCGCCTCGGAAAACTCCACCGCCCGGCCCTGCCCGGGCGTGACGATCTCGCCTTCCCACATCACGCGGCGGCCGCGCACGACTGTTCCGACCGGCCACCCGGTCACTTCTCTGCCGTCATAGGGCGTCCAGCCAGCCTTCGAGCCTGCCTGCGCATTGGTGATGGTCTCGCGACGTTTCAAATCGACGATCGTGAAATCCGCGTCGTAGCCGGCGGCGATGCGGCCTTTGCTGGCCATGCCGAAGATACGCTGCGGGCCGTGGCTGGACAGGTCGACGAAACGTTGCAACGTCAGCCGGCCGGCATTGACGTGGTCGAGCATGATCGGCACCAGCGTCTGCACGCCGGTCATGCCCGACGGCGAGGTCGGATAGGGCTTTGCCTTTTCGGCCAGCGTGTGCGGGGCGTGGTCGGAACCCAGCACATCGACGATGCCTTGCGCAATGCCGTGCCAGATGCCGTCGCGGTGGCGTGCTGCACGCACAGGCGGGTTCATTTGGATCAGCGTGCCGAGGCGTGCATAGTCGTCAGCGCTCAGCGTCAGATGATGCGGTGTCGCCTCGCAGGTCGCGACGTCCTTGTGCCGTTCGAGGAGGGCGATCTCCTCGGCGGTCGAGATGTGCAGCACATGGATACGCGCGCGGGCTTTGCGAGCAATGCGCACAAGGCGCTCGGTGCAGCGGAAGGCGGCGATCTCGTCGCGCCAAACCGGATGCGAGGCCGGGTCGCCCTCGATGCGTTCGCCGAGCCGCTCGCGCAGCCGGAATTCGTCCTCGGAATGGAAGGCCGCACGGCGGCGGGTATTCCTCAGGATCGAGGCGACGCCCTCATCGTCCTCGACCAAAAGGTCACCGGTGGACGAGCCCATGAATACTTTTATGCCGGCAGCACCGGGTAGCCGCTCCAGTTCGCCGGCATCCCCGGCATTGTCGCGGGTGCCGCCGACCCAGAAGGCAAAGTCGCAATGCATGCGGCCGGAGGCGCGCCGCACCTTGTCGGCAAGGGCTGCCTCGCTGGTGGTCAGCGGGTTGGTGTTGGGCATCTCGAAGACGGTGGTGACGCCGCCCAGCACAGCTGCCCGCGAGCCGGTCTCCAAATCTTCCTTATGCTCCAGCCCCGGCTCGCGGAAATGCACCTGGCTGTCGACGACGCCGGGCAGGACGTGCAGGCCACGACAGTCGACCGTCTCGCCGGCTGAAGTCTGGCCAAGATCGCCGATGGCGGCGATGCGCCCGCCGTTGATGCCGACGTCGCGCCGGCCCTCGCCATCGTGATTGACCACCGTGCCGCCTGTCAGGATGAGGTCGTAGGTCGTGGCCATGCTGATCCGGTCTCTTGCGGGGGGAGTGTGAGCGGCTTACGTAATGGCCGACTGTTTTGCAAGATCAGGTTCTTTTTCCGCCCATGCCCTTTGCCCTACTGAGAGATCGCGCACTCGTTTCCGTGTCAGGCCCGGATGCCGAGAACTTTTTGCAGAACATCCTGACCACCGACCTCGACGCACTGGCTGCCGGCGAAGCAAAGCCTGGCGCCTTGCTGACGCCGCAAGGCAAGATCCTGTTCGACTTCCTGATCTCCCGCGCTGGCGAGAATTCCTTCCGCCTCGAATGCCGAGCCGATGTATCAGATGATTTCATCCGGCGGCTGATGCTCTACAAATTGCGCGCCAAGGTCGAGATCGCCAAGGCAGATCAGGGACTTGTCGCTGTTGCGTGGGGGGATGACTCAACCGCTTCGCAGTTTGATTCAACGCCGGTTGCAGATGCACGGTTCCGCGACGCGTCCGTAACGCGCTTTTATGGCGGCACGGCCGCCGGCGGCGATCCGGCCGCATGGCAAGCTCTGCGCATCGCCCATGGGATTGCCGAAAGCGGCAGCGACTATCAGCTCGGCGACGCCTTCCCGCATGATGTGCTGCTCGACGAGACCGGCGGTGTCGGCTTCAGGAAGGGCTGCTATGTCGGCCAGGAGGTGGTCTCGCGCATGCAGCATCGCGGCACCGCCAGACGGCGGGTACTGATCGTTTCGGCCGAGCGGCCCCTGCCGGCTCCTGGTGCCGAACTGACAGTTGCCGGGCGACCGGTCGGCACGCTTGGTACTGCCGCCGGCACGGCAGGCCTCGCCATAGCCCGTATCGACCGAGTCAAGGCAGCGCTCGACGTCGGCCAGCCGATCATGGCGGATGACGTCACTGTGTCGCTCACCATCCCTGCCTGGGCGAAGTTCACTTTTCCGCTGGAAACCGTTGGCCCGCAGGAATCCGTCGGCGCGGAGGAGGCCTGATGGCGGCCGACCGTGCCGGCGCGCCGCCGCGCGCCTGGCAGCGCATGCTGTCGGGCCGGAGGCTGGATCTGCTTGACCCTTCGCCGTTTGATATCGAGATTTCGGACATCGCCCACGGGCTTGCCCGCGTCGCCCGCTGGAACGGCCAGACCAGCGGCGATCACGCCTTTTCCGTCGCCCAGCATTCGCTGCTGGTCGAGGCGCTTTTCGGCGAGCTGGCGCCGGACGCCCCGGCCGACGCGCGGCTGGCGGCTTTGCTGCACGACGCGCCGGAATATGTCATCGGTGACATGATCTCACCGTTCAAATCGGTGATGGGCGGCAGCTACAAGGAGTGCGAGCTGAGGCTGCAGCGCGCCATCCATCTGCGCTTTTCGCTGCCGGTCGAACCTAGTGCGGGCCTGCGCAAGGAAATCAAGCGCGCCGACCAGATCGCCGCCTATTTCGAGGCGACGCTGCTTGCCGGCTTTTCGACCGCCGAGGCGACCGAATTCTTCGGCCGACCGCGCGGCTTCAATGCCGAACGCTTCGATTTCACCCCGCGTTCGGTGACCTGGGCGCAAAACGCGTTCCTCAAACGGTATGCGGCAATCGAGAAATCGCGGCGTCAAACGCTGCAGCCGGCCGACTGAAAAACGGTAAATTAACCGAAAAGGACAACAGTGCCGTGTTCGATCACGGTCTGCAGGCACGCCTCATGTCCGTCACTCATGCCAAGGCTGGTTCGCCCGTCCGCGGACGGAGGGCCGAAGGTATAGGCCTGCCGCGACGGATAGAGGACGAACTGCGAAAACAGGATGATCGTTTTTCGGCCGCCGTCGAGAACATGTCGCATGGCTTGGCCATGTTCGATGCCGACGAGCGTATGATCATCTGCAACGGCAATTATACCAGCATCTTTTGCCTCGACCCCGAGATCGTGCAGCCCGGCATCCGGTTTTTCGACATCCTCCAGCACAGCGTCGACATCGGTGTCGCCTCGCACAGCGCCGAAGAACTCTACGCCATCCGCAAGCCCTATATCGACCGGGCGAAACCCTCGACCTACGAGGAAACGCTGTCGGATGGCCGCATCATCAACATCTCGCACCGGCCGCTGGCTTCAGGCGGCTGGGTGTCGATCTACGAGGATATCACCGAACAACGGCGCGCCGAGCAGGAGCTGAAGGAGCAGCATCGACGCTTCGACGCGGCACTCGCCAACATGTCGCAAGGCCTTTTGATGTATGACGCAGACAGCAGGCTGATCGTGCGCAACGAACGTTTCCTGGAACTCTACCACGTGACGCCGGCCGATTTTCCGCTTGGCATGAGCCACGGCGACGCGCTTGAGCAGCTCGTGCGCCTGGGTATCTATGCAGAGATCGACATCGACAGCGAGATCTCGAAAACCGCAGCCTGCCTTCAAGCCGGGGAAATGCGGTCAACCTATCGCCATCTTGCCGATGGCAGAACGCTTTTGGTCGTGCGGCGGCCGATGAGTGGAGGTGGCTGGGTCGCAACTTTCGACGACGTCACCGAGCGCAGGCGCGTCGAAGAGCGCATGACCCACCTTGCACATCACGACACGCTGACCAATCTGCCCAATCGCTCGATGTTCCGCGAACGGCTCGACCAGGCCTTGGGCGAGGCCACGGACCTGGCGATATTCTCGCTCGACCTCGACCGCTTCAAGTCCGTCAACGACACCTGGGGGCACCCGGCGGGCGACTGGCTGCTGAAATGCGTGGCCGAGCGGCTGCAAAATTGCCTTCGCAACGAAACGGACGTGGTCGCTCGTTTCGGCGGCGATGAGTTCGTCATCATCCAGTTCAATACAAAAGGTGCCGGCCCAAAAGGTGCCGGCGATGCGGAAAAACT
This sequence comes from Mesorhizobium sp. WSM4841, assembly GCF_055811515.1. Lineage (NCBI taxonomy): Bacteria > Pseudomonadati > Pseudomonadota > Alphaproteobacteria > Hyphomicrobiales > Phyllobacteriaceae > Mesorhizobium > Mesorhizobium sp. WSM4841. The sequence continues at coordinate 114,688 of NZ_JBVVQC010000013.1, forward strand.
GGCAAAACGCATTATCGATATCATCGGAAAGCCATTTCGCGACAAAAGCCGCGACATGCATGTCGGCATCAGCCTTGGCATCGCCCTTTTCCCCAATGACGGCAGGGATGCCGACACGCTGCTAAAAAACGCCGACATGGCCCTCTACAGGGCGAAAAGCGAAGGACGCAACGTCTATCGCTTCTTCGAGCCAGGCATGGATGCGATGGTACGGGCACGACGCGCACTCGAAACCGACCTGCAGGCAGCGCTGCGGCGGCGGGAATTCGAGCTCGATTTCCAACCCATCATGAACATCGCCTCCAGCGAAATCGTCGGCGCCGAAGCGCTGATGCGGTGGCACTCGCCGGCACGCGGCTTGGTGCCGCCAGACGACTTCATCCCGGTCGCCGAAGAAACCGGGCTGATCGTGCCGCTCGGGGAATGGGCGCTGAGGAAAGCCTGCACGGTTGCGGCGGGCTGGCCGCATGGGTTGCGTATCGCGGTCAATGTCTCGGCTGTGCAGATCAAAAGTGGCACCTTTGCCCGCAGCGTGATCTCCGCGCTGGCATTTTCCGGCGTGCCGGCCGATCGGCTTGAACTAGAAATCACCGAAACAGTGCTGATGGACGAGAGCGATACCGTGCTCAAGACGCTCAGGCAGTTGCGCGACCTCGGCGTCCGAATCGCGCTGGACGATTTCGGCATCGGTTATTCGTCGCTCGGCTATCTCCGCCGCTTCCCGGTCGACAAGATCAAGATCGACCGCTCCTTCATCCGCGACATCGACAACCGCGACACGGCCGCGATCGTGCGCACGGTTATCGGGCTCGGTGCGCAGCTTGCAACGACCGTCACCGCCGAAGGCGTCGAAACCGGAGCGCAACTTGAATTCCTGCGCAGGGAAGGCTGTGTCGAGGCCCAAGGCTACCTGATCGGTGTGCCGTCGAATGCGGCGGATATCCAGCGCCTGCTGAAGTCGAGCGCGGTGGTCAGACAATCCGGTTGAACGCGACAGCGCCGAGCCAGTCATCGGCTCGGCCTGAGATACCTGCCATCAGCGCAATGTTTCGATATATTTTTCCTGGAAGCGCACGTAACCGGCTTCGATCTCCTTGAGATGGCGCTCGATCAGCGCGTGAAACGCCGGCAGTTGATGGAACGGCACACCCGGATAGGCATGATGCTCGGCGTGAAAGGGCATGTTCCAGGCGAGCTTGCGGACAAACCAGTTGGTCAGCGTCGTCCGGGTGTTTTCCAGCATGTTGGCCACGAAAGGGCAGCGGCCATGCTCGGCCAGCAAATAGAGGCGTAGGAACGGCTGCCCGAGAAGCGCCGGCACGATCCAGACATAGACGAGCGTGGTTGCCCGGAACCAGACGGCCAGCACAAGCACGACGGCATAGAAGGCAATCATGGCGCGGGCCTCGGCGCGCACCTTGGGCCGGCCTTTTGGCGGTACGCAACTGTCCTGGCATCTGCCGGTGGCGTTGATGTAGAGCCTCTTGAAGTGGCCCCACCACACCGGAATGCCGGAGACGTGGACAATATACTGCCGCAGCGTTTCCGGCTTGGGAAAGGCCAGTTCCGGGTCGTTCTCCGGATCCTGGGTCACTATGAATAGCATCTCTCCGTCTCCCCAAGTGGAACGGTTACCGACCCTGTCGGTCGAGCCGTTCCAGGAACCACTGCGTCAGCCGCACCCAGACCTCGTCTTTTTCGCCGGAGTCCTCCCAGCCATGGTCGAGATTGGGATTGTCGTTGACCTCGATGACGAAGACACCGTCCTTGGTCTCCTTGAGGTCGACGCCGTAGAGGCCATCGCCGATGCAGCGCGCCGCCCTCACCGCCGTCTCGACGACATGGGCCGGCGCCTCCTTCAAGGTAAAGGTCTTGATGCCGCCCTGGTCCGGCTTGCCGTTGGCCTTGTGGTTGACGATCTGCCAGTGCTTCTTGGCCATCAGATAGTGCACGGCAAACAGAGGTTGACCGCCGAGCACGCCGACGCGCCAGTCATATTCGGTCGGAATGAATTTCTGCGCGATCAAGAGATCGGAATCCTCCAGCCATTCGGTGGCAAGCGTCTTCAGTTCCTCGAAGGTGGCGCATTTCTTGACGCCGCGCGAAAACGACGAGTCCGGGATCTTCAGCACCAGCGGAAAGCCCAGCGCCCGCGCCGCAACTTCGAGATCCGAGGTGCCGGCGATCATCACCGTCGGTGGCACCGGCACCTTGTTGTAGGTCATCAGCTCGTTGAGATAGACCTTGTTGGTGCAGCGGATCATCGACAGCGGATCATCGATGACCGGCATGCCTTCCTGCTGGGCGCGGCGCGCGAAGCGGTAAGTGTGGTTGGAGATCGAAGTGGTCTCGCGGATGAACAGCGCGTCGTAATTGGCGAGCTTGGCCAGATCCTTTTTGGTGATCGGCTCGATTTCGACGCCCATCTTTTCGGCGATCTTGGCCCAGTAGCGCAGCGACGAAATCTCCGACGGCGGCAACTCCTCATGCGGATCGACCAATGTGGCGAAGGTGTAGCGCGCCGGCGTGCGGCCCTTGGTGTCACGCCATTCGCGGTTGGTATAGGTCTCGAGGCACTGAAGGAAGCGCTTTTCTTCCTCCTCGGTCATCCTGGCCAGCGGATGGAAGCCGATCTTGCGGACCGACGCCCATTCGGCGCCGTCGGTGATGCGGACTTCCAGCGCCGGCGCTCGAAACCAGTCGAACAAAAGCTTGGCGAAGCGATCCCATATCCTCGACGGGCCGATGCCGAAGAAGATGCAGACTTTTTGCGGAAAGGCGCCGCCCAGATCCTTGCGGCATTTGTTGAGCGCGAGTTCCAGCTCCGGCAGCGCGTGATCGTAGAGCTTGCGCTCGGACAGGTCGATCATCGTCTCGACCGTCGGGATGACCTTGTGGCCGCGCGAACCGGCCAGCAGCGAGGCATAGTAGCCGCGGCTTTGGTAGCCGTAATTGTTCGACAGGTTGATGACCTTCGGCCGCTGTCCGCGAAACAGCGCAGGATGGGCAAGGTAGTCGCGATTGGTGATGATCTTGTGCGGTGTCGCCACCTGATCGAGATCGTTCTGCCGGCCGGTAAGGATGACCCAGGTCATTGTCTGTCGCGCTTTCCGAGGGTAATGGCGGCACGCAATCCGTCGCGGCCGAACTGCGCCATGTTCATGAAGATGCCGTAAGGCACGGGAATGTTGGCGGCATCAAGAATGGTCTCCTGTCTCTCGTCTTCGACCCAGGGATCGTGGATCAGGATATGGTCGCCGTCGTCGCCGATGGCCAGCACCCAGTGCGGAACCTTCTTGCCGAACATCAGGAAGCCGCTGATCAGGACCAACACCAGTTTCCCCTCGGCGATCGCGGTGCGGATATCGTCGATGGCGAATGGACGGTAATTCACCGGGATGCCGTAATGTTCCGCGCGCCGGCGAAAGTCGACCTGCGCCAGTTCCATCACCCGGCGCTTGTCTTGGCTGCGCACCGACTGCAGGAACAGCGCGCCATGGAAGGAGACATATATCTCGGCAGAGAGCCCGCTTTCATGGCCGGCAACGGCGAGGCCGAACGGCTCGCAGCCGCCAGGCCCCGACATCATGAAAACGGTGGTCGCCTCGCGCCACAAACGGATTTCCATGACCGGGTCGGGCACGAAGCCGGGCTCGAAATTGGCCATTGCCATCATCAGGCAGCACGGGCCGCAGGTGAATTCGCAGGTCTGCTGGTAGAACGGCACCCTGGTGGCGACCGGAATGTCGCCCCGCAAGGTCTTTTCGTAGCGCAGCGCCGAGGCGCCGTCCTCGTAATAGCCCGGTTCGCGGCCGATCTTGCGGTAGCCGCTCTGCTCGTAGATGCGAATGGCTCGGCTGTTGTCCTCGCGCACCTCGAGGCGCAGCATCATGCGGTTGTGTTCGAAGGCGGTCTCCTCCGCCGATGCCAGCAGCATGCGGCCAATGCCGAGCCCGCCGAAAAAGGGACCGATGGCGATGGAATAGAGCCGCGCGACGCCGCTGCCTTTGCGAAACAGCACGACCGCATAGCCGGCGACGCGGCCGTCGCTTTCGGCAACCAGCAGCTCGGCACTTTCGCGTTCGATCAACTGGCGAAAGGAGCGGCGGGAAATGCGATCGCTCGAGAAAACAGCCTTCTCGATGACGGCGAGGTCATCGACGTCGGACGCGCGGGCCGTGCGAATCTCGGCAGGCATGCGGGCTCGGAAAACCTCGATTGCGTTGTGGAAAAGGCCCTGGTCAGAAGTGTCGACAACACAGCCGAAGCGCCAGCATCCGTCAAGCGCTATCGCACCTCGATTCGGGCTCAATTGTGACAGTTTCGCCGGGTGCACGGCCCGAAAATCGAAATCGATTTTCGGAAAGGATCATGCGCAAAAATTAAAGTGCTACAGCGTCCTTTGCGCGTCCAAAGGACGCGCGGCGCTGTAGACGCAACCTTTGAAAAACAGGCGCAGCTCAGCTGGCCAGCCCGGCAAGAAGCTGGCTGTAGGCGCTCTTCGCCACCGCAGTCAGCTGCGCGCGCGGCAGCGAGCCGACGACGGCGCAGCCATAGCCCTTATCCAGCCAGTAGACGGCCTCGGGGCCGTTCTCTTCCGACCCATAGGTGCCCTTGGCCTTCTCGGCCGATTCGGCCGTGACGAACAGCGAGATGCGCTCGCCTTTGTCGTCCTCATAAAGCAGCATCGCGGCCTTGCTCTCGCCAGCGGGCAGCAGCCGGCCGCCGACGAGCTGGAATCCTTGCGCCGCCAGATCCGGTGCGACCAGCTTCAGGCCGACCCGATTGGACAGCCAGGTCTGCAGATGATCCTTGTCGCTGGCGGGCACTTCCACCGCATGTCGCTGCTCGGCGGCATAGATGACATGGGCTGCGATCGCCTGCTCGGCGAGTTGGTCCTCGGCGGGGTCTTCCAGGCCGAGATGGTCGATGCCGGCGAAATAACCGCCAACACCGCCAATGGCCAGCATCGCCGCTGCGGCAGCCGGGAGCCACCAGCGCGAGCCCAATGGCACCGTCTTGACCGGCGCCTCGCCGAACACGATCTTCTGCAACCGCGCCGGCACCGGCTCGTCGAGCACGCCGGCAAAGGCGGCACGAAGCGCTGCGCGGTCGGCGACATAGCGGGCGCTCCTCGCCTTCATTTCAGGATTGGCGTCGAGCCAGGCGTCATAAGCCACGCGCTCGTCAATCGGCAACTCGCCATCGAGGGCCATGTGGATGTCGCGTTCGGAAAAATCGCGCCGGGTCATTTCTCGACGATCCTTATCGCCCGGCGACGCGCGGCGTCATCCAGCAGCCCGCGCAACTCATCACGCCCGCGCGCGATGCGCGACATCAGCGTGCCGGCCGGCACGCCGAGGATGTTGGCGGCTTCGGCATAGGAAAAGCCTTCGATGGCGACCATGACCAGTGCTGCGCGCCGATCGGGGCTTATCGCCTGCAACGCGTCGATAATTTCGCGCGAGGCGATGCTCTCCACCTGCTCGGCTGGTGCTGCCTGCGCCTCGCTCGCTTCCAGCGGCAGCATCGCGGCTTCGCCGCGCCGGTTCACCTTGCGCATTTGGTCGATGAACAAATGATGCATGATCGTAAACAGCCACCTCCTGGGGCTTTCTCCAGTCTGCCAATTGTCGAGCCGCACAAGCGCCCGTTCGAGACAGTCCTGAACGAGATCGTCGGCGGAATCGCGGTCGCGCAGCAGCGAGCGCGCATAACGGCGCAGGCGTGGTATTTCGCCCAGGATTGCTGCCTTCTTTTCGTCCATGACCGCTGGTTCTGAGGTCGCCCTTGTTCATCCGATTGAACGCGCCTTCACGGCGCGGCGCAAGCGGCCAGCGCGAAGCGGTCCGCCGCCCCGGCCACCCAAGCAACAAGATAACGCGGCCGGCGGGCGATTTATTCCCGGCCGGCGCTGGAGGGCCACCTGTCAAGGCGCCGCACGCCATGAATGAGAGGTGTGAGGTTGAAAGCGCGCCCTGAAGGCGTATATTCGAAGTCATATATTTTGTATATTCGACTTGGAATATACGTTTGGAGAAATCGATATGTCTCTGTACATCCGCGATAACGAGGTCGACGCGCTGGCTCGTCAGTTGCAGTCCGCCATCAAGGCGCCCACGAAGACTGAAGCAGTGCGAATCGCTCTCAAGCGCGAGCTTGAACGAGCGAACTCTGTCCTTCCGCTGAGCGAGCGTATCAAAAAGTATCAGGATGCCGCGAGCGCACTTGGTCCCGATGACCCCACCTTCGATATGAAGAAATTCATGGACGAGGCCTGGGGGGAACCCGATGTTTCTTGATGCGTCCGCCATTATTGCGCTGATTTTGAGAGAGGCAGATGCGGCTCGTCTGCTGAGAAGGATTGAAGCTGCCGAGACGCTCTATTTCTCGCCGAGTTCCGCTTTTGAAGCTATCCTCGGAATCGCCCGCAGGAAATCTGTGGCTGAAAGCGGCGATCAAGCTCCGACACCGCCTGCTCTGATCGATCAATGCCAAACGATCGTCATCGGCTTCTTGGCCGAACTCATGGCCGTGGAAGTTCCACTGGATGCTGCCATTCGCGAACTCGCAGTAAAAGCCGCGCGCGACTACGGTCGATACGTCGGCCATCCCGCCAAGCTGAATTTCGGCGACTGCTTCAGCTATGCATGCGCCAAGGCCTACCGGGTACCCCTGCTCTACAAGGGCAATGATTTCTTGCAGACCGATCTGGCCTGAATACTATCCGGCATCGGATTTGACCGTTCTTGTCAGCAGACGCTGATAGAACAGGCCGATGCCGATCAGCACCGCGCCGAGGCCGATGAAGGACAGCGCCCTCAGCACGCCTTCCAGTTCCGACATGTCGAAGAGGAAGACCTTCAACACGGCGACCGAGATCAGCGCTGCCGACGCAATGCGCAGCGCCTGCGACTTCAGCCAGACGCCGGCGGTGAGCAGCGCCACGCCGATGATCAGCCACAGCGCGGAATAGGTGTAGGTCTCGAGCTGGCCGAGGCCGCTCCAGAGGCCAATGAACTCGCCCTTGAACAGCCGCCTCACCGACAGCGTCGCATAGGCGAAGGCAAGCAGTGCCGCCGCCAGCGCCAGCATCGCGGCGTACCATTTCGGCCGCTTGTCTCTGGTATAGAGCGCGAGCCCCCCGGCAGCGACGGCCGGCAAGAGATAGGCGAGGAACAGCAGGTTGAACACCAGGATTCGCCCGGTCGATTCGTCAGTAAACAGCGGGTTCAGCGCCACAAAATGCTGGATGACGATGAAGGCGACCGAGACCACGCCCGCGGCAAGCGAACCATAGCGCAGCACCGAGCTTGGCGAGCGCATGTCGATGGCGACCAGGATGGCGCCGGCGCCGATGGCGATCAGCGTATAGATTGCCTGCTCGGCGAGCGTGATGGCACCCGTGTCGATGACGCCGCCATGCATGGCGTGGCGCACCAATATCGCAACCGTGAGCAGCGCAAAGAATGCTGCGCCAGCTTCCATGGCGAGGCGTGGCCGGCCATTTGTGGTGCGGGCAAGCTGCCAGGCGGCAAAGCCGAAGGCAAGCGCCGGCACGCCGTAGCCCGGCAGCAGCCAGTTGAATACCGGCGTCGTCGACAGGAATTCGGCGCCGACGATTGTCGGATCGAAGGCGACGCGGCCGAGCACCGCGATGACCGTACCGACCGAAATCCAGCCGAGCACCGGATAGGCGCGCCAGCGGGTGACCAGCGCCGGCACGATGGCCGCGGCACCCAGGAGGATGGTGGTCCAGCCGGACCCGAAAGCCATGTAGATCATCAGCAAGGCGGCGACTGCTGTCCCGCCAAGCGCGAAGGAGACGGCAGCACCGCCCTGTAGCGGCGGCTCTTCACCGCGCGCGATCCACTCGCCGCCGGCGGCGAAGACCACGACCAGAAGGGCTGCAACCGCCGCGTAGACAAGATCACGGTCGAGATTGCCGAAGGTGAACCAGAGCGCCAACAGAATGACCAGCGGCGCGACAGCGCCCCATGCCGCCCATGAGGCGGCGCGGATTTGTGCCGACGCGGCAAATTTGCGCGCAGCCCAGAATCCGGCGCCGATGAACATAAGTCCAAGAAAGATACCGATCCTGAGCATCAGCGTATCGGCAACTCCCGCCGGCAGACCTTCGACGTCGAGAACGCCACCTGAAAACTCTGCAGCGACGGAGGTTGGCGGAATAATGCCGAGATAGACCAGCACCGTCGCCAGCCCTGCGGCGTGCAGAAGCGCCAGCGCCAGCGGCCGGTAGAGCGCTACCGCGACCAGGGCTGCGATAAGGGCTGCTCCCGGCAGAGCATCGCCGGCAGCGTATGCCGGGTCGACGAACAGCGCCATCGCCGAAAGGCCGACGAAGAAGCCAGGTGCGATCGACGGCCAGTCGAAGCCCCTGGCGGGCTCTGCTTCGCCACCGCGACGGCCGAGCCATACGAAGGCAAGCACGGCCAGGGTCACCGCATTGATGAAGAGGATGACAGGCAGGTCGGTGCCCGGCGCATCAGTCATGTAAAGAATGGTCCAGAGGCCGGTGCCCACAAACGCTGCCGCCATCAGCAATTTCCAGTCGCGCAGGCGGGCGATGACGCCGGTGGCGGCGAGCACGATCGCCAAATAGCCGAACAGCGCCCAAGGATTCGGTGCCTGCGAGGCGACCAGCATCGGCGTCACCACCGCGCCGAGCAGGCCGATGCCGGCCAGCGCCTGGCCGTGGACGAGGGCGGCCGCGATGGTCGCCACACCGATGGCGCCGAGCAGCGTGAAAGCGAGCGCCGGCCCGATGAAGCCGTAAACGCCATGCGCGGCATAAACCGTGCCGAACAGGATGAAAGCACCGGCCGCCGTCAGGATCGCCGGAATATAGGCGCCGGCGACGCCCTGCACCGGCACCCTGAAGCCGGTGCGGCGGATGAACTCGCCGACGGCGACCAGCACCAGCCCGAGCATTGCTGCCATGCTCAGCCGCACGCCGGGACCGAAAATGCCGGCCTCGATGGTGTAACGGATCAGGAACAGGCCGCCCAGCGCCAGCGCGATGCCGCCGACCCAGACCGCCCATCGGGTACCGAGCGCCGTTTCAATGTCAGGCTTTTGCGTCGCTTTCGCCGTCGCGGCGGCCGGTTGCGCAGGTGCAGATCCAGCCGGCGCCGCTTCGCCCGCAGCCCACGGTCCGGATGCAATCTCCCCGGCTTCAACCTCTGTGGACGGCTTTTCCTCAGCCTCGCCCGCCGATGACGGGACAATTTCGGTCACGGCCGCAACTGCCGCGTCTGTTGACATGCTGTCGTTTGCGGCCTGTTCTGCCGGCTTGGCCTGCGGCGGGGCCACATGCGCGCCCGAAAGCACGAGGCTGCGCAGCGCACCAAGTTCGCGCTCCATCAGGCCGATGCGGCTCTGCTGGCGCGAGATAATGACGAACAGCGCGATGATCGCGACTAGGCCGATCAGGCTTTCGAACATGGCGGTTCCCCCAAACCAAGCCAGTAGTTACTGACAAATACGGCGGCCAGACGGCCAGCCGAGTCAGCGCGCCGCCAGATTGGCGGCCGGAAAGATCGAGCACGTTTCGGTGCCGAAAGCCAGCAGCTTGCCGTTGGCATCCTTCAGCGTCGCTTCCGAAACCGCCAATGTGCGGCCCTTGTGCACCACCCTGCCCTCGCACACCACCTCGCCGGTCTTCGGCGTGATCGGCCGTGTCAGGTTCACCTTGAACTCCGCCGTCGTATAGGCCTCGCCCTTGTCGAGCAGCGTTTGCACCGCGCAGGCAAGAGCCGAATCCAGCAGCGTCGCGGCCCAGCCGCCATGCACCCCACCCAGCGGATTGAGATAGCGCTCGTTCGGCAGGCCGCGAAACACCGCACGACCTTCGGACACTTCGGTAAGGTCGAAGCTGAGCTGGAAGGAAATCGGCGGCGCCGGATATTTGTTGTCGATGATGCGCTGGAGCAATTCCAGGCCGGTATATCTATGGATGTCGCCGTGCGGAATGGTGCCGAGGCCGAGCGGCGAGACCCGGCCGGGATAGAGTTCCACTTCGCTCATCTGGTGATTTCTCCGGCGGCGGTCTCGGCGCCAATCTCTTTGCCCGCCGCGTGGTGCTTGCGCAAGGCGGCGAGGAAGCCGGCTCGGGCACCGGGCGCCTCAATGCCGCGCGGCTCGTAGACATGGCGGGTAAAAAAGAAGCCGGTCAGCCGGAAGGCGTCCTCGATCGCCGCCGGATCGGCGCGCAGGCTGGAGCCGCGCTGCAGGAAAGCGGGGAGCACCAGCATCTTGTCGCGCCATGGCGCGCCGGCCTGGCGCGACACGGCGCGCCCGGACTTCGGCGAGACATAGGCAAGGTCTTGCCTGGCGCCGGTCGCAGCACACTGGCTGAGATCGAGGCCGAAGCCGAGTTCGTCGAGAATCAGCAATTCGAAGCGCGCCACCAGCTCGCCGGCGGCGTCCGCATCGTCTAGATGGGCGATCATCACGGCCAGCGTCTCGTAGAGGCCGTCATGGGCGTCGCGCTCGGGCAGCAGGCGCAGATGCGCAGCCATGGTCTGCAGCCCATAGATGGCGACGGCGCTGTCCATGAGCCGGGCGGCGTTCATCTCGATCGCCTCGGCCTGAAAGGTGCCAAGATGTTCGTCGAGCCGCGCCCGCCACAGCAGGTCGACGCGGTTGCCGGGCTGCAGAACCGGCTGCTGCTTGCGCGAGCGGCCGCCGAGCACAAGGCCGAGGTGGCGGCCATGCGCACGCGTCATGACCTCAAGAATGGCGCTGGTTTCGCCATGCTTGCGGGTGCCGAGAATAATTCCCTCGTCGCGCCATTCCATGAACGGAGCTTGTCACCGCTTCGGTGGCGAAATCAAGTTTTTCAGGCGCTCTGTGGGTGCCCTCCGCGGCGGTCCGCGCGGAGGTGATCGGCAAGCACTTCATTGATCACGCGTCGCGACTTTTCAACTTCGACTGGATTGATGTCTATATGGCCGGCGATCGTGATCAGCGCTTTCCATAGCGTCCAACCACGGCCCCGTGCCCAGGTTGCCTCATCGGCATGAAGAACCGCGCGAAACACCTCTCGGCTTTTCCCTTCGAGGAGCGCCCACGCAATCGCCAAGTCGCACGAGGGATCGCCCACGCCGGAAGTCCCGAAGTCGATCACGGCGCTCAAAGCGCCTTGCCTGACCAACAGGTTTCCCCAACTGACGTCACCGTGGAACCAGACGGGCGCACCATGCCATGTCGCGGCAAGCGCTGCTTCCCACACCGCGCTCGCAGCGCCAGTGTCGATCTTGCCGTCGAGGGCCGCAATTGCCTGCCGGGTCTCGCCGTCATAGACGCTCAGTGGTCCGCCGCGAAAAAAATTGTGCTGCCCTGGCGCCGGTCCACCGGCGGGATCGATCCGTTGCAAGGCGACCAGGAATTGGGCCAGGCCGGCCGCGAATTGCGGCAGGCTGGCAATACGCTCCAGCGTCGCCGTCTCGCCTTCGATCCAGCGGTAGACGGACCAATGCCAGGGATAGCCGTCGGCCGGGGCTCCCATCGCCAGCGGGACCGGGACAGGCAGCGGCAGCAGAGGCGCAAGCCTTGGCAGCCAGCGATGTTCCTTTTCCACTTGCAAGGCATAGGCCGCCGCACTCGGCAGTCTCACCAGCATATGGTCTCCGAGATGAAAGGTCCTGTTGTCCCATCCGCATGATGAAACCGGCCGGACAGCAAGATCCTTCCATCGGGGAAATTGCGTGGCGACCAACCGGCTCACGAGGGCTGTGTCGATAGTAACTTCGTGTTTGAGCATGATCTTTGCCGAAAACCGGCTCCCACTTTTCGGGAACATGCTCTAATGCGGAAACTCCAGCCCCATCTCGCGATAGCGCTCGGGGTCGTCGCCCCAGTTCTCGCGCACCTTGACGAACAGGAAAAGATGCACTTTCTGTTCGAGGATACCTGATATCTCCATGCGTGCCGCCTGGCCTATGGCACGGATCGTCTCGCCCTTGTGGCCGAGCACGATCTTCTTCTGGCTGTCGCGCTGGACATAGATGGTCTGGTCGATGCGCACCGAGCCGTCCTTCTTCTCTTCCCATTTCTCCGTCTCGATATGGGAGGAATAGGGCAGTTCCTGATGCAGCCTGAGATAGAGCTTTTCGCGAGTGATCTCCGCCGCCAGCTGACGCATCGGCAGGTCGGAGATCTGGTCCTCCGGGTAATACCAGGGGCCGGCAGGCAGGGTTTCGGCCAGATAGTCGAGCAGGTCCTTGCAACCCGACCCGGTTAGCGCCGAGACCATGAAGGTGCGCTTGAAGGGCACCCTTTCATTCGCTGCCGCGGACAGCGCCAGCAGCGCCTCGGGCTTGACCCGGTCGACCTTGTTGAGGATCAGCACCATCGGCTGGCGGACATCCTTCAGCCGTTCGAGGATCGCGTCAGCGTCGCCCCTGATGCCGCGCTCGGCGTCGATCAGCAACAGCACGATGTCGGCGTCCTTGGCGCCGCCCCAGGCGGTCGTCACCATCGCCGTGTCCAACCGCCGCTTCGGCTTGAAGATGCCCGGCGTGTCGACGAAGACGATCTGTGCGTTACTGTGGATGGCGATGCCGCGCACGATGGCGCGCGTCGTCTGCACCTTGTGGGTGACGATCGACACCTTGGCGCCGACCAGTTGGTTTACCAGCGTCGATTTCCCCGCATTGGGCGCGCCGATCAGCGCAACGAAGCCAGAATGCGTGGTGGCGGCTTCTGTTGCCGGCGGGACGTCTTCGGTGGCGGTCATGCCGCGCTCCCCTTATTTAGCCAGACGCCTTCGCGCAACAGCAGTGCAGTAGCGGCGGCTTGCTCGGCCTCGCGCTTGGAGCGCCCGCTGCCGGTCGCCGGCGGATAGGCGCCGACCTTGACGCTGACAGTGAATAGCGGATCGTGGTCCGGTCCCTCGCGGCTGTCAATTATGTAGACCGGGACGGCGCCTGCCGCCTGATGCGCCCATTCCTGCAGTTCGGTCTTGGCATCGCGGCGGGCGGCACCGATGGCCTGCGAGCGCGGCCGCCAGTATTTGTGGATGAAGGCGCGGGCCGCCTCCAGCCCGCCGTCGAGATAGAGCACGGCGATCAGCGATTCCAGCGCATCAGCCCGCAGATTGACGCGTTTGCGCCCGTCCAGGCCGCGTACGTCCGAGCCGGCACGGATCAACTCCGGCAGGCCGATCTCCTCGGCGATGTCCGCCAGCACCTCGGCATTGACCAGCGCGTTGAGCCGGAGCGACAGCTCACCTTCGGCAGCGTCAGGATACGCCGCCAGCAGCATGTCGGCGACGACCAGGCCGAGGACGCGGTCGCCCAGGAATTCGAAACGCTCATAGTCGATGCCGGCATGGCTGCTGCGGGCGCTGGCATGGGTCAGCGCGCGCTGCAAGCGCTGGCGGTCGGCAAAGGCGTGGCCGGTGCGCTCCATGAGCGCTTCGGCGAGCGCGTCGACGGTCAGCCGTTTTGTTGCCGCCATGACCCTAATTGACGAAATGGAGCAGGCGCGACGCGCGCATCAGCGACGGCCATTTCCAGATTTCGAGCGGGCTGGCGCTGCCACCGATCGAGAAGAAGATGAGATTGGCGCGGCCAACCAGGTTGTCGTCGGGCACGAAACCGACGGTGAAGCGGCTGTCCGAGGAATTGTCTCTGTTATCGCCCATCATGAAATAGTGCCCGGGCGGCACGTCGAATTCCTTGGTGTTGTCACCGATCGAGTTGGGTATCAGGTCGAGCGTGTCATAGCTGACGCCATTCGGCAATGTCTCGCGATAGACGTCGACCGGCCCGCTCTCCTCGGTGATGTCGCGATTGTCGATCTGCCCGACCTTCTGGCGTGGCACGCCGACGCCGTTGATGAAGAGCTGGCCGTCCTTGACCTGGATCTTGTCGCCCGGCAGGCCGACGACGCGCTTGATGTAGTCGACGGAGGGGTCCGGCGGGAACTTGAACACCGCCACGTCGCCGCGCTTCGGCTCGGCGCCCCAGATGCGGCCCGAAAAGAGGTCCGGCCCGAACGGCAGGGAATAGCGGGAGAAGCCATACGACCATTTGGTGACGAAGAGATAGTCGCCTTCGAGCAAGGTCGGCCGCATCGACCCGGACGGGATAGAGAATGGCTGAAAAAGCAGCGTGCGGATGACCAGAGCGAGCAACAGCGCCTGGACGATGACGCTGACGGTTTCGCCAAGCCCGCCGGATTTCTTCTGGGATTTTTCAGCCACGCTCATGTCGTCCTCGATTATGCGTTGGTTGGTATAGAGTCTCGGCGTGCGCTGGGCAACGTCATGCCGGTGGTCAGATGCAATCAATATGGCGCTTCTTCGACGGGCAACGCCTCGATGATCACAAAGGCTTGAGCAAGCGGAAAATCGTCGGTGATGGTGAGGTGGATCGCCGCCCTGTGCCCGTCAGGCAGGATTTTGTCCAGCTGCGCCGCCGCTCCGCCGGTCAACGCCATGGTCGGCTGGCCGCTGGCCAGGTTGACGACGCCCATGTCGCGCCAGAACACCCCTTGCGCCATACCGGTGCCCAGCGCCTTGGCGCAGGCCTCCTTGGCAGCGAAGCGCTTCGCATAGGAAGCGACGCGGGCGCCGCGGTTTTCGGAGCGGGCCTGTTCAACCTCGGTATAGATGCGCTGGATGAAGCGCTTGCCATGGCGCTCCAGCGATTTTTCGATGCGTCTGATATCGATCAGGTCGCTGCCGATACCAATGATCATTCGGCGGGAACTTCCCGTCTGGCGATTCCGGCTCTGTCCGCCAGGCGCAGCGAGCGCGAGAACGAGCGGCATCGCCATAGATAGGTACGCACCCGCTCGAGAAAACCTTCAGGCTTGCGGCGTCGAAAAAGCACTCTGTTCCTGTCCTGATATCCAAAGCTGCCGCTCCGACCATCCCGGGCCGGGCACGACAGCTACACTTTGCGGCCGTCGAAAGGCAACAACGACCTTGATATAGCGATACGCTGGCCGCAGAACAACCGTAGCTACATGCCGTCCGCTTGCTGTCGCCTGCGGGGCCGGCGTTTCGCCACTCCGGACACAGTATAATCGCGGCGGATTTGAGGAGGCGAGTCGCCGCAGAAATCGGCAGCAACTCCAGCTATCTACGGCCCATACTCGCTGACCTCGACGAGATTGCCGTCCGGGTCGCGGAAATAGACCGACATCATCGGGCCACGGGCGCCGATCCGCTCGACCGGCCCGACTTCGACGGCAACGCCGTTGGCCGCCAGGCTGGCGCATATCTCCGAGAGCGGACGGCCGGCGACCAGGCAGAAATCCGCGGAGCCCGGAGTCGGCGCCTTGGCCTTGGGCTCGAAGGTGCGCCCGACCTCATGCACATTGACCTTTTGCGTTCCAAACAGCAGCGCCGTCGGCCGGTTCGGCTCGTCGAGGCGCCTGAAACCAAGCACGCGCTGATAGAAGGCGCAGGTGTCTTCGACGGAGCGAACCGTCAGTACGAAATGATCGATGCCTGCAATCACGGCAGCGCCTCAGTTAACGTTGTTCTATGCATGTCATTGTCCCAAAACCGCTGCGCACTTTTGGGCGACATGCATCAGATATTGCGGCTGCCCGGCTTGACGGCCGGTATGGCGGCGAGCTCGGGCGGCAGCCTGTCGACCGGGTAGGCCGGAACCTCGTACTCGGCGAGCGCGATCAGCGGCACGCCGACATCCGTCTTGCCGGCCGAGCGGTCGATGATGCAGGCAGCGGCAACGACCTCGGCGCCAAGCGCGCGCAGGCAGTCGACGGTCTCGCGGATCGACAGGCCGGTGGTGACGATGTCCTCGACGATGACGACGCGCGAACCCTTGGCGATCTCGAAGCGGCGGAGCCTGAACTCGCCCCCTTCCCGCTCGACCCAGATCGCCGGTGCGCCAAGATGGCGCGAGGTTTCGTAGGCCGGGATCAGCCCGCCGATCGCCGGGCCGACGACGTAATCGATCCTGCCGGACACAGCAGCGCGGATCTTTTCGGCCAGCGCCTTGCACAGGCGCTCGGTCTTGTCGGCATGCATGAAGACCCGCGCCTTCTGCAGGAAGACCGGGCTTCGCAAGCCCGACGTCAGGATGAAATGCCCTTCGAGAACGGCACCGGCTTCACGGAAAATGCCCAGCACTTCGTCGGTGTTCATTGTTCGCTCCCTATTCACCCGTTCACGCGCCGCGCATCGCTGACGCTCGAATTGTCCTTGAGCTGCGACAGCAGCCGGTTCAGGTGCTTCAGGTCCCAGACTTCGAGATCGATCAGCATTTCGGTGAAATCGGGCGCGGTGCGCACCATCGACAACGTATGGATGTTCGCGTCGTTGGATGCAACGACCTGCGCGATGTCGGCCAGCGAGCCCGGCGCGTTGATGGCGGTGACCGAGACTCGCGCCGGAAATCGTTCCTTGGTGCGCTCGTCTATGTCCCAGCGCACGTCGATCCAGCGTTCGGGCTGGTCATCGAAGGCCTGCAGCGCCGGCGACTGGATCGGATAGATGGTGATGCCAGTTCCCGGCTGCACGATGCCGACGATGCGGTCGCCGGGCACGGCACCTTCCGGCGCGAAGCGCACCGGCAGGTCGCCGCGGACGCCGCGGATCGGCACGGCGCCGTCCTTTGGCTGGTCCTTGTCCTTGCGTGCGGCGCGGCCCGGAATCTGGAACAGCATGCCGGCGGCGTTGCGGATCTTCGACCAGCCCTCTTCGCGCTGCTTGGGCGCAACCAGCGTGACGCGCTCGTCCTTGTAGTCGGGAAACACCGCCTTCATCACGTCGGTGGAGGCAAGTTCGCCGCGTCCGACCGAAGCCAGCACGTCCTCGATGTCCTTGCGCGCCAGCCGGTGCAGTACCGACTTCAGGCTTTCCTTGGTGAAGGTCTTGCCGGACCGCTCGAACGCACGCTCCAGAATACGAACGCCGAGACCCGAATACTGCTTGCGGATGGCGGCCTTGGTGGCGCGACGGATTGCCGAACGCGCCTTGCCGGTGACGACGACCGATTCCCACGCCGCCGGCGGCACCTGCGCCTTGGAGCGGATGATCTCGACCTCGTCGCCATTCTTCAGCTCGGTCATCAGCGGCATGATGCGACCGTTGACCTTGGCGCCGACGCAGGTGTCGCCGACATCGGTGTGCACGGCGTAGGCGAAGTCGATCGGCGTGGCGCCGCGCGGCAGCGCGATCAGCATGCCCTTGGGCGTGAAGCAGAATACCTGGTCCTGGAACAGTTCCAGCTTGGTGTTTTCGAGGAAGTCCTCGGGATTGTCGCCTTCGGCAAGCTGCTCGATGGTGCGCCGCAGCCAGGCATAGGCGTTGGTTTCCTTCGAGATCGCATGGGCAGTGCCGTTCACCTTGCCGCCGCTGTCCTTGTAGATCGAATGCGCGGCAACGCCATATTCGGCAATCTTGTTCATCTGATAGGTGCGGATCTGCAGCTCGACGCGCTGGCGCGACGGTCCGACGATGGTGGTGTGGATCGAACGGTAGTCGTTCTGCTTCGGCGTCGAGATGTAGTCCTTGAAGCGGCCCGGCACCATCGACCATGTCGTATGGATGGCGCCGAGCGCCCGGTAGCAGTCCTCGACGGTGTCGACGACGACGCGAAAGCCGAAAATGTCGGACAGCTGCTCGAAGGACAGCGCCTTGGCCTCCATCTTGCGGAACACCGACCACGGCTTCTTCTGGCGGCTCTTGACCTCGGCCTTGATCGCATATTTGTCGAACAGCGTGGACAGCGCCATCTCGATCTCGGACAGCACGCCCTTGTTGCGCTCGAAGATTTCGGCGAGCCGCGCGGTGACGGCGCGATAGGCTTCCGGATTGATGAAGCGGAAGGCGATCTCCTCAAGCTCCTCGCGCATGCCTTGCATGCCCATGCGCCCGGCCAGCGGCGCATAGATATCCATCGTCTCCTCGGCGATGCGCAGGCGCTTGGCCTCGGGCACATGGTCGAGAGTGCGCATGTTGTGCAGGCGGTCTGCAAGTTTGACCAGCAGCACGCGAACGTCTTCCGAGATCGCCAGCAAGAGCTTGCGCAGGTTTTCAGCCTGCTCGGCCTTCTTGGAGACGAGGTCGAGTTTCTTCAGCTTGGTCAGGCCTTCAACCAGCTTGCCCATTTCCGGACCGAACAGCTCGTCGATCTCGGCCCTGGTCGCCGTGGTGTCCTCGATCGTGTCATGCAGCAGGGCAACCGCGATGGTCGCCTCGTCCATGTGCATTTCGGTGAGGATGGCGGCGACTTCGAGCGGATGCGAGAAATAGGGATCGCCGGAGGCGCGCTTCTGGTGACCATGCTTCTGCATGGCGTAGACATAGGCCTTGTTGAGCAGCGCCTCGTTGACGTCAGGCTTGTAGCGCTGGACGCGCTCGACAAGCTCATACTGACGCATCATGGGCGGGATCTCGCAAGGCTGAAATGAATCATGCGCCGCACTGGCGTACGGCGCATGTCATAGATAACCACGAAACCGCCGACGCGAAAGTGTCGGCAGCCGCGGCGAAGATCAATAATCGTCGCTTTTTTCCGGCGGCACCAGACCTTCGATGCCGGCCAGGAGATCTTCCTCGGTCATGCGGTCGAAGGTGATGTTGTCCTCAGTATCGTCGGCATCGGTTGCCGCGGCGGCGGTACCGGTCTGGTCGGCGATCGCCTCGCCATCGGCTTCCGGCTCGTCGACCTCGACATGCTTCTGCAGCGAGTGGATCAGATCTTCCTTGAGGTCGTCGGGCGACAATGTCTCCTCGGCGATCTCGCGCAGCGCGATGACCGGATTCTTGTCGTTGTCGCGAGGAACAGTGATCTGCGCGCCTTGGCTGATCTGACGGGCGCGGTGGCCGGCCAGAAGCACGAGCTCGAAGCGGTTGTCGACCTTGTCGATGCAATCTTCAACGGTTACGCGGGCCATGAGCTGCCCCTTTCATGCCTGGATTTGATGGAAAACAGGCGCGGTCCATAACCCGAACGCCGCCAAAATACAAGCTTTTTGGCAATGCCAAGATCGGGGCCAGGGCCGGGGCCGGGGCCAAGGCCGTCTGGGCGCGCGCCGCCTGCGACGATACGGCACCGATCACAATTGCTTGCTTGCAGCATCATACCCTTGGATTGCCGTAAAACCGGCGCTATCTCGAATGACGAAGGTCAGCCGGTTATTTCAAGCCGACCGATAGTCACGCGCATTTAGACGACCGCTTTTTTTCGAAAAGGAATATTTTCCATGTTCGACCCTCGCGAAAAAATCGCCCTTTTCATCGACGGTGCCAATCTTTACGCCACGTCGCGCGCGCTCGGCTTCGATATCGACTACCGCAGGCTTTTGTCGAGCTTCCAGAAGCGCGGCTATCTGCTGCGTGCTTACTACTACACCGCGCTCGTCGAGGATCAGGAATACTCCTCGATCCGGCCGCTGATCGACTGGCTCGACTACAACGGCTTCAAGGTGGTGACCAAACCGGCCAAGGAGTTCACCGACTCGACCGGCCGCCGCAAGATCAAGGGCAATATGGACATCGAGTTGACCGTCGATGCGCTGGAACTCGCCGATGTCGTCGATCACTATGTCATCTTTTCCGGCGACGGCGATTTCCGCACGCTGGTCGAGGCGCTGCAGCGGCGCGGGCGCAAGGTTTCGATCGTCTCCACCATGGCTTCGCAGCCGCCGATGATTTCCGACGATCTGCGCCGCCAGGCCGACCATTTCATCGACCTGATGACGCTGAAGAGCGAGGTCGGCCGCGATCCGTCCGAGCGGCCGGTGCGCCGGCCCGAGCCGGCCGAAGTCGACGAGGACGATTATTGACGGCGGCGGTCTTGACCGCTCCCCTGGTCGCATCCCCCGAGCCGGATCGCGACTGCCCGCTCTGCCCGCGGCTGCATGATTTTAGAGCGCAATGGCGGCAGCGCGAGCCGTCCTGGTTCAATGCGCCGGTGCCGACCTTCATGGCGCCCGAGGGCGAGGATACGGTGCGGCTGCTGATCGTCGGGCTGGCGCCGGGCCTGCGTGGGGCGAACCGCACCGGACGCCCCTTCACCGGCGACTATGCCGGCGACCTGCTCTACAACACGCTGATCGCACACGGCTTTGCGCGCGGCCAATTCAAGGCGCGGCCCGATGACGGGCTGGAGCTTGTCGGCACGGCGATCACCAATGCGGTGCGCTGCGTGCCACCGGACAACAAGCCGGTCGGCGCCGAGATTGCCACCTGCCGGAGGTTCCTGGTGCCGACGATCGCGCGGTTTAAAAACCTGCGCGCCGTGCTGGCGCTGGGCTCGATCGCGCACCAGTCGACTGTGCGGGCGCTCGGCCAGCGTGTTGCCGCCTACCCTTTCAGGCATGGCGGACAGCAGCAAACCAATGGCATCACGCTGTTTTCCAGCTATCACTGCTCGCGCTACAACACCAACACGGGCGTGCTGACGGAAGCGATGTTCGTCAACGTGTTCAGGGAGATAGCGGCGCTTCTCGAGAGATAGATTCGGGCGGCGGCGCAAACAGCTCGGCCAATTTCTCCTGCCCGCCCTGAAGGACATTCAGATCGACATCGCCAGTGATGCCGTCGACGCGACCCCTGTCGTGGTACTGCCAGTAGATCCACTCGTCATGACCTGGCTGTAGCGCCAGCGAACGAACCCAGTGCGGGCGGCCGACAATCTGCCCGGCATAGGCCCGCGCCGCGTCGTCGGTCACGTAAAGGATCGCCGTTTTGCCGAAGGCTGCTTCGACAGGACCAAGGAAAGCGGAGAGTTCGACATTCAATTCTTCGGGCGATGGCCGCCGCGGACAATTGCCGACGAATTCGATATCCACCACCGGCGGCAGCAGCGGTTGACCGCGCGGCACGACGGAGATGAAATTCTTCGCCTGATCGGCGCCAGGCCTGCAGAAGGTGAAGAAATGATAGGCACCGACCGCCAGACCGGCCGCACGGGCCTCACGTAGATTGGCGGCGAAGGCGTCATCAATATAGTCGCCGCCTTCGGTTGCCTTGATGACGGCGAAGGCGACATCATCGGCGGCAACACGCCGCCAGTCGATCTGCCGCTGATGATGGGAAACGTCGATGCCCCTGACCGGATATTTGCCGCGGTCCGGAGAAAACGGATGGAAATAGACATAGCCGCCGACCGCGACGAGGCACGCCAGGATCAGGCTGGCCGCACCCCAAAAGACGATCCGGTTCTTCAAAAGAGTGGCTCCCAGCCTACCCACGCTCCTTCAGCAGCCGGCCCTTCTCGCGCGACCAGTCGCGCTGCTTTTCGGTTTCGCGCTTGTCGTGCAATTTCTTGCCGCGGCCGACGGCGAGTAAAAGCTTCGCCCGGCCCTGGTCGTTGAAATAGATTTTTAGCGGCACCAGCGTCATGCCTTCACGATCGACGCTCTGCGCCAGCCTGGCCATCTCGCGCTTGTTGAGCAGGAGTTTGCGGCGCCGGCGCGGCTCGTGGTTGAAGCGGTTGGCCTGCAGATATTCCGGCAGATAGGAGTTGATCAGCCAGATCTCGCCGCCCTCGACCGAGGCGTAACTGTCCTGGATGTTGGCCTGGCCCTGGCGCAGCGACTTCACCTCGGTGCCGGTCAGCACCAGGCCGGCCTCGATCGTGTCGAGCACCTCATAGGAAAACCGCGCCTTGCGGTTTTCCGCAACGGTCTTGTTGTTGGGGTCGGCTTTTCTGACTTGATTCATGACGCCTAGAGTCCGTTTCGAAACTCGCTCCTGCGAGTCAGATGATGGTGGCACTAGAGCGCCGCGCGTTTTTCAAACGCGCAAAGGGCGCTCTAAAAGTCTGACTTTGCGCATGGTCCTTTCCGAAAGCGAACGCTTTCGGGGCCATGCGCGAACCGGAGCGGAGCGTACATATAGTACGTGAGCACCGGAAGCGCAGGTGACGCCTTCAGATGGCCGCAGGAGTAGAGTTTCCAAACGGGCTCGCTAATTAATCAAGCCGGCGTGCTTCATCGCCGCATCGATCTTCTCGGCGGTCGACTGCTCGACGGTGACCAGCGGCGAACGCAGCACGTTCTCGACCTTGCCCAGCTTCGATAGCGCATATTTCGCGCCGGACACGCCAGGTTCCAGGAAAATCGCCTTGTGCAGCGGCAGCAGGCGGTCCTGCAAGTCCAGCGCCTTGGCGTTCTCGCCGGAAAGCGTCGCCTCCTGGAATTCGGCGCACAGCCGCGGCGCGACATTCGCCGTCACCGAGATGCAGCCGACGCCGCCATGGGCGTTGAAACCGAGCGCCGAGGCATCCTCGCCGGAAAGCTGGATGAAATCCTTGCCGCAGGTGGCACGCTGCTCGGAAACCCGCTCGACCTTGCCGGTGGCGTCCTTGACGCCGATGATGTTCTTGAAGTCGTGCACCAGCTGGCCCATCGTCTCGGGCATCATGTCGATCACCGAGCGCGGCGGAATATTGTAGATGATGATCGGCAGGCTGGTCGCCTTGGCGACCGCGGCGAAATGCGCGTAGAGGCCGCGCTGCGTCGGCCTGTTGTAGTAAGGCGTGACGACGAGTGCCGCGTCGGCGCCTGCCTTCTCGGCATACTGGACCAGGCCGACCGCCTCTTCGGTGTTGTTGGAGCCGGCGCCGGCGACGACCGGAACGCGGCCCTTGGCTACCTCGATACAGACCTTGACGACTTGGCGGTGCTCGTCATGCGACAGCGTCGGCGACTCGCCGGTGGTGCCGACCGGAACCACGCCCGTCGTGCCTTCAGCGATCTGCCAGGCGATGAAGGCGCGAAAGGCTTTCTCGTCGAAACGGCCGCTCTTTTCGAACGGTGTCACGAGCGCGGTAAGCGAGCCTCTCAGCATGTCGTCCAACTCCTTGGGACTAGCGCATGACCCGAAAATCGGTGTCGATTTACGGAAAGATCATGCGCCAAATTTAAAGTGCTACAGCGTCCTTTGCGCGTCTGAGAAGACGCGCGGCGCTGTAGGTGTTTTGTCGTGCGCGCCTTCTAGCCGAAAGCGAAGCGGCGCACCATAGTCTCGACACTGTTGCGCGGCAAGCGTGGCGTTAGTGCCAGCAAGCGCAATTTGAAAGACCTCGACAGCCTTTGTTTACGGGCTCTTCATCACAGCCAACTAGGCTTCAGTTGATCTGTGCCTGTTGGTAATGTGCAAGGCAGGAATGATGAAAGCCATGCCGACCAGGCAGCCTCATTTTTTCGCGCTGCTTGGCGCAATTCTCCTGTTGACGCCGAGCCTTGTGGCCGCCGGCAAAGTCGATGTGCAGGTCACTTCGGCCATTCCGATGCCAAACCTGCAGGATACGGGCCCGCAGGGTCCGGAATCCCCTCCCGCCAGTGTCGCCAGGCTGAAGAGCGGCCTCGATGCGCTGGCGGCAAACGACATTGCCGGCGCGCGTCGAGTGCGCGATGCCCTGCCGGTCAATTCGCTCGACCAGCACATCCTTGCCTGGTCGATCGCGCTCTATGGCGGCGACAAGGTGCCAAGCGGCGAGATCGCCGATGCTGCGAAAATGCTGCCGAACTGGCCGGGCATGATCGCCTTGCGCAGGAACAGCGAGCGCGCGCTCTACCGTGAAAACCCCGCGCCGGAGATCGTGGTGCAGGCTTTTGGCGGCAGCCAGCCGCAAACAGTCGAGGGCGTGGTGATCCTTGCCCGCTCCTATGTGTCGCACGGCAACGTCGAGGCGGCGCGCTCGGTGCTGTCGCCTTTCTGGCGCACCGAAAAACTGGAAGCCAGGGACGAGGCGGCGATCATCCAAGAATTCGGCAAGCTGATCGCCGCCGCCGACCACCGATTTCGCATGGAGCGCATGTTCTATGCCGACCGGATCAATTCGGCGCTGCGCGTCGCCGACCTTGCCGGCGCCCGGCAGCTGGCTGACGCCTGGGCGGCGGCGGACAGGGGCGACAAGAATGCGGCCAAACTGCTGAAGGCCGTGCCGGCCGCGCAGCGTTCGGCCGGCTATCTCTTCGCGCAAGCCCAATATCTGCGCAAGCAGGAGAAGTTTTCCGACGCCGCCGCTATGGTGATGAAGGCGCCGAGCGATCGCATCGCGCTTGTCGACCCGGATGCCTGGTGGGCCGAGCGCCGGGTGCTGTCGCGCGAACTGGTCGACCAGGGCGATATGAAGACCGCCTACAGAATAGTCGCCGCGCACGCCGCCGAAAGTGCTACCAACGCGGCGGATGCCGAGTTCCATGCCGGCTGGTACGCGCTGCGCGGCCTCAACGACCCCAACCCCGCTGCCAGGCATTTTACGCGGATCGCCGTTCTCACCCAGGGGCCGATATCGCTGTCGCGCGCCTATTACTGGCTCGGCCGTGCGGCCGAAGCCGGCGGCCCCGGCAGTGCGAAGGATTATTTCATCCGTGCCGCCGCCTATGGCACGACCTTCTACGGCCAGCTCGCCGGCGAGCGCGTCGGCCGGCAGGTCCTCAACATCGCCCATCCGCAGCCGAGCGCCGCCGATCACCGGAATTTCGCCAATCGCGAGGCGGTCAGCGCCATCAGGCGGCTGCAGGAGGCGGGCTATGAGCGCTACGCCGACACGCTTTACCGCGACCTCGCTGGACAGTTGACCAGCCCTGGAGAGCTGGCGCTGCTGGCCGCGATGGCGGAAAAGCAGGGCAATCACTTCCTGGCGCTGAAAGTCGGCAAGATCGCCGGCGCGCGCGGCATCGCTGTCGGGGCGCTGTCGCATCCGCTCGGCGTCATTCCCGAGACCGCCAACACTTCCGGCTCGGGCAAGGCGCTGGCCTATGCGATCGCCCGCCAGGAAAGCGAGTTCAACATCGGCGCCGTCTCCAGCGCCGGCGCGCGCGGGCTGCTGCAGCTGATGCCGGGGACCGCCAGGCAATTGGCGAAGAAGGCCGGGATGATCTTCTCGCAGGCGCGGCTGACCACCGACGCCGGCTACAATGCGACCTTGGGCGCCGCCTTCCTTGGCGAGCAGCTCGGCCGCTTCGACGGCTCCTATGTGCTGACATTTGCCGGCTACAATGCCGGCCCCAGCCGCGCCGCCCAGTGGGTGGCTAGATATGGCGACCCGCGCGGCAAGGACATCGACGCCGTCGTCGACTGGATCGAGCGGATTCCCTACACGGAAACAAGAAGTTACGTCCAGCGCGTGATGGAGAATTACGAAGTCTACAAGATGCGTATTACCGGTAAGTACGATATTGTCGGAGATCTGGTGAACGGGCGGAGTTGAAGGGCGCGATTGGACAAAAGCAAGCGATCTTTCGCGCCCCCCCTCTGGCCTGCCGGCCATCTCCCCCACTTGGGGGCACTTGGGGGGGAGATTGGATGTCACTTCGGCCTTCGCCAATCGCCAACGTCGCAGAACTGGCGGGGCGCCCGAACTGCCAATCTCCCCCCAAGTGGGGGAGATGTCCGGCAGGACAGAGGGGGGCGCTGTCCCGCCGACGGCTAAGCCGATTTGACCACCCCCGCCCTCGCCTGTAGCAGTCTCGACGATCCGGCAACGGCGAGGAATCGAGTCCAAATGTCGAGCGGTTTTTCCGATTTTTTCTACCCCTCGCCGGACGGGCTGCAACTCCACGCCCGTATCTATGGCGAAGCGAACTCCGGCCACTGGCCGGTCGTCTGCCTGCCCGGCCTGACTCGCAATTGCCGCGATTTTCATGAGCTGGCGCTGCACCTGTCGCGACGGACGGAAAGTCCGCGAAAAATTATCGCCTTCGACTATCGCGGGCGCGGGCAATCCGCCTATGACCCCGATGTCGGCCACTACAATGTCGGCGTCGAAGCCGGTGATATCCTCGCCGGGATGGCGGCGCTTGATATCGAGGAGGCAGGTTTCATCGGCACGTCACGCGGCGGGCTGATCATCCATGTGCTCGGCGCGATGCGCCCGGCCGTCCTGAGGGCTGTCGTACTCAACGATATCGGCCCGGTGGTCGAGGCCGGCGGCCTCGCCCATATCCGCTCCTATCTCGAGAGCGTGCCGAAGCCGAAAACCCGCGCCGAGGCGGTCGGCGCCCAGCGCGGCGCGCATGGCAGCGACTTTCCTGCTCTGACCGAGGCGGATTGGGAGCGGATGGTATCGGCCCTCTACCGAGAGACGGATGAGGGGCAGGTGCCGGATTTCGACCCGAAGCTGGTCGACACGCTGGCGGGACTCGACCTGACCCAGAACCTGCCTGACCTGTGGCCGCAGTTCGAGGCGCTGACGGCGATTCCGTTGCTCGCCATACGCGGTGCCAATTCGAAGCTGCTGTCCACTGAGACGCTCGAACAGATGCGAAAGCGTCACCCTTGTGTCGAGACGATCATGGTCGAGGGCCAAGGCCATGCGCCTTTCCTCGAGACCGGCGGCCTGCCCGGCGCCATCGCCAACTTTTTTGATATGGCCGAGCAATGCTTCGCCGCAAAGTAAGACCTCCAAGACCCTCAAAAAAAGCGCTGCCACCCAACTCTTTGACATAGCAAGTTTGACAGATTGGCTCACCCTTTGTCGGTGGCGATCGCACACATTTCTCCCTTCGTCATCCTGGGGCGGAGCAAGGAGCGAAGCGACGCGGCGCAGACCCCAGGATCCATGCCGTGACGTTTACGCGTCGCAACGGTGCAAGCTCTGCTTCCCCCTTGGCGACTGCACTCGTCGAACGACCATCCTGAGCCGCTGCATTCTTTGGCTGATGTCACGGCATGGATCCCAGGGTCTCCGCGACGTCGCTTCGCTCCTGCTTCGCCCTGGGATGACGAAGCTGGGAAAGGCTTCGGAGCAGGCTTTGCAGGGGATTCACGGGATGGATTCGCTGGACTTGTCCTGCGAAGCGCGAAGCGCGAAGCAGGATGGCGGAGAGGATGGGATTCGAACCCACGAGAAGCTTTTGACCTCTACTCCCTTAGCAGGGGAGCGCCTTCGACCACTCGGCCACCTCTCCGTTGCGCCGGTGGATAAAGAAAAGCGCCGGCACAATCAACAAGCCTGACCCATTATCGTTGAAAAAACCGGCTTCTGCCGAAACGGCGCTTTTGCCATGCGGCGATTCTGCGGCAATCCCTTGGCTGACGACTCACGACATCGTCGCAATTCCGGGAGGGGCAATTGCCGGAATCGGCCGGATTGCAAGGGCTCGCCCAAGGGTCTCCGACAGCTCAATGGTTAACGGGAGCTTTCCGAGTGAGGCCAAATCGTGTCATTTGTGCAACAACGCAGGGGGATAGCACCCGCACAGACCTTTCGCCGATGCGATGGTGGTTGAACGCCGCCGCCTCATGGGTAATGTCGAATTCGAAGGAGCGGCGCGGTGCGCATCTTTTTCGGTAGTGGGGATGGGGCAGGGAACGCTGTCCTTCAGCAAAGAATACCCAGACCCGTTTTTTAACTTTTGACTGGAGGTCAGAAAATGAACATCAAGAGCCTTCTTCTTGGCTCCGCTGCGGCACTGGTCGCAGTTTCCGGTGCGCGCGCCGCCGACGCCGTCGTCGTTGCCGAGCCGGAACCCGCTGAATACGTCCGCATCTGCGACGTCTACGGCGCTGGCTATTTCTACATCCCCGGCACCGAGACCTGCCTGCGCATCGGCGGCTATGTCCGCTACGACATCGGCATCGGCGACGTCGGCTCGTTCGACGGTGCTGAGAACTTCGACGTCGAGGATGGCGACATCCAGGACACGTACTACAAGCAGGCCCGCTTTAACTTCAAGACCTGGACCGGCCAGGAAACCGAGCTCGGCACCTTGAAGACCTACACCGAGACCCGCTTCAACTTCGGCAACCGTAACCGGCACGTCAGCGCCACATACGTCCCCGGTCCCGATCCGGACGGCGCGGGTCCGCTGCCCCCGCTGCCAGGTGAGACGATCTATGTCTTTAACCCTGCCGAAAACAAAGGCATTTCGCTGAACTTCGCCTGGATCCAGCTCGGTGGGCTGCGCGTCGGTAAAGACGAATCGGCCTTCGATACGTTCATCGGTTATGCCGGCAACGTCATCCAGGATACGCTGGTTCCCTACGGTGGTTTCGACACCAACGTCGTTCAGTACTACTTCGATGCCGGCAATGGCTTCTCGGCCGTGGTCTCTCTCGAACAAGGTTATGGCGACTTCACGATCGACAGCTATGTTCCGAATGTCGTCGGCGGCGTGAAGTGGACGCAGGGCTGGGGCGCCATCACCGGCGTCATTGCTTACGACGCCAACTATGAAGAAGTCGCCGGCAAGGTTCGCCTCGACGTCACCCCGATGGAGAACCTGTCGCTGTTCATCATGGCCGGCTACGGCACCGACGACAACCTCACGGACGGCGGCTATGCATTCCCCGCCGCCGGCGGCCGCGGCTTCTACAAGCTGTGGTCCGGCAACTGGGCGGTCTGGGGCGGTGGCACTTACACCATCAACGAGAAGACCTCGTTCAACACCCAGATCTCGTATGACGAAGGTGAAAACCTCGGCATCGCCGCCAACATTGCCTATGACATCGTTCCCGGCCTGACGATCACGGCCGAAGTCGACTACCTGCACGCCGGCGAGTTCGGCGAGGACGGCTTCTCCAACTGGACCGCTGCGGACGACGAAGACAGCCTCGGCGGCATGCTCCGCTTCCAGCGCTCGTTCTAATCAGCAGCATTTGACTGAAATCGAACCCGGCGGGCAACCGCCGGGTTTTTTCGTGTCGGCGTGGCTGTCAAGGGCGGAATGTATGGCGCCGCCAATGCCGGCCAAGGTCGTTCGCTGCTGGATCTCGGTCTGTGATTTCTGACAGGTTGGAAGCCGATCGGCTGCGCAGAATGAAAGCAGCAGCGATCCTTCGCGCCCCCCTCTGTCCTGCCGGACATCTCCCCCACAAGGAGGGAGATCGGCAGCTTCGCTGACAGCGCCTGTTCATAAAGGTTGGAGATTAGCGAAAGCCGCAATGACGGACATCTCCCCCCTCGTGGGGGAGATGTCCGGCAGGACAGAGGGGGGCGCTGTCCCTCCAGCGTCTTGAAAGATTCTGCACCGCAGCAGCGCTTGGAAGGAACAGGATAAGCCGTTCGCTCCGCCCTGCGAAGGCATGGTGGCCTGCGGCCAATCGCAGATGTTGGGCATTTGGCGGCTGAAGATCAGCCTATGCTCTTGCGACCCTCGCGGTCCACACAATGCGGACCGCCCGACCTCGAGTCAAATCTCTGCGAGATCGCCCAGCGACTGTATAAGCGGCTGAATTTCGTTTTCATAATTCTTCCAGCGCTTGACCGACGATTTATAAATCGGTTGACGAACCTGCCAGCGACTGGGCGTGTTGACCGAACCATCCCTGTCAAAAAAGCGCAGGCAGGCGTCGTCCCAAGGCAGCCCGAGGTAATCTATCAGGCGGCGTGACTGCGCTTCCTGGTCCTCGACCAGCGTCTCGTAGCGATTTTCGAAGATAAGGCCCGGAAAAACCTCGTTCCAATGCTGCATCAGGCGATCATACTCGCGATAGTACAGGCCTAGTGTTTTCAGGTCGGTGTTATAGCTGTGTGCCTCGCTAAAGTTGAGGACAAAGCAGGAGACGCAATTGTCGATGGCGTCGCGACGGCAATGAATGATGCGCGCGTTGGGGAAGAGAAGGCCGATAAGGCCGATCAGTTCAAAATTGTGCGGCATCTTATCCACGACGCGAAGCGCGGCAGGCGCCCGCTCCCGCAAATAGGACAGATGCTCTTCGGCCAGCGTTCTGGACAGGACTTCTGTGATCGACGTAATT
Source organism: Mesorhizobium sp. WSM4841 (assembly GCF_055811515.1). Lineage (NCBI taxonomy): Bacteria > Pseudomonadati > Pseudomonadota > Alphaproteobacteria > Hyphomicrobiales > Phyllobacteriaceae > Mesorhizobium > Mesorhizobium sp. WSM4841. The sequence continues at coordinate 144,353 of NZ_JBVVQC010000013.1, forward strand.
GGCTGGTTCAAATCTCCAGCCGATGATGTCTTGAGGCCGATCGCATTCGCGACCCGCCTTAGTTTGCTAAGCTCCCCTGCACCATGAACATTTGGATGGCTGGCGCAGATCTGCTCCGTGAGCGTCGTCCCCGAGCGTGGCATGCCAACCACGAACACAGGCACTTCGGAAGGATTTCCATAGCCGGCCCGAGCAGCTAAAAAATCCGGCGTGAAGGTTTCAATCATCGAATCGATCCACCGACGATACAAGTCGATGTCGAACTTGTAGCCGGAGGCCTGTTTCGCCCTGTTGAAATGGTCGAATGCCTCATCGTAGCGCTTGAGGTCGTTCAGCACCTTGCCGGCGGCGTGATGGAGTTGCTGCGCGGCTTCCGAACCAAGTTTCGGATTGCCAAGTTCACCAAGGATGGATTGGAGCTCCTCGGGCTCCTCGGTGAACTTTCGCGTCTGTACAAGGTCGTTGTAGGCAGCCGGCACCCCAATACGGCGATCGATCGCTTCTTTCAGATAGACGGCGGCTTCATCCATACGCCCCAGGCCGCTGAGCGCGCCGGCCAGCCCGGCTCGCACCTTGGGATGATCGCGGTTGATTTTCAGCGCCTTCTCGTAAAGCGGCAAAGCCATGTCGGGCTTGTCAAACGCCGTGTAGGTGAGGCCCAATGCGCAAAGTGCTTCGATAAGGCCGGGCTGCAGTTCCAAGGCGTACTGCATATGCCTGATTGCGGGCGAATACTCGCTGACCTTCACATAGGCCTCGCCCAGGCTGAGGTGGTAGTAGGGGTTTTTAGGTTCCTCGCCGACCGCCCGTGCGAAATATCGCAAGGCCCTCTCATCATCGTAACCCAGGTATACGGTCCCCAGGATGTACAAGGCGAGCGGATGGTTCGGCGTGCGCGCCAGAACCCGAAGGCATAGGTCCTGAGCCTCGTCGAGCCGCTTGGCCTGCTGAAAGGCATATGCCTGTTTCAGCAGCGCGTCGTCGGCCTGCGCACGCGACTGGGCGTTTCCTTTCTGCGGGCTCGCTAACGGCTTCGCTATCGGCACCTTCGCTTTCGGCGCGGGTCCGGGCTTGATGTGCTTTGACCAAGCAGGTGGGAGTCGATTGTTCATGAACATCTCGCTAGCAAAAAGAGATATCTCGCTAGCAAAAAGAGCGGGGGGAATCCAGCATGATGGTAGCAGCCAAGGCGGGAGCTTGCGCGGCCAACTGTGCCGCGCTAGCAAGAAGGCCCTTTTCGAACGAGCCTTTGCCATGCGCCAGCGCCCTTCCCTCACGCCAATCGTCAGTGCGCTTCCCTCGACGGTGCCGTTTGTCGGCCCGGAGGCGCAGGAACGTGACCGGGGCCGCGCGTTTCGCGCCCGCATCGGCGCCAATGAGAGCAGTTTCGGGCCCTCGCCGCGCGTCGTCGCCCGCATGGCCGGCATTGCCAGCGACATGTGGATGTATTGCGACCCCGACAATCACGATTTGAAGGTGACTGTTGCCGCGCATCTTGGCGTTAGCACCGAAAACGTGGTGGTCGGCGAAGGCATCGATGGGTTGCTCAGCCTGGTGGCGCGCATGTATGTGGCATCAGGCGACGCGGTTGTCACCTCGCTCGGCGCCTATCCGACTTTCAATTTCCATATTGCCGGCGTCGGCGGCCGGCTGGTCGCGATTCCCTACGAGAACGACCGGGAAAGCCTGGACGGCCTGTTGGCTGCGGTCGCCAAGGAGAATGCGCCGCTGGTCTACCTGTCCAACCCGGACAATCCGATGGGCAGCTGGTGGGAAGCGGCCGAACTCATCCGCTTCATCGAAGCCTTGCCGGAGACCACAATGCTCGTGCTCGACGAGGCCTATGGCGAGTTGGGCCCGGCCTCGGCGCTGCCGCCGATCGATGTCGCGCGGCCCAACGTCATCCGCATGCGCACCTTCTCGAAGGCCTACGGGCTGGCCGGCATACGCTGCGGCTACGCGGTGGCCGACGCCCAGGTGATCCGTGATTTCGAGAAGATCCGCAACCATTACGGCGTCAGCCGCATGGCGCAGATCGCCGGCGTCGAGGCGCTTGCCGATCAGGACTATCTCCAAAGCGTGGTGACGCGGGTTGCTGCCGGCCGCCGGCGCATCGCTGAGATAGCCGAGGCGAACGGGCTGAAGCCGCTGCCGTCTGCAACCAATTTCGTCACCATAGATTGCGGCGGCGACGGCGCCTTCGCGCTGAACGTGCTGCAGGCGCTGCTGTCGCGTGACGTGTTCATCCGCAAGCCGATGGTGCCGGTGCTCGACCGCTGCATCCGGGTCAGCGTTGGCCTCGACCACGAACTCGACATTTTTGCCGAGGAATTGCCCGGTGCGTTGGCGGCGGCGCGGGGGAACTGAAGGCGCTCTTCCTTCTCCCCTTGTGGGAGAAGGTGGATCGGCGCGTAGCGCCGAGACGGTTGAGGGGTGTTGGACGGAGTGCCGGCGGTGCCAAGCTGGAACACCCCTCATCCGACCTCGCGGAGCCTGTCCTCGGGCTTGCCGGAGGCAAGACCCGTGGGCGAGGCCACCTTCTCCCAGAAGGGGAGAAGGAAGAGCCGCGCGGCTTGCGCCGTCTCGCCTGCCGGAACGTTCGATCCACATCCCTTGAATTAATTGAACGTTCGTTTTATTGTTGCCTCTCGATGAGGTGGCCATGGCGCGCACGACCGGTTCCGACGGAGAAAAGACCGAAGCTGCGGTCCGCGAGGCGGCGGTCAGCCTGATCGCGCGTCTTGGCTACGAGGCAATGTCGATGCGCCAACTGGCCGCCGAGGTCGGCGTGCAGGCGGCGGCGCTCTACCGCTATTTTCCGACCAAAGAAGACCTCTTGTTCACGCTGATGCGCGAGCACATGGAAGGGCTGATTGAGGCATGGAATACGGCGCGCCCCGTCGTGGCCGATCCGGCGACGCGGCTCGCCGCCTATGTCGAAAACCACATCGCCTTCCACATCGAACGCCGCCATTCCACCCATGTCTCGAACATGGAATTGCGCAGCCTGTCGCATGATAGCCTGACGCAGATCCTGCGCATGCGCACGACCTATGAAAAGGAGCTGCGCGCCATTCTGCGCGATGGTGCAGAAGCCGGCGTCTTCGACATCGAAGACACGGGGCTGACTGCCATGGCGCTGATCCAGATGATGACCGGCGTCATCGTCTGGTTCCGGCCGGGCGAACGGCTATCGATGTCGGAGGTAACCGCCACATATCTTTCAATGACGATGCGCCTGGTTGGAGCAAAGGCCCACGGCGCGACAACGACCGACAGCGCCGGCGAGCAAAGGACGCTGTAGCACTTGATTTTGCGCATGACCCACCGCGAAAATCGAATTCGATTTCGGGGTCGTGCGCCGGGAGGAACGGCATGTACACGCACACACTCAACTTCGGGCTTGACGAAGACATCGAGGCGCTGCGCGACCTTGTGCGGCGCTTCGCCCAGGAAAAGATCGCGCCGATCGCCGCCGAGATCGACCGCTCGAATGAATTTCCGGCGCATCTGTGGGCCGAGCTCGGTGGGCTCGGCCTGCTCGGCATCACCGCCGATCCGGATTTCGGCGGCACCGGCATGGGCTATCTCGCTCATGTTGTCGCTATGGAAGAGATTTCCCGCGCCTCGGCATCGGTCGGCCTCTCCTACGGCGCTCATTCCAACCTCTGTGTCAACCAGATCAATCGCTGGGCAACGCCGGCGCAGAAGCAGAAATATCTGCCTGCGCTGTGCACCGGCGAAAAGGTCGGCGCGCTGGCAATGTCGGAATCCGGCGCCGGCTCCGACATCGTGTCGCTCAAACTGCGTGCCGAAAAGCGCAACGACCACTACGTGCTCAACGGCACCAAGATGTGGATCACCAACGGCCCGGATGCCGAAACACTGGTCGTCTACGCCAAGACCGAACCGGCGCTTCATTCGCGCGGCATCACCGCCTTCATCGTCGAAAAATCGATGGCCGGGTTTTCCGTCGCGCAAAAGCTCGACAAGCTCGGCATGCGCGGCTCCAACACCGGCGAACTTGTGTTCGAGAACGTCGAAGTGCCGTTCGACAATGTGCTGCATGAGGAAGGGCGCGGCGTCGAAGTGCTGATGTCGGGCCTCGACTACGAGCGCACCGTGCTCGCCGGCGGCCCGCTCGGGCTGATGGCGGCTTGCCTCGATGTGGCGGTACCTTATGTGCACGAACGCAAGCAATTCGGCCAGCCGATCGGCGAGTTCCAGCTGGTGCAGGGCAAGCTCGCCGACATGTATACGACGATGAATGCCGCGCGCGCGTATGTCTATGCCGTCGCCGCCGCCTGCGACCGCGGCCAGACGAGCCGCAAGGACGCCGCCGCTTGCGTGCTGTTCGCCGCCGAGAAGGCGACGCAGATGGCGCTCGACGCCATCCAGCTGCTGGGCGGCAATGGCTACATCAACGACTATCCGACCGGCCGGCTTCTGCGCGACGCCAAGCTCTATGAGATCGGCGCCGGCACAAGCGAAATCCGTCGCTGGTTGATCGGGCGCGAAATCATGGCGGAAGGGGTCTAATGGCGCTATCTCCAAAATTTGCCATGGATGAGAACTTGTGCCATGTTTTCCAGAATATGCCATATTTCTGGAACGAGGCAGAACCATGGGAACGGAAAAGGCTGGGTTAGACGAGAATCCGCAAACGCACTTCGACGCAGGAGCTCAAAAAACTCCGCTCCGGGTGCCAGCGAAACGCGAGCGCGTCAGACTTGGCGAGGGCGGGCGTTTCGTCATTCCGGCTGCGATGCGCGAGGAGATCGGCGTGAAGCCTGGTGAAGACTTGATCCTTCATGTCGAGAACGGCGAGTTGCGGGTAAGGTCGTGGCTTCGAAATCTCAGGCGCGTCCAGGCCGAATTGTCAGCGTTGAAAAAGCCGGGCGAAAGTGTCGTCGACGAATTTCTGAAGGAGCGGCGGGAAGAACAGCGCCGAAGCGACAAGCGTTTCGACCGGCTGCATGCCGAAGGAACGGCGAGAAAGGGAGCGAAGTGAAACCCTACGTCATGGACAGCTCGGCGGCGCTTGCGATCCTGCTCAACGAGACAGGCACCGACATTGCCTTGGGTTTCGCGCCGGATGCGCAATGCAGCTCCGTCAATGCAGCCGAAGTGATCGCCAAGCTGATCGACAGGGGACGCAGCATGGAAGAGGCCGCTGACGACCTCGCCAGCCTAGGCATGCCAGTCGCTGTTTTCGACGAAATGCTGGGCATCACCGCCGGTCAGCTTCGCGAGCTGACGCGGCATCGCGGCTTGTCGCTGGGCGATCGGGCCTGCCTGGCGCTGGCAATTCGCGAGAACGCCATTGCCGTCACCGCTGACCGTGACTGGGGCGACCTGGATATCGGCTGCAAGATCGAACTGATCCGGTAACACCATGCCCACCCTCACCTCGCAGATCTCGCCCGCCTCCGACACCTTCCGCGCCAATGCCGCGCGCATGCGGGCGCTGGTCGCCGACATTGCGGAAAAGGCGGCAACCGTCGAGCGCGGCGGCTCGGAGGAAGCGCGTGAGCGGCACCAGAGCCGCGGCAAGCTTTTGCCGCGCGAGCGCCTCGCCCAATTGCTCGACACCGGCTCGCCATTCCTTGAAATCGGCCAGTTCGCCGCGTGGTCGATGTATGGCGAAGACATCTCATCGGCCGGCATCATCGCCGGCATCGGCCGCGTCGAAGGCACCGAAGTCATGGTCGTCGTCAACGACGCCACGGTGAAGGGCGGCACCTATTATCCGCTGACGGTGAAGAAGCATCTGCGCGCCCAGGAAATCGCGCTGCAGAACAAACTGCCTTGCGTCTATCTTGTCGACAGCGGCGGCGCCAATCTGCCCAACCAGGACGAGGTGTTTCCTGACCGCGACCATTTCGGCCGCATCTTCTACAACCAGGCCAACATGTCGGCTGCAGGCATACCGCAGATCGCCTGCGTCATGGGCTCGTGCACGGCGGGCGGCGCCTATGTGCCGGCGATGTCGGACGAGACGATCATGGTGCGCAACCAGGCGACCATCTTCCTTGGCGGTCCGCCGCTGGTGAAGGCCGCCACCGGCGAGGACGTCAGCGCGGAGGAACTGGGCGGCGCCGATGTGCACACGCGGCTTTCCGGCGTTGCCGACCATTTTGCGCTGGACGACGAGCATGCGCTGGCGATCGCACGCCGCATCGTCAAGAACCTGAATCGAAAGAAGGAGATCGGGCTGGCACTTCGCGATCCGATTCCGCCGCTTCATGCAGCCGATGAGCTCTACGGCATCGTACCGACCGATCTGCGCCAGCCCTACGATGTGCGTGAAGTGATCGCGCGCATCGTCGACGGCTCCGAGTTCGACGAGTTCAAGCAGAACTACGGCGCCACGCTGGTCACCGGCTTTGCCCATCTCAACGGCATGCCGGTCGGCATCATCGCCAACAACGGCGTGCTGTTCTCCGAAAGCGCGCTGAAAGGCGCGCATTTCATCGAGCTGTGTTGCCAGCGCAAGATCCCGCTCATCTTCCTGCAAAACATCACCGGCTTCATGGTGGGGCGAAAATACGAGGCCGGCGGCATCGCCAAGGACGGCGCCAAGCTGGTGATGGCCGTCGCCACGGCCCGGGTGCCGAAGGTAACCATCATCATCGGCGGCTCGTTCGGCGCCGGCAATTACGGCATGTGCGGACGCGCCTATTCGCCGCGCTTCCTGTGGATGTGGCCGAATGCCCGCATTTCGGTGATGGGCGGCGAGCAGGCGGCCACCGTGCTGGCCGTCGTCAAGCGCGAGGGGATCGAGCGCAAGGGCGGGGAATGGAGCGCGGAGGAGGAGGCAAAATTCAAGAAGCCGATCCTGATGAAATACGAGCATGAGGGTCACCCGCTCTATTCCTCCGCCCGGCTCTGGGACGACGGCATCATCGATCCGGCCATGACGCGCGAGGTGCTGGCGCTCAGCCTTTCAGCCGCGCTGAACGCCGAGATCGAGGAGACACGGTTCGGCGTGTTCAGGATGTGAGATGAGCGAAATCAATCAGAGGATTCGCGTTCATATCGGCGACATTACGAAGCTGGCGGTCGATGCCATCGTCAACGCCGCCAACACGTCACTTCTGGGCGGCGGTGGCGTCGACGGCGCCATTCACCGGGCGGCCGGCCCTGAGCTTCTGGCCGAATGCCGAACACTCAGTGGCTGCAAGGTCGGCGACGCAAAACTCACCAAGGGTTACAGGCTGCCGGCACGCTATATCATCCACACGGTCGGTCCGGTCTGGCAAGGCGGCGGCAAAGGTGAAGCCCATCTGCTCGCCTCCTGCTATCGCCGGTCGCTCGAACTCGCCGTCGCCAAGGATTGCCGGACCGTGGCATTCCCGGCGATCTCGACCGGTGTATACCGGTATCCAAAGGACCAGGCGACGCAGATCGCCGTTGGCACCGTGAGCGCCTTCGTCGGCCAGAACGCGGTTCCGGAAACTGTCATTTTCTGCTGCTTCGACCAGCAGACGGCAGAACTATACCAGCAGGCGTTGCTGCGCTTGGCGGGGGCGTGACCTGTCCCGATGAGAAATCCCATCCACACCCTTCAGACTCATTTTCAAACATCGAACTGGCCAGACGGAAAAATTGCGGCTATTGCTGATTTGCAATTTCCATGGGGATGGGGCGAAGATGAGACTGCGACTTTCTCAGAAAACTACTGTATCGATACTTGCAGGGCTTCTTATATTAGCTGTTCCAGGCGGCAGCGCTGCGGAATCACTGGCGGGCAACAAAGGCGACATCCGTTTCTACCCGACTTTGGCTGGAAACCCGAAGGATCCGTGTACCAAGACGTACAACGCCTATGTGGCGGCCAGCGGCCATTCAGCCTATGCAACGACCTTTTATTCGCGCGTCGTCGACATCTCCATCATTTGCGGCGCGCGGCTGAACGCACCGTCGCAAAAGGCGGCGGAAGATCTGGCGCTGCGGAACTGTCAGTCAGGCTTGAAAAAGTGGAAAGTCAGGCTTGCGAGCGGCGGCTGTCAGATCGCGCTTTCCAAATAGTCAGTCGCCTGGCTGACTGGCACCGCCCGCGGAAAATCCGGGAGGTTTCATGTTCGCCAAAATCCTGATCGCCAACCGCGGCGAGATCGCTTGCCGGGTGATCCGCACGGCGCGCAAGCTGGGCGTACGTAGCGTTGCCGTCTATTCCGACGCCGACGCCGGGGCTTTGCATGTCGAGATGGCCGACGAGGCGGTGCATATCGGTCCCTCCCCGGTCGGCGAAAGCTATCTGCGCGGCGACAAGATCATCGCCGTGGCTTTGGCCACCGGCGCCGAGGCCATCCATCCGGGCTACGGCTTCCTCTCGGAAAACCCCGATTTCGTCGATCAGGTGACGGCGGCGGGGCTCGTCTTCATCGGCCCGTCGGCCGCCTCGATCCGCGCCATGGGGCTGAAGGACGCGGCCAAGCGGCTGATGGAGAAGGCCGGCGTGCCTGTCGTGCCGGGCTATCACGGCGAGGCGCAGGAGATTGTGCTGCTCGCCTCCAAGGCACGCGAGATCGGCTATCCCGTCCTGATCAAAGCGCGCGCCGGTGGCGGTGGCAAGGGCATGCGGCGCGTGGAACACCCCGACGACTTTTCCGAGGCGCTCTCGGGTGCGCGGCGCGAGGCCAAGGCCGCTTTCGGCGACGACCGCGTGCTGGTCGAGAAATATATCGACAAGCCGCGCCACATCGAGGTTCAGGTATTCGGCGATATCTTCGGCAACGTCGTGCATCTCTACGAGCGCGACTGCTCGGCGCAGCGCCGCCATCAAAAGGTGATCGAGGAAGCCCCCGCCCCCGGCATGACGCCAGCATTGCGCAAAGCGATGACGGAGGCGGCGGTGAAGGCCGCCAAGGCGATCAATTATTCCGGCGCCGGCACGATCGAGTTCATCGTCGATGCCTCGCAAGGGCTGAAGGCCGACCGCTTCTGGTTCATGGAAATGAACACCCGCCTGCAAGTCGAGCACCCGGTCACCGAAATGGTTACCGGTACCGATCTGGTCGAGTGGCAGTTGCGGGTGGCGTCCGGCGAAAAACTGCCGAAGACGCAGAGCGAGATCACGCTCTCCGGCCATGCCTTCGAAGCGCGCATTTATGCCGAGGACGCGGCAAAGGGTTTTTTGCCGGCGACGGGCACGCTGCATCACCTGAAATTTCCGGATACTGCGCCCGAGGGCGCCAGCATGCGGATCGAGACCGGCGTGCGGGCCGGCGATGCCATCTCGCCCTTCTACGATCCAATGATCGCCAAGCTGATCGTCCACGGCAAGGGCAGGCAGGCGGCGCTCGAAGCGCTGAGCATGGCCCTTTCGCAGACCGAGATCGCCGGCTCGACCGTCAACACCGCCTTTCTCGCCGCTCTTGCCGCTGACGCCGATTTTTCGGCAGGTGATGTCGATACCGGCCTGATCGGCAGGCATCAGCAAGCGCTGACCGCAGTGCCGCCGCCGAGCAGCGAGATCGTCGCCGCAGCCGCATTTGCGGCGTCCGGCGCCGGGGCTCTGGCGCCGTCCGACGATCCATGGTCGTCGCTTGCCGGCTATGGACATTTTCACACCTTGGCACGGCGCACGCGGCTGCGCTACGGCGAGGATGAGATCCTCGCGCTTGTGTCGGTGCGGCCGGACGGACGCTTCCAAGTGGCACTGGACGCACCTTATGACAGCGCGCTTGATCTTCGCGCTGCCCCTCGCCTCGCCAGCTGGCCCGGCCACGTCACTGTCTTTTCGGGCGCCGTCGGCTACAGCTTCGCGGTGCCGGACCCGTTGGCAAGGGCCGACGAAATCGCCGCCGGTTCTGACAGCCTGCGGGCGCCGATGCCGGGTCTGGTCAAGCTGGTGCGTGCAGCCAAGGGCGAGGCCGTCATCAAGGGCCAGCCGCTGTTGATCCTGGAAGCGATGAAGATGGAACACACGATTTCCGCCACCCATGACGGCACGATCGCCGAAATCGCAGCGGAAGGCGCGCAGGTCACCGACGGGACCGTGCTGGTGCGTTTTGCCGAGGAAGCCCACGGCTGACCGCTGTTCTCCCATTCATAAGGTGACGTTGAAGACACGCGCCACAGACGCATGCCCAAATGAAAATGGCCGGTCTGACGCGGCCATTTCCGTTTTACCGCAAGCGACGCCAATTGTTACGGCTGGATCGGCGCGTATTTCCCGTCGTGCCACTGGTTGATGTCGTAGCTGACGTTCTTGAGGTCGCCCTTTTCATCGAAAGTGACAGAGCCGACGACGGTGCTGATCGGCTCACCGTTCTTCAACGCTTCGGCAACCTTGGCCGGGTCGTCGCTGCCGGCGCGCTTGATACCCTCGGCAAAGGCCTGGATCACGGCATAGGAGAACAGCGTAAAGCCCTCGGGCACGAAGCCGCCCGCCTTGATCTTTTCGATGGCTTCCTTGGCTTCGGGCTTCGCCCGCGGATCCGACGGGAAGACGAACATGGTGCCTTCGCCGGCCGGGCCGGCAACCTGCCAGAATTCCGGGGTGGCAATCGAGTCCGGCATGATCAGCTGGAACTTGAGGTTCTGTTCCGCCGACTGGCGCAGGATGAGGCCGGCCTCGGGGTGGTAGCCGCCGAAATAGACCACATCAGCCTTCAGTTCCTTGAGCTTGGTGACAAGCGCCGAGTAGTCCTTTTCGCCGGCGTTGATGCCCTCGTAGAGGATCTCAGTGAGGCCGTTCTGGTTCATCGTCGCCTTGACGGCATCGGCCACGCCCTGCCCATAGGCGCTCTTGTCATGCATGATGACGACCTTCTTGCCGGCATATTTCTTGGCGATCCATGGACCGATGAAGGCGCCCTGCGCATCGTCGCGCGTATAAAGGCGCATGATCGTCGGCCAGCCGGCTTTCGCCGCCGCGTCGGTCAGCTCTGGGTTCGACGAAGCCGGACTCATCATCAGCGCACCGGCTTCGGCATAGACGGCCGAGGCCGGGATGCTCGAGCCCGAGCAGGCATGGCCATCGATGAACTTGACCCCGTTGGCGACGATGCGGTTGGCAACCGAAACCGCCTGCTTCGGATCGCACTGGTCATCCTGGACGTCGAGCTTGACCTGGCGGCCGTCGACACCTCCAGCGGCGTTGATCGCGTCGGCGGCGGCTTGCGCGCCCTGCTTGAACTGGTCGCCGATGGTGGCAAGCTGTCCGGTCATCGGTCCGACCACCGAAAAGGTGATGTCTTCGGCGAAGGCAATCGGCGCGCTCATCACCAGGCCCACTATGGCCGCGCTCAAAATAACCAACTTTTTCATGGCGATACAACTCCTCCACTCCGCGCACGGCCGCTTCGGCCGCGCCTCTTCCAGAATAGGTGGGAGAATTTCACCCCTCGCCAAGCCTGTCTAGGCGCATCGGCGGCACTCGATTGGGCCTGCAACCTGAGGCCTGAACACAAAAGCCGCGCCTGCCTTGTTCCGGCCGGTCGCGGCTTTTGTCGATCGAACGATCCCAAGCGCTCCCGCGTCCGAAAACCGCTCGCCTTCCCCGTCCGTCGCGCAGCTTGGCCGTATCCGGCCTGCCGCGTTCTTGTCATTGTTGGTACGACCGTCTTGCGCGGCCTTGTTCTTGCCGGTCCGGCCGTCTTGCGCGGCCTTGACCTGAAGCGTCCCTGTCGATGATCTCAGTGCCCGATCAACTCAGTGCCCGATGAACTCAGGGCCAACTTAGTGCATCGTCATCCATTCGCGGGCTTCGCGCAGCGCCCTGGCGATCTCGACCTTCGACATGGCGGCCGACAATTCCGAGCGCAGTTCCGCGGCGCGGACCGAGCCCTTGATCGCCGCGATGTTGAACCATTTGTGGGCGGCGACGACATCGGTCTCGCAATCGCGGCCGGTCGCATACATCATGCCCAATTCGAAAAGGATGTCGGCCTGGGCAGTTGCCCCCATGGCGCCGAAGCCGGCTTCAGGCATTTCAAAACGTGCCATTTCAATCCCCTGTTCTAGCCCCTGTCAGGCTCCCGAGAGCTGCCTCGTTCTGTCCCTTGGTGTCTGTTGATAACCCTTGGGGGTGGCCGCTCTTTCGATGCTTTCGAGAATGAACCGGAGGCTTGAATCCGCGGTTAAGTGGCGTGCTTAATTTGAGGAAAACAAAGCTAAAACAAGAGGTAAACACGAGAATTCGTTAAGGATGCAAAGCCAGCAATTGCGCCGGTTTGCACTAAATTTGACGAAAATTTGCGAGGCGAAGATCAAGACTCCGCTAACCACGGGAGACAAAGACGGAGTTGCGAACTTTTCATTTCCCACCGACGAGACCGCTTCGTGCGGCCAGAAAATCCTGAAGTCTTCCGCAGCGGCACCGCTTTTGTTTTGTCGGGAGGTGAATTAGCTTACGTTTGCGTAAAAGGCAGACAGGCCGGGCAGAACACCCGGCCGGATGCCCAGAGGGAGGAGAAACATGTTTCGCAAAATCAGCATGGCCCTTGCGGCCACCTTGATCATGGCCGGCGCGGCTTGGGCCGATCCGATCGAAGGCAACTGGAAAACGCAAGCCGGTTCGACTGCCGCCATCTCAAGCGGCGGCGGTGCATTTTCGATCACGCTCAAATCAGGCAAGTTTGCCGGCAAGCGCATCGGTTCGTTCAAGGTGTCCGGCGCCAACAAATATACGGGGACCATAGCCGACCCGGAGACCGACAAGACCTATTCGGGCAAGGCCTCGGTCTCGGGCGCTTCGCTCAAGATGAGCGGCTGCGTGCTCGGCGGGCTGATCTGCAGGAGCCAGACCTGGCACAAGCTCTAATCGTTTCCGCTGCCACAAATTGAAAACGGGGCCGCGAAGGCCCCTTTTTTTGTTTGCGCCGTCTGCTTGGGACAACGGATCAATCGTGCGGGCCGTGCCTTCAGCGCCCTAATAGCAATTTTACCCGCCCTTGTCGGCAGCAAGATTGGATGTCGGTAGCAAGACTGCGGCGGCGCTCGTGGCCGGCGACGGCGCGGTGGCGGCGGGCACTCGACCCTCCGTCGATAAATTTGAACCGCAGATGAACGCCGGCATCAGAACCGGTTCAGTTGCATAAGGGCATTCTCATGCGTGTTGAAGGAGACACCACGCAATGTTCGCCCGCCGCTTCACCATCGTCTGCCTGCTGATGAGCCTGTTCGGCATGTCGTTCGCCATCCTCGTTGCCGAGGCCGGCCGCCCAGCCCGCTCCTGGGACCAGGCCAATTCCTGCCGGTTCGGTTGCCCGAGCCACCTTCGCCATTGACGCCGACAGAAACCCTTAGAGAGAAGCAACACACCATGAACCGCATCATCGCCAACGCCCTCAAGACCCTTCGGCTTGTGCCGCGGGCGACGCTCATCCTGATGGTTCTTGCAGCGCCAGTTCTGGCCGTGCCCTCGATGCGCGCCGATGCCGGCTCGACGATCGAAGCGCCGGCGTTGAAGAAGACCGGCGTCGGCTTTGTGCTGTTGGTCAGCCTGCGGCGCGGCTAGGCGCAATCGGCCTTCATCGAAACTATCCAAAAACAAAAAACGACCCTTTGGCCCCTCCCAACCGCATGGCCAAGCCTCTATATTGGGTCATGGAAAAGCGAATCTATCCCCAAGCCATAGACTCAGTCGTGATGCCGGAGCCGTTTGGTCGGCAAAGCTTTAATGATGCAGGAAAGGCCGTCGCGGCCTTGCAGGTCCTCTACGATCGCAACACCAAATTCCTGCGCGATTCATTTACGGCGCTCGCCGCAGGCGGCGACAACAACAAGCGCTACCGGGCCTTCTATCCCGAGGTCGGCGTCACCACGACTTCATTCACCCAGATCGACTCGCGGCAGGCTTACGGCCACATGCCGACACCTGGGCATTTCTCGACTACCATAACCCAGCCTGCCCTTTTCGAACGCTATCTTACCGAACAGCTTGGCCTGATCATGCGCAATCACGGCGTTCCGGTCACGGTTTCGGAATCAACGACGCCCATCCCGCTGCATTTCGCGTTCCTGGAAGGCTCCCATGTCGACGGCGCGGCAGCCGAGCGCATCAGGCGGCCGATTCGTGACCTGTTCGACGTGCCGGACCTCGACGGCACCGACGACCAGATCGCCAACGGCACGTTCGAAGTGGCGTTAGGCGAAGCCAGGCCGCTGGCGGCGTTCACGGCGCAACGCATCGACTACTCGCTGCACCGGATGTCGCACTACACGGCGACCAGTCCGCAGCATTTCCAGAATTTCGTGCTGTTCACCAACTACCAGTTCTACATCGACGAATTCGTCGCCCGTGCGCACAAGCTGATGGCGAATGGCGGCGGCGGATACGTCGAATTCGTCGAGCCGGGAAACGTCGTCACCAAGGCTGGACAAAGCGCGCCTAGCGATGGCGTGGCACCGCCGCGCCTGCCGCAGATGCCGGCCTATCATCTGAAGAAGCCGAACCATGGCGGCATCACCATGGTCAACATCGGCGTCGGCCCCTCCAACGCCAAGACGATCACCGACCACATCGCGGTGCTCAGGCCGCATGCCTGGGTGATGCTCGGCCATTGCGCCGGGCTGCGTAACACCCAGGCGCTGGGCGACTATGTGCTGGCGCATGCCTACGTGCGGGAAGACCATGTTCTGGACGACGATCTTCCGGTCTGGGTGCCGATCCCGCCGCTGGCCGAAATCCAGGTTGCGCTGCAGGAGGCGGTCGCCGAAGTCACCGGCCTTTCCGGCTACGACCTCAAGCGCATCATGCGCACCGGCACCGTCGCCACCATCGACAACCGCAACTGGGAGTTGCGCGACCAGCGGGGGCCGGTGCAGCGGCTGTCGCAGTCACGGGCGATCGCGCTCGACATGGAATCGGCGACGATCGCAGCCAATGGCTTCCGTTTCCGCGTGCCCTATGGCACCTTGCTTTGCGTCTCGGACAAGCCCCTGCATGGCGAATTGAAGCTGCCCGGCATGGCGACCGAGTTCTACAAGCGACAAGTGGCACAGCATTTGACCATCGGCATCAGGGCGATGGAAAAGCTGGCCGAGATGCCGATGGAACGGTTGCATTCGCGCAAGCTCAGAAGCTTTTCGGAGACGGCGTTCCAGTAGCACCGATCGGCTTGCATCGACCGGACCTTGGTAACCGCGCGGCAGGGCATTTCGTAATCTTGATTTGGGCTGCATTTCTGCCGATAAACAAAGTAGATGGCACGCGTTCGAAACATGATGGCGTCGGCAGCATTCGTAGCAATGCTCGTCTTCTCGGTCGCGCTGGTGGCCGGGTTTTTCGGAACGCTGCATCCGGCCTTCGATTCCTTCGCTCATTTCCGCGCTCATCTTGCTGTGCTGATGGCGCTTTGCGCGCTGCCGCTGCTGGCGACCTCGTTTCGCCTGGAGGCGGCCACAGCACTGCTCTTTGCGGTGGCTGCCTTTGCCACCACCTCGAACGCCCTGTCGGTGCCCCGCCTGTGGCCGGTCCAGGCAGCCTACGAAGCCGAGGCCGGCGATCAGGCGGTCCCCGGTGACCAGGCGGTCTACCGCCTGCTGCAGATGAATCTGCGGTTCAACAATCCAACGCCTGAAAAAGTCCTGTCGCTGATCGGCCGGACCCAGCCTGATGTGATCACCCTCGATGAGGTATCTGACATGTGGAAGGCGAAGCTCGGCCTTCTCGCCAGTGCCTATCCTTACCGGATCCTCTGCCCCTACCCCAATGGCGTTTTCGGCGTTGCGCTGCTGTCCAGACGGCCGTTTGCCGCCGGCACGCAACCGCGCTGCGACAGCCGCGGTGCGATGGCCATCGCAACGGTCGATTTCGGCGGATCCGAGGTCGACGTCGCCGCCATGCACCTGACTTGGCCATGGCCGCGCAACCAATCATGGCAGATCGGCGATTTGTCGGATGAACTCGCCTCGCTTGGCGAGACATCGATCATGGCATGCGACTGCAATGCAGCGCCGTGGAGCGCCGCCGTCCGGCGAGTCGCAGATATCGGCAAGCTGACCGTGGCGCCTTCGCCGGGGCCGACCTGGCTCTATATCGAGCTGCCGGATTTCCTGCGCTTCGCCGGACTGCCGATCGACCAGGTTTTCAGCAAGGGCGCGGTTCTCATCCATTCGGTGTCGAGGCTGGAAGGCACCGGCTCCGACCATGTTCCGCTGATGGTGGAATTCTCGCTCAGGCCGGAACAGAAAAAGCCGGTCGACGAACATGAAACCGCAACCGCCTCCGTGAGACAGGACGGCAGGACTCGAAGCTGAGCGGCTACTGCTTGCGCAACAGGGCACCGATGAGGCGTTCGACATGGCCGCCGGCGCGATGCTCGCGCGCGTCGAAAGCGTTCTGTTTCGCCTCGTATTCGGCATAGACAGCCTTGATCCGGCGCCTCGCCTCGCGATGCGTCTTGCTGCAAACCCAGTTGTCGGCGAGTTCCAGTCCGGTGATCGATTTCTCGGTCGCCCGCATCATTGTCCTGGCGATGCGGCCGTGGTTATGCTCGTGGGCACGAACGCCCGCGAAAAACCGCTTCCAGCGCTTCTGAAGCGCCGGCGTCGCGGCTGAGACCATGCGCGGTAAGGTGTAGGTGAGATCGAGTGTCCCATTGGCCTGCCGCAGACGGCAG
The DNA here is from genome assembly GCF_055811515.1 of Mesorhizobium sp. WSM4841. NCBI lineage: Bacteria > Pseudomonadati > Pseudomonadota > Alphaproteobacteria > Hyphomicrobiales > Phyllobacteriaceae > Mesorhizobium > Mesorhizobium sp. WSM4841. Next base: position 160,927 of record NZ_JBVVQC010000013.1, read on the forward strand.
ACACCACCCTCCCTGGTGATCTCAAGGTCCCAATTTACCGTATAGGCGGCCAGCGCGATGGCGTGCGTCATGAAGCCGTGCCGCTTCGGACCTTTCCGGTCCATGGCCTCGATCAGGGCGGCGCCCGTGGTTCCTGATATGTCGTAGGTTCGGGTCTTGACCAGCACCTTCGTGTCAGCCGATGCCGATGGTGCGAAGCCGCACAAGCCACCAATAGCCACAAGGCACGTCAAAACCGCCAGGCGCATGGTCATTTCTCCGCGTCAGGAGGGAAGGGAACCACAAGCGCCGCGCCGCTTCAACGTCTTTTAAACGCCGCAAATATAACGGGCGTTCCCCGGCTTTCATTTTGGTCGACGGTTCCGGTGGACTTCACACGCTGACGTTGTGCTCCATTGATCCACGCATGACAGCGACGCATTCGATCGCACATTGAACTGGCCGGAACGTCTCTCGATCCAGAAGCGGACTTCCTGCGCTTCCGGGTTCTCGTACCCGAACATACGCTCTCGGAAACCACCATGTCGGCGCGGCCTGGCTTGAATCTCAACACACCCCGCGTTCCCGATGGTCCGCTGGCTGGCGCAAACGCGGCGTCTCTTAAGCGCCTGCGGCACGGAAAGGGGGCGACGCGTCATGCGTTCGGCAGCGCGGCGTGCTGCGCGCCAATCGCGATCCTTGCGGATTTCCTCAACGCGGCGGACCCGTCGATCCGCGGACCGCCAGCTCAACCGACATGATGATCTGCCTCGGCTGGCCGTTTTCAAACACCATCTGGGCAGCAAGGCGACCCTTCCCGACGATGTCATGCGTGACAGTGGTGAGTGGGGGCGTGGTGCGTGCCGATTCCGCGGTGCCATCGAAGCCCACAACCGACACGTGCTCGGGTATGTTTATGCCGCGACGAACCGCTTCGTCGAGCACGGTGATTGCCTGCCAGTCCGACATAGTCAGGATTGCCGTTGCTTCTGGAAATCGATCGAACACGACAGCTCCGGCCGAAGGCTCCCCAGGGGTGGTTTCGATGATCGGAAAATCATCGATCGACAGATTGACCTCCGCCAAGCCTTGGGCGAAGCCATCAAGCCTTTCATAGTCGAGTTGAAAGCCCGCGGTAATCTTGCCCTTGCCCGGCATGTGGACAATCGGTGGTCCGGATGTGCGCCGGATGGAGAGGATCACAAAATGCCGGTGCCCGAGAGCAGCCAAGTGCCCGACAGCCATCAGCGCTCCGCTCCTGCCGTCGATCCGGATCGAATTGATATCCGGGCCGGCATCGCTTTCGAGGATGACGAATGGCAAGCGCCGGCGCTGCGCCGAGGTGATCAGGTCGATGTCTACGCTATGGCCCAAAATGAAGCCGTCAACCAACGCCTCCCGGATGGTGGAGGTGCGCGTTTCTTCCGTACCGTTGACTAGGCTCAGCGTCGCCCCGGCCTCGTCGCACGCAAGCGAAACGCCAAGCACAAGTTCGCGTCCATATGGGCTTCTGATCACGTCGGCAATGGCATAGGCGCCCGGCGGCATAAACCCGATGGCGTTGAATTTGCCATTACGCAGTACCCGCCCCCTAGGGTCGGGACCATCATAACCAAGCTGGCGCGCCGCAGCTTCGACGCGCTCGCGCACGTCGGACCGCACCAGGTCCGGGTGATTGAAGACATTGGAGACAGTGCCGCGGGAGACCCCGGCAACTCTCCCGACATCCGCGAGGGTCGGCGTTTTGGAATGGTTCACCCCTTCAGTTAAACACTTTTTTGGAGCGCTCCAAGTTTATTCTTGACTCGTCATCATAAAAGGCAGACCCTACATTGGAGCGCTCCAATTAGCAAAATAGCAGATTTATAAGCATTCTGTGCCAGCGAAGGCTCGTGTGCCCAACTCTGGGCGTGTGAGCGCTAAATCATCACATCAAAGGAGGAATAGGATGGCTGCTACCAGTGGTGGGGCGACATCGCTCGTCGGGAAGACTTTCGACTGTGCATTCGGCCCGTTCGTGCCGCGGCTGACGGTTCTGTCGCCGACAGAATTGCATGTGCGGGCGACGCTCGGCGCTACTCAGATCGACGAGGTCGTGAAGAGCGATCTGACAGGCGTCCGCCCTGATCTGTTCATCATGAGCTGGACGGAGCAGAGCGGTAACTTCGTCGTGCAGGTTCAGGATCACGAGAACAAAGTCGTTCATAATTATGCGCGGCTGGCCGACGGGCAATTGTTCTGTGCGCAGGGGATCATTCAGCCGGTACCGGCGGCCTGACAGGGTATCACACCGCGCCGCGCGAACTACGCGAACTGTTGTGCGGCCACTTGAGGAATACAGGAGTACATTTCCCTCAATATAGACCCGTTCACCTTCAGGAGTGTCGTTATGAACACCCTTTCCGAACCAATCTTCGATGTCGCCCAGCTCGCGCATGTCGAATTGCTGACGCCCGATTTCGATGGGACATTACGCTTCTTCATGGACCTCATGGGTATGCAAGAGACCGAGCGGCGCGGCAAGTCGGTCTATCTGCGCGGCTATGAGGAGCAGTACCACCACTCGCTGAAGGTGACCGAGGCACAGCACGCCGGACTGGGGCACGTTGCTTGGCGAACGCGCAGCCCGCAGGCGCTGGAGCGCCGAGTCGCAGCGGTAGAGGCGACCGGCCTCGGGCGAGGCTGGATCGACGGTGACGCCGGCCATGGCCGCGCCTTCAGATTCGCAACGCCCGAGGGGCACTCGATGGAGCTGCTGTGGGACGTCGACTATGTCAGCATACCGCCCGGGCAGGCTACGAAATTGCTTAATCGCCCGCAGAGACGCCCGCTCAACGGCATTCCGGTTCGCCGCATCGACCACCTGAACCTGATGGCCGCCAACACCGGCGCCTGCCGCGATTTCATGGTTGACGTGCTAGGCTTTCGCGAGCGCGAGCGGGTCGTTGGTGACAACGGGTCGGCGATCGCGAGCTGGCTCAGCGTGACCAACCTTTCGCACGATATTGCAATCGTCCCGGAGCCGACGGAGATGCGTGGACGCTTCCACCACGTCTGTTTCCACTACATTTCGGTGCAGCATCTCTTCGATCTGGCGGAGCTGGCAAGGGAAGCCGGCATTTCGATAGAGCACGGGCCGGGCCGGCACGGCATCGGCGGGGCAACGTTCCTGTACATGCTGGAACCAGGGGGCAATCGCATCGAGGTGATGGGCGATCCCGGCTACATGATTTTCGATCCGGCCTGGAAAACCGTGGTGTGGGAGGCGTCCAAGATCGCCGATGCCGTGGTCTGGAGCGGCTCTCCGGTTCCGGATTCCTTCTGGGTCTATGGAACGCCGGTGCCGCGGCCGGTGGAGGGTACGACCATCGCCGCCGTGGCGTAGATTCGGTATTTGCGCGAAGACCAGAACGGCAATTTTCTGGCATTCAATACGCTCGCCGGATCTGCTCGGCACGGCACCGCGCGATCCCACGTCGAGTGCAAGATGTGCCAGCAGTCTTGCCACTCGTTCTGTCAATTAGGAATAGCAAATATCTGACGCTACATGTTCTGGTAAACTGGGCCTTCGCCACCTTGTGGTGGCACCCAGGTTATGTTTCGGTTCGGGTCCTTGATGTCGCAAGTCTTGCAGTGGACGCAGTTCTGCGCGTTGATGACGAAGCGCACGTCCTTCGCCTCGGGATCGGCGGCGGCGTTGCCATCCTTGTCGACCCATTCGTAGACACTGGCCGGGCAGTAGCGTGTCGATGGCCCGGCATAGACATCGTGTTCGGAACGCTGCTGCAGATCCATATCCGCGACCAGCAGGTGGACAGGCTCGTTTTCCTCGTGGTTGGTGTTGGAGAGAAACACCGAGGACAGGCGGTCGAAGGTGAGCACGCCGTCCGGCTTCGGATAGGCGATCTTCTTATGCTTGGCGGCCGGCTCCAGCGTCGCATAGTCGGGCTTGCCGTGCTTCAGCGTGCCGAAAGGCGAGAAGCCGAACAGCGTGTTCAGCCACATGTCGAGGCCGCCAATGCCGACCCCGATGGCGGTGCCGAAGCGCGACCACAATGGCTTGACGTTGCGCACTTTCTTCAAATCCTTACCGATGTCGGTTGCCCGCCATGCCGCCTCGTAAGAAGCCAGTTCGTCATTGGCGCGGCCGGCGCCGATCGCCTCGGCGACATGCTCGGCCGCCAGCATTCCGGAGAGCACGGCATTGTGCGAGCCCTTGATGCGCGGCACGTTGACGAAGCCGGCAGCACACCCAATCAGCGCGCCCCCAGGGAAGGACAGTTTCGGCACCGACTGCCAGCCGCCCTCGGTGATGGCACGGGCGCCATAACCGAGCCGCTTGCCGCCCTCGAATGTGCCTTTGATCGCCGGGTGGGTCTTGAAGCGCTGGAATTCGTCGAATGGCGACAGATAGGGGTTCTTGTAGTTGAGGTGGACGACGAAGCCGACCGCCACCTGGTTGTCCTCCAGGTGGTAGAGGAAGGAGCCGCCGCCGGTCTTCATGTCGAGCGGCCAGCCGAAGGAATGCTGGACCAAGCCTGGCCGGTGGTTCTCCGGCTTGACCTGCCAGAGCTCCTTGAGGCCGATCCCGTATTTGCCGGGCTCACGGCCGTCGGAAAGATGGTATTTTGCGATCAACTGCTTGGCCAGCGAGCCGCGTGCGCCCTCGCCGATCAGCACATATTTGCCCATCAGTGCCATGCCCGGCGCGAAGCCAGGGCCATGCGTGCCGTCCTTCTCGACGCCCATATCGCCGGTGACAACGCCGGTGACCGCGCCCTCGTCACTGTAAATGAGGTCCACGGCGGCAAAGCCCGGATAGATCTCGACGCCCAGCGCCTCGGCCTTGGTCGCCAGCCAGCGGCAGACATTGCCGAGCGAAACGATGTAGTTGCCGTGGTTGTTCATCAGCGGCGGCATCAGGATGTTGGGCAGACGGAACGAACCGGCGGGGCCGAGGACCAGGAAATGGTCTGCCGTGACCGGCGTCTTGAAGGGATGTCCTTCTTCGTCACGCCAGCCCGGCAGCAGCCGGTCGATGCCGATCGGATCGACGACGGCGCCGGACAGGATATGGGCGCCGACTTCGCCGCCCTTTTCAAGGACTACGACGGAAAGCTCGGGATTGACCTGCTTGAGACGGATCGCGGCGGCGAGGCCAGCCGGACCGGCGCCGACGATGACCACGTCGAATTCCATGCTTTCGCGTTCGATCTCGCTCATCAACATCTCACTGGCTACCGCATTTGCGCATCTTGCTGGCTTATCCGCTGCATAGCGCATCAATTCGCGACGTGAAACCGGCGCTGACGTGACAATGCCGATTTCGTCAAAAAGTCGCGCATCGTACTACAAAATCGCGGTTTGCGGTCCACCGGAACATCGATCCGGGCCAAGCCATTCCAAAGAGAGCCGGCGCCCTGACGTTTTTAATTGTTCGACGGCTTGCTTATCGGCCATACTTCGCACCATGCGCATTCCTGGGCCATCCGGCTTTTCATCGACGCGCTTTTTTTCGTCGCCCGGACGGATTTGCCGGGCGCTCGTTTTGGCCCTTTTGCCGCTGGCGTCCGTTGGCGCCCACGCCGAGCCGCAAAGGGTCTGGGTGGCCGGAGCCTACTCCTTTTCCGACGAGCTGGGCGGCTTCCGCATCACCAGCGCCTCGGGCATCGGGACAAAGGAGGACCCACTTGTCATCACCGAAGAGCTGAATTCGGCGACACCGGTGACACTGACGATCCGCACGACAAAGCCGATCCAGCCCTTCGGCACTGCGGGCCAATTTGCCAATGGCCTCATGTATATGCGCGTCGACGTGCTCAACAACAGCGGCCAGGCCTGGGTCGAGTTCCAGTTCGAGCTCCAGGAGATACTCCACCGGCCGAGCGTGTTCGGCGACGGCCTGTCGTTCGACCAGCGCAACAAAACGCCTGACAACATCTGGTCGAGCAGCTTTGCCGATTTCGATCGCGACTTCGAACCCTATGACCGGCTGCTGTTCAAGAGCGGCAAGATCGACCCGTTGAAGACAGCAAAATTCGATTATCTGATCACCGACTACACACCGCGCTGGACGTTCTATCTGGTGCAGGATCCGCGTATACCGTCGAGCTAAGAATCCTTGTTTTCGTCATGTCGTTGTCCCAAAACCGCTGCGCGCTTTTGGGCTACATGCATTACTTGCAAATTGCTGCCGCGCGGCGGAATGTGAAAGTATGACTGCCGTTTCCCGAGACGACCGACCAGATATCGCCGACCTGCTGGCCTTCTACGCCAGCGCCGGCGTCGATGAAGCGCTCGAAGACGAGCCGCTGAACAGGTTTGCTGAGGCTGCGTCAAAGCCGCCTGAGCGGGCGCCGGCGACAGTTCCGCCAGTTGGTGGAAGCGCCACACTGCCACGCTCGACAAGCCTGTCACGCGCCGGAATGGGCGAAAGGCAAGCTGCGGCACCGGCGGTGCGCGCCACGTCCGGGACGGCGACGGTGCCCGACGAGCAGCAAGCGGCCTTGGCGCGCCAATTGGCAACGACCGCGGCGACCCTGGACGAGCTTCGCCAGCACATGGCGGCATTCGACGGCTGCAATCTCAAATTCACCGCCAAGAACCTCGTGTTCGCCGACGGCAATCCGAATGCCGCGGTGATGCTGGTCGGCGAGGCGCCCGGCCGCGACGAGGACCTCGAGGGATTGCCGTTCGTCGGCCGCTCGGGCCGGCTGCTCGACCGGATGCTGGCCGCGATCGGCCTCGACCGGACGTCGGCCTATATCGCCAATGTCATCCCCTGGCGGCCGCCGGGCAACCGCACGCCGACGCCGCACGAGACCGAGATCTGCCGGCCATTCATCGAACGGCAGATCGAGCTGGTCAATCCGAAGGTGCTGGTCAATTTGGGCGGCCCCTCGGCAAAGACCTTGCTCAACACCACCGAGGGCATCCTGCGGCTGCGCGGCAATTGGCGCGTCCATACGGCCGCCTCCGGTATTGCCATTCCCGCCATGCCGACCCTTCACCCGGCCTATCTCTTGAGAACCCCCGCGCACAAGAAGCTGGCGTGGCGGGATTTCCTCGAGGTGAAGGCAAAGCTGCGGGCGCTGGGTTGAGGTGGGGCGCAGCTTCCCTTCTTCCCTTTGTTTGGACTGGGGACATCGCGAACAGGTGTGCGAGGACATCGCGAACAGTTTGCCATCCTATCGAGCCAGGGCATTGAGGTCGATGGTTTCTATTTTCTGGTGTCTGAACCAGGCGTCGAAGACGC
>NZ_JBVVQC010000014.1:0-158902 GCF_055811515.1 Mesorhizobium sp. WSM4841
CCCCGCGCCGCCCCTCCCCCCCCCCCATTCGGCCCTGGGCCGCCCGCCACTCTCGCCGACCCTGGGTCCCCGCGGGGGCCGGGGGGGGCGCGGGCCCGGCTTGTTTTTGCGGTGCGCGGCTGGCAGTAGTTTCCGGGATTGACTTTCCGTCGGAGCCATCTGGCGGACCTTGCGCTGTCCCGGAATCCCAAACATGCCCTTTTCCATCGCTACCTGGAACATCAATTCCGTCCGCCTGCGCATGCCGCTCGTCGAACGCCTGCTTGTCGAGCAGGCACCGGACGTGCTCTGCCTGCAGGAAACCAAAGTTCCCGACGAGCTGTTTCCCGAGGCGGCCTTTCGCAAGCTCGGCTACGAGCACATCGTGTTCCACGGCCAGAAGGGCTATCACGGCGTGGCGACGGTGGCGCGCCGGCCGCTCGAAGTGGTCGAAAAGCGCCGCTTCTGCGAGATCGAGGACTGCCGGCATCTGTCGGTCACCGTGCGGGCCGGCGGCAAGGCGATCCTGCTGCACAATTTCTATGTGCCGGCCGGCGGCGACGAGCCCGATCCGGAGATCAACCGCAAGTTCAGGCACAAGCTGGATTTCGTCGCCGAAATGAACGCCATCCGTGCCGAGCACGACGAAATGTCCGGCTCGATCCTGGTCGGCGACCTCAACATCGCGCCGCTCGAGCACGATGTCTGGTCGCACAAGCAGCTCCTGAAAGTGGTCAGCCATACGCCGGTCGAGACGGAAAGTTTCGAGGCGATGCGGCTCGCCGGCAACTGGGTCGACCTGATGCGGCTCAACGTGCCTTATGAGCAGAAGCTCTACACCTGGTGGAGCTATCGCGCGCAGGATTGGGAAGCGTCGGATCGCGGCCGGCGGCTCGACCATGTCTGGTCGTCGCCAAACCTGGTGCCGAGCTTTGCCGGCTACGAAATCCTGCGGCCGGCGCGCGGCTGGGAACGGCCTTCGGACCATGTGCCGGTGATCGCGCGGTTCGACCTGGATTAGGTGTATCGATATTCAGATGAGGCCGGCCTGCGAATGGTGGTCTCCTGCGCTTCCGGTGCTCACGTACCCAAAAGTACGCTCCGCTCCGGTTCTCGGACCCCACCATTCTGGTCGCTTCGCGCCCGTCTTCGACTCCGGCTCGGCCTGATCTGAATCTCGACACACCTCAACCCTTGCCGCCCTGATCCGATTGGCTTTCACGGTCTGTTGGTTGCGAGTGCGAGTTGAAAAGCATCCGGTTCAGTTGTCGAAACGCGGCGCCAGTTTCTCGATGCGGCGGATCAATGCCTGAAAATCCTCCGAGATACGCTGGTGCAGATGGACCGCGACCTCGGGATACTCCTCCAGAATGCGGCGAAACATCTTGCGGCTGAGCCGCAGCACTTCCGAATCGATTTCGGCGGATGCGCTGGTCAGCCGGTTGGTGTCGGCGATCAGCGCCAGTTCGCTCAGCATGGTACCGGGGCCGGCCGTTCCTATCGGCACGCGGGCGCCATCCTGCTCGCGATAGAGGACGATGCGCCCACTGACCACGATATAGGCACAATCGGCCTCGTCGTCCTCGCGGTAAAGCTTGTGGTCGGCCTGCAGGCTGGTGGTTTCCGCGCCAAAGGCGAGCAGACGCAACTGTTCCTGCGTGAAGCCCTCGAAGAGCCTCACGGCGGACAGGATGCGGATGTCGTCATCCAACGCCATCTAGCTATGTCCCCGAACGGCCAGTCCAATCCCTCCCTTAGAGCGCCGAGCCTCCTTTCGACGCGCAAAGGACGCTCGAACGCTTTGAACTTGACCCACCGTGCTTTCCAAAAATCGAACCCGATTTTTGGGCCGATGCGTCAGCGAGTTCGATCCAGAACCACCTCCAGTCTCAGGATCGTACCCCGAAAGCGGCCCCTGCCCCGACCGCTGATTGAATGATTAAATGTTTAAGGAACCAGCTTGTAGCCGCCGCTTTCTGTCACAAGAATTTCTGCATTGGAAGGATCGCGCTCGATCTTCTGGCGCAGCCGATAGACATGGGTTTCCAGCGTGTGCGTGGTGACGCCGGAATTGTAGCCCCAGACCTCCTCGAGCAGCACGTCGCGCGTCACCACCTTCTGGTCGGCGCGATAGAGATACTTGATGATCGAGGCTTCCTTTTCGGTCAACCGCACCTTGGCGCCGCGCTGGTCGATCAGAAGCTTCTGGCTGGGCTTGAAAGTGTAGGGGCCGACCGAAAAGGTGGCGTCTTCGCTCTGCTCATGCTGGCGAAGCTGGGCACGGATGCGGGCCAAGAGAACCGCGAAGCGGAACGGCTTGGTCACATAGTCGTTGGCGCCGGCTTCGAGGCCGAGAATCGTGTCGGAATCGGTGTCGTGTCCCGTCAGCATAATGATGGGCGACTTGTAGCCGCCCTTGCGTAGTATCTTCACCGCCTCCCGGCCATCCATGTCGGGCAGGCCGACATCCATGATGAGCAGATCGATGAGGCCGCCGCGGGCCGTGGCGACGCCTTTGGCGGCGGTTGATTCCTGCAGGACATCGAATTCCTCATAGAGAGACAATTGCTCAACGAGCGTGCCGCGCAGGTCGTCATCGTCATCGACGATCAGAATGGTGCGTGAAGTCATGGATCAATCCGTTGTTTTGAAAAGAAAATTCAGTTGACCGCTGCCTGTTTATGCGGAAGCTGACCGGCACAACAGCCGATCACAATGATTTGTTCCGTGGCACGATCATACAAGAAAAAACGCGCGTGCAATGAGGCGAGCGCATTTTTGCGAAAAGGGCTTCGTGTTCTCACGGTGCGTGCCCGGCCCGGCCACGCCAGCCAGGGGCTCCTGCAGGCTGGCAAACTGGTGTTTTCCTGTGCGCTGGGACGCGGCGGCATATCGGCCGGCAAACGCGAAGGCGATGGCGCCACGCCGCTTGGTTCGATGCGGATCCTGTCGGGATATTTCCGTAACGATCATTTCTCCGGCGGCCGCAATACCCGGCTGGCGATGACGCCGATCGGTCCCGATCTCGGCTGGTGCGAAGTGCCTGAGGACCGCAACTACAACCGTCCGGTCAAGATTCCGTATGGCGCCAGCCACGAGCGGATGCTGCGCGCCGACCGGCTCTATGATGCCTGCCTGGTGCTCGACTGGAACATTTCGCCGCGTCGCCGCGGGCGCGGCAGCGCGATCTTCTTTCACCTGGCGCGCCCCGGCTTCACGCCGACGCAAGGCTGCGTCGCGGTGACGGCACGCACCATGGCCCGGCTGCTACCGCTGCTGTCGGACCGCACGGTGATGAGGGTGGTGAGGTAGGGGAATAGGGCAGTAGGGCAGTAGGGAATAGGGGAATAGGGCAGTAAGAAAGTGTCAGCAGGATTGCGCAGACGCGCCGCTTAGCTCCCCTACTCCCCTACTCCCCTACTCCCCTACGTCCGCGGCCTCTGCCAGCCGATGTCGAGCAGACCCAACCGGCCGAGTTCCCGGTCCATCACGTGCGCGACATCCTTGCGTTCGGCGCCGATGTCGCGCAATTGGCGGTCCGCAAGATCCTCGACGTTCTCATGCGGGAGGTTGATCGCGATTTTTGCATGGCGGAACCAATCAAACACCGCGCGCAGCCAGGCCGGGCGGATGGTTTCAGAGCTCAAGGCAATGTGAGACATGGTGCAATCCGCTTCTCCGGATATCAAATCCGGTTTGATGTTTGTTCGATGGTCACATCATGACGGATTGAAATTAAAACGAGAAACGAGTAGTTTTCTCTACATCTTCAAGTTTTGTTTGAGGATTGGAAATGCTCGACCGGCCTCCTCTCGTCCTACTCTGATGGCTCGCCTGCTGCCCGGAACCCGTGCACTGAGGACGCTGGAGGCGGCGGCCCGGCACCTCAATTTCACCCGCGCCGCAGACGAGCTCGGCCTGACGCCGGCCGCGGTCAGCCACCAGATCAAGGAAATCGAGGATCAGCTCGGCATCGTGCTGTTCACGCGCACCAGCCGCACGATTCGGCTGACGGAGGCGGGCGCGGTGCTGTTCGAGGCTTCGACCGACGCGCTCGACCTGCTTGGCCGGGCCGTCTCACGGGCGCACAAGATGGCGCGCGGAACGGCGCTGCTGAAAGTGACCCTCGACGCCCAGTTCGCGACAAAATGGCTTATGCGGCGCGTCGATGATTTTCGCAAGCAGCGGTCGGGCATCGAGCTCCGCTTCGACATTGCCTCCGAATTGCGCGATTTCGACCTGGACGACGTCGATGTCGGCATCCGATTCGGCGCGGGAAAATATCCGGGCCTTTGCACCCACCGGCTGTTCGAAAATGTCATCATACCTGTGTGCAGCCCCAGCCTGCTGGCCTCCGGCCCCCCGCTGCGCGAGCCACGCGATCTCTTCCATCACACGCTCGCCCATATCGAGTGGGCGCGACAAGGCGTGACCTGGCCGAATTGGCGGATGTGGATGGCGGCGGCCGGCGTCGACGATTTCGACGACAGCCGGACAATCGTGTTCAACACCTCGACCGACGCCGTACAGGCCGCGCTCGACGGCAATGCCGTCGCACTCGCCGATTTTGCCATGGTGGCAAACGACCTTTCCGAGGGCCGGCTGATCCGGCCCTTCGAACTTGGCATCAAGGTTCCGCCCGACTTCGCCTATCATCTGGTCTATCCCATCGCCTCGGCCAACGACCCCAGGATCGTGGCGTTCAGGGATTGGCTCCTGAACGAAGTTCACAACCCGCAGCCGGACCCGACGCTTGGATGAGCTTTAGGTCGCTCTGAGTGGCCAGTCGGCGGTCGTCGACTAAAGCGACGCGCTTTAGTCGTTGTTTTTATGCATGTCGTTATCGCAAAACCGCTGCACACTTTTGCGCGACATGCATTATTTCATGGCGGCAGGGTCAGCCGGCGACTTCCGCCGCGCCGAACCAGCCGATCACCGCGCCGATGATCAGCAGCACGCCAAGCCAGTGGCCGCAGTCGATGATGGTCAGATCCCAGCCGAAACCTTGGATAGCGTGGTGGCGACGAATCCGAGCCAGAGAACGAAGCCGAAGACGAGCCCGGCAACGAGGCTCGGTTCGCCACCGGTCATCGCTCCAATGACCAGAGACATGACGAGCGCCATGACAAGTTCCGCGATGAAGCTGATGACGAAGGGCAACGGCGATTTACTCATGGTCGCCGGATCAAGCTTGGCGGCCTTGAGCCACGGCTTGCTCAGGCCCATGTATCAGGCAGCGCCGAACAACCACGCCACCACGGCGGCGATGATCACGGCCAGCCAGTTCACTGCTGAAAAATCCATGATCTCCCTCCTAGGAAGCATGTCGCCCAAAAGCATGCCCCCGGGCCCGAACCGGGGGTGCCCAGCGGTTTTGGGACGACGACATGCGTATTCTCAAAATCGATGCGTGATGGAACGCCCGTTCGGCGGCGCCGTCAAGCAAACCGCCAGACGGTCGTGCGCTTGACCAGGGCATCTTCCAGCGCCCGGGTTACCGCCACTTCATAGACGGCAAGCGGTTCCAGCCCCGTCTTCGGCAGATAGGAGCGGCCGGGATCGCCAACGAGGATGTCGGCGCCGCGCGCCTTCAGCGTCGCGAACCATGGCATAAGCCGGTCGGCGAAGGATTTATCGTAGAAGACGTCGCCGGCCAGAACCACATCCCAACCCGCATCGGTTCCGATGCAGTCCGAGCCGAGGAACTTTATCCCGACATCATTGGCCTCGGCGTTGAGGCGGATCGCGGTTGCGCAGAACGGGTCGATGTCGGCGGCGATCACCTCTGCCGCGCCGGCCCTCGCCGCCGCAATGGCGACAAGGCCGGAACCGGAGGCAAAGTCGAGCACGCGCTTGCCCTGCACATCAGCCGGATTGTCGAGGATGTAGCGGGCAAGGCCTTGGCCGCCGGCCCAGGCGAAGGCCCAGAAAGGCGGCGGCAGGCCGATTTCGGCCAGTTCGTCCTCGGTCCGCTGCCACAATTCATGCGCCTCGTCGGCCAGATGCAGCAGGATCTCCGGCACATGCGGCGGCGCCATCAGCGCCGTGTTGTCGAGGATGAAGCTTTTCGCGCTGTTTGGCGTCAGCGCCGTCACGGAGCCGGCGTCAGGCCGCCCATGCGGCAGACCTCTTTCCATTCGGCCGGCGTCACCGGCTGTACGGAAAGCCGTCCGAGCCGGACCAGTGCCATCTCGGCAAGCTTGGGATTGGCCTTGACCTGCTCCAGCATCACCGGCTTCGGCACATCCTTGACGGCGCGGATATCGACGCATTCCCAGCGCGGATCGTCAGTAGTGGTGTCCTGATGGGCCAGCGCGCAGACCTCGACGATGCCGACCACATCGAGCCCGTCGTTGGAGTGATAGAAGAAGCCGAGATCGCCGATCTGCATCGCCTTCATGTTGTTGCGCGCCGCATAGTTGCGCACGCCGTCCCACTGCGTGCCGGCCTTGCCCTTCGCCTTGAGGTCCTCGAAGGAGAAGACCGAGGGTTCGGATTTGAACAGCCAGTAGTTCATCGTTTTTGCTCCTCCCGGCGGCTGGAAATCAGCCACAGCGCCGCGCGTCTTTCAGACGCGCAAAGGACGCTGTGGCAATTTGATTTTGCGCATGATCCTTTCCGAAAATCGATTCCGATTTTCGGGGTCATGCGCTCGCTGGCTTGTTGAAGGTCCAATTCCATTGCCGGATTTCGACGCTTTCGAACAGCCCGGCCTTGGCGTAGGGGTCTGCTGCCGATAGCGCCTCTGCCGCGGCCAGATCGGGCGCCTCGACCACGACGAGGCTGCCGTTCGGCTTGCCGTCGGTGTCGAGGAACGGACCGGCGAAGGCCAGCTTCTTCTCGCCGTTCAATCCTTCCAGGAAGGCAACATGCTCGGGCCGCGTATCCAGCCGCACCTGCAGGCGTCCGGCCCTGTCCTTGCAAATCAAAGCAAACAGCATCTTTCCATCTCCGGATCGTTCGAGGTTACACGTCGCTTTCGGTCTTCAGCGGCCTTGTCATCAGCGCCGACACAGCCTGCCGGATGGTGATCGTGCCGTCCAGTATGGCGGCGACGGCGGCGATGATCGGCGCGTCGATCTTGCGTTCGGTGGCGATGCGGGCGGCGATCGCCGCCGTCGGCACGCCTTCGGCCAAGCGCAGCCCGGCAAGCGGCTTGCCTTGCCCCAGCGCCAGCCCGTAGGCGAAATTGCGCGACTGGGCGGACGAGCAGGTCAGCAGCAGATCGCCGAGCCCGGAAAGCCCCATCAGCGTTTCGGGCCTGGCGCCGAAGGCAGCACCGATGCGGCGCAATTCGACAAAGCCTCGCGTCACCATGGCGGCCTGGGCGCTGGCGCCGAGCCCAGCGCCGGTGACCGCGCCGGCGGCAATGGCGAAGACGTTCTTCAGCGCACCGCCGATCTCGACGCCGATGAGATCGTCGCTCGAATAGCAGCGCAGGTTCTGCGCCGAGAAGCGGGCGGCAAGATCGGCCGCCAGACCCTCGTTGCGGGCGGCGACCACCACGGCCGTCGGCAGACCCCTAGCGACGTCGGTGGCGAAGCTCGGGCCGGACAGGGCGGCGACCGGATTTTTAGGCAGGATCTCGTCGACGATCGCCGACAGCAAAGCGCCGGTGTCACGCTCGATGCCCTTGGCGCAGAGGACCAGCGGGACGTCTTTGGGCATATGGGTTTTCGCGGTGGTCAGCATGGCGCGCAGTGACTGCGCCGGCGCCACCGCCAGCACGCAGTCGGCGCCGTCGAGCGCGGCCTCGATGTCGTTTGTCGCCACGATGCCGGCCTGGAGCGCGATGCCCGGCAGATAGCGCGGATTTTCGCCACGGTCGATCGCGGCGACGGTCTCCGGGTCGCGCGCATAGAGGCGGACGAAATGACCGGCTCGCAACATGGCCAGCGCCAGCGCCGTGCCCCAGGCACCGCCGCCGAGCACGGCAATGCGCCAGCCGCTTGGCGCCTTGTGCTCGCTGCCGGTCATGCCTTGGCCCCACGCCGGCCCGAACCGACCATCGGGGCAGAGATGCTGTCCAGCGGCCAGCGCGAGCGCGGCACGAAATCGGCGGCGTTTTCACCCGCGATGCCGGCGCGCAGCCGTTCGATGCCGGCCCAGGCGATCATCGCGGCATTGTCGGTGCAGAGTTTGAGCGGCGGCGCGACAAAAGCAAAGCCGGCTTTCTCGCACAGGGCTTCGAGCGTCGTCTTGATCGTCCGGTTGGCGGCGACGCCGCCGGCAACAACGAGCGCAGGCTTCAGTTCGCCTGGAAACTCCTGATGGAATCGGTTCAGCGCCCTCGCAACACGATCGTCCAGCGCATCCGCCACCGCCGCCTGGAACGAGGCGCAGATGTCGGCGACGTCCTGGTCGCTCAATGGGGCGATGGCCGTCGCCGCCTGGCGCACGGCGGTCTTCAGCCCGGAAAAGGAGAAATCGGGCTGCGCCGAGCCTTTCATTGGCCGCGGGAAGGCGAAGCGCGCGGCGTCGCCGGTCGCCGCCGCCTTCTCGACGTTCGGTCCACCGGGATAGGGCAGGCCGAGCATCTTGGCCGTCTTGTCGAAGGCTTCGCCGAGCGCATCGTCGATGGTTGTCGCCCAGCGCTGGTAGTCGCCGACGCCGCGCACCGCGACGATCTGCGTGTGACCGCCGGAAACCAGCAGCAACAGGTAGGGAAAGTCGAGCCCGTCGGTCAGCCGCGCGGTCAGCGCATGGCCTTCGAGGTGGTTGATTGCGATCAGCGGCTTGTTTGCGGCCGCGGCAATGGCTTTCGCCGTCATCAGCCCGACGATCAGCCCGCCGACCAGGCCGGGGCCGGCAGTCGCGGCGATTGCGTCGATGTCGGCGAGTTCGACGCCCGAATCGGCGAGCGCTGCCTCGATGATGCCGTCCAGCGCCTCGACATGGGCGCGCGCGGCGATTTCCGGCACGACGCCGCCAAAGGCGGCATGCTCCTCGATCTGGCTGAGCACGATATCTGACAGGATTTTGGGTGCGCCGCCGGCGTCCAGCGCTACCACGCTGGCGGCGGTCTCGTCGCAACTCGTCTCAATGCCCAGAACGCGGATCAATTCGTCGCCATCCCTAGAGATTGTGCAACCAGCCTTTCCCCGTTAGGAGAAAGCCGGGAAAACGGCCTCAATCTGCCGGGGGTTATCACGGACGGCGCGCCATGCAAACAACCTTGAAAATCGGAACACGCGGCAGCCCGCTGGCGCTGGCGCAGGCGCATGAAACGCAGGCGCGGCTGATGGCGGCGCACGGCATGCCGGTTGAGGCGTTCGAGGTGGTCGTCATCTCGACCAGCGGCGACCGCATCCAGGACCGGCCGCTGGCGGAAGCCGGCGGCAAGGGGCTGTTCACCAAGGAGATCGAGGACGCGCTGCTGGCGCGCCGCATCGATATCGCAGTGCATTCGTCGAAGGACATGCCGACGGTGTTGCCCGACGGGCTGGAACTGGCCGCCTTCCTGCCGCGCGAGGATGCCCGCGATGCTTTCGTCGGCAAGGCGGCGAAAACGATCGCCGGATTGCCGCACGGCGCGAAGGTCGGCTCGTCGTCGCTCAGGCGCCAGGCACTGATCCGGCGGATGCGGCCGGACCTCGACGTGGTGATGTTCCGCGGCAATGTGCAGACACGGCTGCGCAAGCTCGACGAGGGCGTCGCCGACGGTACCATCCTCGCCTATGCCGGGCTGAAGCGGCTCGGGCTCGAAAATGTCGTCACCGACCTGATGCCGCTCGACACCTTTCCGCCGGCGCCTGGGCAAGGCGCGATCTGCATCGAAAGCCGCATCGGCGATCGCGATGTGGAAAAGATGCTGACGGCAATCCACGACGTGCCGACCGGGCAGGCGATGGCCTGCGAACGCGCCTTCCTTGCGGCGCTCGACGGGTCGTGCCGCACGCCAATCGCCGGCCATGCGACGATATCGGGCGGAACGGTTTTCTTCGCCGGGCTGATCATCTCGCCGGACGGCAGGCAATCCCATGAGGTCAGGGCGGAAGGCCCGGCGCAGGATGCCGCCCGCATCGGCGAACACGCGGCCAGGACCGTGCGGGCAAAGGCCGGCGAAAAATTCTTCGACGGCTGGGCCTGACATGGTTCGCGTCCTGGTGACGAGGCCGGAACCGGGCGCCTCGCGCACGGCACAGCGGCTGCGAGACCAGGGCTATCAGCCGATCCTGCTGCCATTGACCGAAACGGTGGCTCTGCCGGTCGATGCGGACGGGATCGCAATCAGTGCCGCCGCCGTTGCGGTCACCAGCGCCAATGCTGTGCGCCATGCACCGAAGGAAATCATCGCGGCGCTGGCCGCCTTGCCCTGCCATGCAGTCGGCAGACGGACAGCGGAATCGGCCCGCACGGCGGGATTCCTGTCCGTCAGCGAAGGCCCCGGCGATGCCGAGGCGCTGGCCGATGCGCTTGCCGGCGGCTTCATGGCAAAGACGATCATCTATCTGTGCGGACGGGTGCGGTTTCCGGCGTTCGAGGCGCGGCTGAAGGCCGCGGATGTCCACGTCCGCGCCATCGAGACCTACGACACCGTTGCGCCAAGCTATTTGGACGCTGCAATCCTTGCGCGCCTGTCCGGCCAGCCGGTTGAAGCGGTGCTGCTCTATTCGGCCAAGGCGGCGGCAGCGATGCAGGCCCTGACCGAACGGCCGGCGCTGCGCGATCTTTTTGAAGAGACATGGTTTTTCGCGCTGTCCGGACGTATTGCCGCAGCCTTGGAAACTGTCGCCTCAGAAAAGCTCCGCGTTGCGCCGGAGCCCAGCGAGGAGGCACTGCTGGAGCTTTTGCGGACGTGGCGTTGACCCCGTGTCATCACGCCGCCCCTTTTCACCGCTTGGTGATGTGCTAGACCCTTCCTGAACCATCCCGAAGCGAATTTTGCGGAGCCCAAGCATGGTCAAGACGCCGAAGATGCGGCATTCGAAAAGCCGTCGCGAGCCGGTGACCATCGAGCTCGAACCGGGCGCTGTCTCGCGCGTTGCCGACGAGGATGCCGCCAACGGGCGGACCGACGAGGCGAAGGCGGAGGAAGCGGCAAACGCGTCGCAGCCGGAAGCGCCTGAAGAACCCGTGCATGCCGATCAGACCGACATCGAGCCGTGGGAACATGCCGACGCGGCCCCGCCGGCCGGCTCGGAAGAGCCGGCAGAGGGCGGCGCCAAAGGTCCCGAAGGACCCAAACCGACTTATCCGGCCGGCTCGGAGGCATCGGCGAACCGGGCCTTCGACTACAGTTTCGACGACGCATCCGCCAAGACCGGCAGCGGGACCGATGAAGCGCCGAAAGAAACCCAGATAGGGAATGAAGACATGGCAGCGCAGCCGAAGCGTGGCGGCATCAACGGCATCGCTGCCGGCATTATCGGCGGCGTCATCGCGCTCGCTGCCGCTGGAGGGCTGCAGTTTGCGGGCCTGCTCGGCGCGCCAGGAGCTGGCGATGTCTCCTCGGGCGGCGTGTCGCTCGATGGCGTCAATGGCGAAATCGCTTCGCTGAAGAGCGAGATCGCCGGGCTCAAGGACACAGCCGGCAACAGTGATGCGTCGGCCAAGGTGGACGGGCTGGCGTCGGCGCTGGATCAGGTCAAGACGGATGTCGCGGCGCTGAAGTCGGCGGTCGAGCAGGGCGGAGCAGGCGACACTGCCGGGCTTGCAGCGCTTGGCGACAAGGTCAGGCAGATCGAGACGGCGGTCGCTGCGCTTGGCCAGGCCGGCAATACGGCGCCGGCCGATCTCGGGCCACTCAACGAAAGGCTGGCCGGGCTCGACGCGGCGGTAAAATCCGCGGGTGAGACGGCGACGGCACAGGACCGCCGGCTTGCGGCGCTGGAACAGTCGGTGGCGCAGCTTTCCGGCAAGGTCGAAGCACAGGCCGGGCAGCCGAAGGTTGCGCTCGCCATCGCCGCATCGGCGCTGAAGGCAGCCCTCGACCGCGGTGCGCCATTCGCCGCCGAACTCGAAACCTTTGCGGCGATTTCACCGGATGCGCCAGGGATCGCAGGCTTACGTGCCTACGCCGAAAAGGGCGTTCCGACCCGTGCGGAGATCGCCGCCGAAATGCCTGCCGCCGCCAATGCCATGGTCGCTGCCTCCGAGCCCGTCGACCAGAATGCCGGCTTCCTGCAAAGCCTGCTGTCGAGCGCCGAATCGCTGGTCAAGGTCAGGCCGATCGGTGCCGTCGAAGGCGCTGGTGCTCCGGAAACCGTCGCCCGCGTGGAGGTGGCGGTCAACCAGGGCGACTACGCCAAGGCGCTCAGCGAATACGATACGCTGCCCGAGGCGGTGAAGGCTGCCGGCGCCGATTTTGTCGGCAAATTGAAGGCGCGGACCGAGGTCGAGAAGCAGGTCGACGCGCTGATATCAGGTGCGATGAAGGCGTGAGGAAAACCCGATGATTCGCATTCTGCTTTTCCTCGCCGTCGTTTTCGCGCTCGGCCTGGGTTTCGCCTGGTTGGCCGACCGGCCGGGCGAGATGGTCGTCACCTTCAGCGGCTATCAGTACCAGGTCAGCCTGATGGTGGCGGCGGTGGCGGTTGTCGCCGTGGTTGCCGCGGTGATGATCGTCTGGTGGCTGCTCAAGGCGCTGTGGAACAGTCCCTACACCATCTCGCGTTATTTCCGCGTGCGCCGTCGCGATCGTGGCTATCAGGCACTGTCGACCGGCATGATCGCCGCCGGCGCCGGTGACGGGGCGCTTGCCCGCAAGAAGACCAAGGAAGCGGCAAAGCTGATCCGCTCCGACCAGGAGCCGCTGATCCAATTGCTGGAGGCGCAAGCTTCGCTGCTGGAAGGCGACCACGAGGGTGCGCGCGAAAAGTTCGAGACCATGCTCGACGATCCGGAAATGCGGCTGCTCGGCCTGCGCGGGCTTTATCTCGAGGCCGAGCGCCTCGGTGATCGCAACGCTGCGCGGCACTATGCCGGCCGTGCCGCGGTGATGGCGCCGCAACTGGCCTGGGCCGCCGAATCGACGCTGGAAGACCTGACCGGGCGCGGCGACTGGGATGGCGCGCTGAAACTGGTCGACGCGCAGAAATCGACGCGCCAGATCGAGCGCGACGCCGCCAACCGGCGTCGCGCCGTGCTGCTCACCGCAAAGGCGCAGTCGCTGATCGACAGCGATCCCAATGCCGCCAAAACCGCTGCTCTCGAGGCCAACCGGCTGCGGCCGGATTTCGCCCCGGCGGCGGTCGTCGCAGCCAAACTGCTGTTCAGGCAGAACGACGTGCGCAAGGGCGCGAAGATACTCGAAGCGGCGTGGAAAGCCGAGCCGCATCCGGAGATCGCCGAGCTTTACACACACGCCCGGCCGGGCGATGCCGTGCTAGACCGCCTGAACCGGGCGAAGAAGCTGCAGGAGATGAAGAAGAACCACGCCGAATCCTCGCTGGCGGTGGCGCGCGCCGCGCTCGACGCGCAGGACTTTTCAACCGCCCGTAAAGAGGTCGAGGCGGCCATTCGCATGGATCGCCGCGAAGGCGCCTATCTGCTTCTGGCCGACATCGAGGAGGCCGAGACCGGCGATCAGGGCAAGGTGCGGCAGCTTTTGTCCAAGGCAGTGCGTGCACCGCGCGATCCGGCCTGGGTTGCCGACGGCGTCGTCTCCGAACGCTGGGCGCCGGTGTCGCCGATCACCGGCAAGCTCGACGCCTTCGAGTGGCGGGCGCCGATGGAGCGGCTCGGCCAGCTCATCGACAGTGACCAGGACGCGCCGGACGCCGCGGTGCCGACCATTGCGGCGCCCATCAAGCCGGCAAAGGAAAATGTGATCGAGCTGAACCCCGCTGGTTCGGCCGAAAGACCGGCCACCGCGACGGCATCGGAAAGCGGCGAAGACGATGTTACGCCGGTCACCGCGACGGATGCGGAAGCCGTCGAACCGGCGGAGGAACCGGCCCGGCTGCCCGACGACCCCGGCGTCGATCCGGACGACGAAGACCAAAAATCACCACGCAAATTTCGATTGTTCTGATTTGGCAGAGCTTGCTAGTTTTGGCCGATGGGAAGTAAGAATCACATGTTCGAACGCGTTCTGTCGTTTCTGAAGGACCTGCCGGCAGCTGGCAGCGCCCGCAACAACGCCGATGATCCGCGCGTTGCCGCATCCGCCCTTCTCTACCATGTGCTGAGTGCCGACGGCGTGCGTCAGGATGCCGAATGGGAGCGGTTCAAGGCGGTTCTGGCGGAAAGCTATTCGATCAGCGGCGACGAGCTCGACGCGCTTGCCGCTGCCGGCGAGCGGGCCGACAATGAGGCGATCGACCTCTACGCCTTCACCAGCGTGTTGAAGCGCCAGCTCGATCCAGACGCGCGAAAAGCCTTCATCGGCCTGATGTGGGAGATCGTCTATGCCGATGGCGAATTGCACGAACTCGAGGACAATATCGTCTGGCGGGTCGCCGAGCTGATCGGCGTCGAACGCCACGACCGCGTCGAGGCACGCCGCAAGGCGGCCGCCGAAGCGCCGGGCGCCACTGGAACGTCGAGCGACGAATAGACGGGATCCCGATGCCATCCACGCCGAGGCCGAGACCAAAAATCCTGATCGTGCTGCATCAGGAGAGTTCGAGCCCCGGGCGCGTCGGCCACATGCTTATCGAGGAGGGCTTCGACCTCGATCTCCGCTGCCCGCCGCTCGGCGACACCTTGCCGGAAACACTGGACGGTCACGCCGGAACCGTGGTGTTCGGCGGACCGATGAGCGCCAATGACGATGACGATTTTGTCCGCCGAGAGACCGACTGGCTGAAAGTTCCGCTCAGGGAGAACCGGCCGTTGCTCGGCATCTGCCTCGGCGCGCAGATGCTGGTCAACCACCTTGGCGGCAAGGTCGAGGGTCATGGCGAGGGGCTGGTCGAGATCGGCTGGTATCCGCTGAAGGCGACGGAGGACGGCAAGAAGCTGATGCACTGGCCTGAGATGGTCTACCAGTTTCACCGCGAGGGCTTCTCGCTGCCGAAGGACGCGACGCTGCTGGCGACGGCCGAAACCTATCCCAACCAGGCCTTTCGTTATGGCGACAATGCCTGGGGCATCCAGTTCCATGGCGAATTGACCAGGGCGATGATGCAGCGCTGGGTGGTTCGCGGCGCGCATCGCTTCGAGTTGCCCGGCGCGCAGCCCGGCCGCGATCATCTCGGCGGCCGGCTGATCTGGGACATGCATCTCAAACGCTGGCTCGGCGAATTCCTGCAGACGATTTTCGGCAAGCCCGCACTGTCCTGATGTCGTGCGACAGCAGTCTGCTGTGGCCTGCCGGTTCGACCGAAGCAGGACGTCATTGTCGACGTCAGACCGGCAGCCCGTTCTGCTTTCGCAGGCTCTTGTCGAATGCGGATGCCGGGACGAAACGGCGCAGGAAACTGACCTGGCGCGCCATTTTTCCCGCCGCATAGCGCCTCCTCGGAACGGATTCGGTCGCTGCTTCCAAGACCGTCTCGGCTACGATTTCGGGAGCATCGCCTGTTTCGATTGCTTTGCGCAGGATCGCATCCATGCCAGCGCGCGCAGCGTCATAGATATCAAGCAACTGGTCCGGCCTTGCGAGATTTTCCTCAAACGACGTCCGGGTATAGGCGGGCTCGACCAGCACGACGCGAATTCCGAAAGGGCGCAGTTCGTGGTCGAGCGATTCGGAATAACCTTCGATGGCATGTTTGGTCGACGCATAGAGCGCGGAATAGGGTGCTGGGATTAACCCCAATACTGAACTCAAATTGACGATCCTGCCCGTTCCTTGACGGCGCATTGTCGGCAGGACCGCGTTGGTCACGCGGAGTACGCCGAAGACGTTCACGTCGAACAGCGCCCGAGCCTGAGTGGTCGAGGACTCCTCTGCGCCGCCGAGCAGGCCGATGCCGGCATTGTTGACGAGCAGGTCGATACGCCCGGCTTCGGCCAACACGTCATCGACCAGTTTCGCCACCGACGCGTCATCGGTGACGTCGCAGGTCAGCATGGTAATGCCGTCGGATCGTTCGGCGACCGCGCGACGGCTGGTGCCGAACACGCGAAAGCCGGCGGTTTGCAAAGCAATGGCCGTTGCGCGCCCGATGCCGGTGGATGCCCCTGTCACCAGGGCGACGCCAGGATTGGTCTTGTTCATGGAAGTCACTTCTTTCTTTGTGTTGGATTGGCGGCTGCAGGCATGCGCGCCAAATGGAGATGTGGCGCACGCCCCGGCGATCCGATGAGCGGCATTACTCGGCAAGGGCCCCAGTTCGCTGATTGGACACCGACCCCAGCTCGGTGACGGTAAGCTTGTCGCCGGCGCGCGAAATCTCGAGGCTTTGCTCCGGTTCGCCCAATTTCCGCGGCACGGATATCGTAGCCGACTGCCCTTCGGCGAGCGTGGCCGAGAAGCGCACCGGGAGCCCGGCCTCACCATCGGCTATCGTTGCGATCACCCGATAGCCGTCATTTTCGTCGGTGTAGTGCAAGACGCCGGGAAAACCGCCGAGATCGATACTCTCCCCGGCCATGACCGACAGCTCGCCGGCATGCAACGGAGACGCGGCCAGGAAGAATGCCGCCACGCCACCGATGAGGTTGATCATTGCGACGCTCCGATTGGATGATGCCGATCTCGGCCGGCCCGCGGCGACATGATGTGTCGATTGCACGCGCTGACGGTTGCGTTCGGGATGGGGGACGCCAAGGCTGGTCCTGTTCATGGAAGTCACTCCTTTCTTTGTGCTGGATTGCATTTCAAAAGGACGTTACTATCATTTCGATATGAAGTCACTATCAAAATGATATGAACATGAAGAATCTTTCCGATGCCTTTTGTCCGATCGCCCGCGGCCTGACCTGCGTCGGCGATGCGTGGAGCATGTTGATCCTTCGCGACGCGAGCCTGAGCCTCACCCGCTTCGACGAATTCCGGAAAAGTCTGGGCATCGCCCCAACCATCCTGACCCGGCGGCTGGCGACGCTGACGGAGGAGGGACTTCTGGAAAAGCGACGCTACTCGGAGCGGCCTCCGCGCGATGAGTACGTGCTGACCGCCGCCGGACGCGATATCTTGCCGGTGCTGATCTTACTGGGTGCGTGGGGACGCCAGTACCGTGGCGAAGGCAGGTTGGCGCGATACATCGACGCTGAGACAGGAGCAGAAATCGAGCCGGTGGCCGTGGATGCCGTCACAGGGGCAAAGATCGGCACCCGCGCGATTCGCGTTGCTACACCCGAATAGCATCCTTCCCGATCGATGAGTGCTGAGACGTGGCGGGGTCATTCGGAGTTCGCGGGCCGCGCCTGGATCAGTATGCCCTGGATCAGTTTCGCCCGTTGAGGTGGCGCACCTTGCGCAGTTGCGGGAACAGCACCGCCCACAGCCCGGCGACAACGACTGCCCCGACGCCGCCGATCACCACCGCGGGCACGGTGCCGATCAATGCCGCCATGGTGCCGGCGCGAAATTCGCCGAGCTCGTTGGAGGCGCCGACGAAAACCTGATTGACGGCGTTGACGCGGCCGCGCACCTGGTCCGGCGTCCACAGCTGGATCAGCGTCTCTCTGATGTAGACGCTGAACATATCAGTGGCGCCGAGCAAGGCGAGCGCTGCGATCGACAGCCAGGTGATGGTGGAGAGGCCGAACAGCACGGTAGAGGCGCCGAACAGCGCGACGAAGCCGAGCATGACCACGCCGGCATGGTTGCGGATCGGATGTCCGGCCAGCCAGATGGCAACGCAGATGGCGCCGATGCCCGGTGCCGAGCGCAACAGTCCCAGACCCCATGGGCCGAGTTCGAGGATGTCGCGCGCGTAGACCGGTAGCAGTGCCGTGGCGCCGGATAAAAGCACGGCGAACAAATCGAGCGAAATGGCGCCGAGCACGATCTTTTCGCTCCAGATATAGCCGAAGCCGGCAAACAGGGTCTGCATCGTCGGCCTGTCGGTTTCGCTGCGCTGGGCAGGCTTCGGGATAGTAAAGACCAGCACCGCGGCGACAAACATCAGAACGGCTGCGGTGCCGTATGCCGCTTCCGCTGAAAGCCCGTAGAGCAAGCCACCGGCGACCGGTCCGACGACGGTCGCCGTCTGCCAGGCTGACGAATTCCAGGCGATCGCGTTGCCGAAATCCTCAGGTGGCACGAGGTTGGCGAACAGCGACGCTGCCGCCGGTCCGAAGAAGGCGCGCGCGATGCCGAACATGGCGAGCACGCCGAAGATCAACCCCGGCCCGCTAAGGCCGCGCAGCGTCAGCAGCAGCAGCGCCAACGCGCAGATCGCCTCCAGCAGTGCGGTCAGCGCCATGATCAGGCGGCGGCCGAAACGGTCGGCGACCACCCCGGTGACCAACACCAGCAGCAGCGAAGGCAAGAACTGGACAATGCCGACAAGGCCGAGATCGAATGGATCGCGGGTCAGGTCGTACACCTGCCAGCCGACGGCGACGGGATACGATCTGGGTGGCGAATGTGGAGAGGAAGCGTGCCGCCCAATAACTCAGGAAGGGTTTGTGGCGGAAGGCGGCATAGCGCCGGTCGGGCGATGTCTGTTCGGCTGTCATTGTGAATGGCCCCGACGAGATTGTGTATCGGCCGGCGGGGCTCTTCCACGAAGGGCGCTGGTCCAACCACAGCGCTTTTAGCGCAGTTCGGTGCGGGGCGCGCGCAAAAATCGGCTCTGGATCGAGGATTTCCGGGCTACCATGCTAATTGCATGGGGGCAAACGCGCTCGGCGGAGGTGGAGAGGCTATTGGGCGCGCAGGTCGAGTTCCTTCGCGCCCTCTCTGACTCGCCAATCTTTGAAGCTTGCGTTTGCCGGGCTTCGAACGACGTGTCAGACCGTGGCTTTGGGCTTCCTGGCCTTCTTGACCGGCGCCGGCGGGGCGGCCTTGCGGCCAAGGCCGATCGCCTTCGCCAGTTGCGAGCGCGAGGCCGCATAATTGGGGGCAACCATCGGATAGTCGGCAGGCAAGCCCCATTTGGCGCGGTAGGCATCCGGCGTCAGCCCGAAATGAACGCCGATATGGCGCTTCAGGGATTTGAACTTCTTGCCGTCTTCGAGGCAGATGATGTAGTCCGGCGTCACCGATTTCTTAGGATTGACGGCGGGGATCAGCGGCGCTGCCACCGGAGCGGCGGGTTGTCCGAGTCCACTTATCGACGCGCTGACGCTGGCGATGAGATCGCCGAGGCCGGAAGCGGGCAAGCGGTTCTTCTCGACGTAAGCGGACACGATGTGAGCGGTCAGCTCGAGAAGGTCGATGTCCTTGCGGGCCTTGTTGCTGTCGTCGGTCAATCTATTTTCTCCGTTAGTGGGGTCGCAGAATTCCTAGTCGGCAAATCTGCGTAACGCAATGACGCCGCACCACGCCACACATTATTTTGAATAACAATACTAACGCCCGGACCAGATCAACAGGTCTGATCGCAAACCATTATAATATCAGATAATCAGGGATTTGTCGCGCCACAGTCGAAATCCCCCTTCGAAGGCGCGTGTGTTGTCGCCGCGCCTGCAACCGGCAGGCAATTCGTCTAACTCGTCGACATTGCCGCCGCCGATGACCACATAGTCAGGCTGCATGGCGGCGCGCAGCCGCTCGACGACGTCGAAGACGTGTTTGCGCCACTTCTTCTTGCCGCGCTTTTCAAGACCGCGTTCGCCGACATAGTCCTCGAAGCTGCCGCCCTTCTTGTAGGGAAGATGCGCGAGTTCCATCGGCTGGGCGACGTTGTCAACGATCATCGCAGCACCCAGGCCTGTTCCCAGACCCAGGAACAGCATGCGCCCGCCTTCATAGCTGCCGACTGCCTGCATCAGCGCGTCATTGACGATTTTCACCGGTTTACCGAACTGCGTTGCAAAGTTGCATCCGACCCAGCCCTTGCCGAGATTGGCGGGGTCGGTCAGCGGCCTGTTGTGGTGCACCGGGCCGGGATAACCCATCGAGACGACGTCGTAGGGCAAGCCGTCGGCGAGCGTCTGCACGGCCGCGATCATCTGCTGCGGCGTCAGGCCGGGTCCGGAATCGGCCCTGCGCTCCTCGCCGCCGGCGCTGGTGAGGATCTTGACGTGGGAGCCGCCAATATCGATCGCAAGCACGATGTTTTCGCTATCCGGTGCCGACTTCTTCGCCGTTTTGGCCATTGCGTCGCCTCTCGAGATCATTTCGCCGGATTGATCCAGCCGTTTGGTGGTCCGAATCCGGCCATCGCATCGGCAGGACCCCATGTCCCCGGCTCATAAAGCTGCGGCGGCGTGGTGTCGCCAAGCACCGGGCCGACGATCCGCCAGGCGAGTTCGCTGGCGTCCTGGCGGGTGAACAACTGGCCGTTGCCGTTCATGGCGTCGCCGATCAGCCGCTCATAGGGCGGCATGTCGCCCTTGCTGTCGTCGAGCGCGGTGAGTTCGACCTGCTCGCCGATCATATCGTCACCGGCGGCTTTGCGTTGGGCGCCAATCGAGATCGCTACCTGTGGGTCAATGCGGAAGCGCACATAGTTTGCGTCGCCCGGTTTGATCGGGTCGAAGACGTCGAGCGGCGGCCGCTTCAGCCGGACAATGACCTCGGTGGCGTGCACCGGCATTGATTTGCCGGCGCGGATGAAGAAGGGCACGTCCTGCCAGCGCCAGGTGTCGACGAAAAACCGCACCGCCGCGAACGTCTCGACCGGCGAGTTTGGCGCGACGCCCGGCTCGCTGAGATAGCCTTTGAATTGGCCGCGCACGACATCGTCTTTGGTCAGCGTCCGGATCGCCCGCAGCACCTGTACCTTCTCGTCGATCAGATCGTCGGCCGAGCGACCAACGGGCGGCTCCATGGCAAGCAGCAGCAGGATGTTGAGCAGGTGGTTCTCGATGACGTCGCGGATGCAGCCGACCTCGTCGTAGAAGCGGCCACGGCCCTCGACACCGAAATTCTCGGCCATGGTGATCTGGACGCTCTCGACGAAATTGCGATTCCAGATGGGCTCGAGGAAGGAATTGGCGAAGCGGAAATAGAGCAGGTTCTGAATCGCCTCCTTGCCGAGATAATGGTCGATGCGAAAGATCGACTGTTCGTCGAACACCAGGTGCAGGACCCGGTTCAGACAGCGCGCCGATTGCAGATTGTGGCCGAAAGGCTTTTCCACCATCAGGCGCGCGCCCTGGGCCGCGCCCGACTGTTCCAGCCCCTGGATGACCGTCTCGAACATGGTCGGCGGCACCGCGAGATAGTGCAGCGGGTGCTGCGCGGTTCCGAGCGCGCTTTTCAGCTTCTCGAATGTCGCGGCGCTACGGTAGTCGCCGCTGACATAGCGAAGCAGCGAGGCTAGTTTCGCGAAGATCTTTTCGTCGACCTTGCCGATAGCCTTGACGATGCCGTCGCGGGCGCGCGCCTGCAGCTGCTTCAGGTCCCAGGCCTCGAAAGCGACGCCGATCACCGGCTCGGTCAGCGTTCCCTTGGCGACCATGGTGTAAAGTGCCGGGAAGATCTTTTTGTGGGCGAGGTCACCGGTCGCCCCGAAAAGCACCAGCGTGTCGGACCGTTCCTGGTTCATGAGCGTGCCTTCCCTGTCACGAGCCGGTCTTCGGCTTTTCGACATGGCCACCGAAGGCGTAGCGCATGGCGGACAGCAGCTTGTCGGCGAATTCGGATTCGCCTTGCGAGGAGAACCGGTCGAACAGGGCCGAGGACAGAACCGGCGCCGGCACGCCGGTGTCGATCGCCGCCTTCAGCGTCCAGCGGCCTTCGCCGGAATCCGAAACCCGTCCGCCAAACTGCGTCAGGGCCGAGTCGGCCTTCAACGCGCCGGCCGTCAGATCGAGCAGCCATGAGCCGATGACGCTGCCATGCCGCCAGACCTCTGCAACCTGGGCGATATCGATGTCGAACTGGTAGTATTGAGGGTTTTCCAATGGACTGGTTTCAGCGTCGGCCGTCCGCTGTCTCTTGCCTGCATTCGCCGACCTCAGGATGTTCATGCCCTCGGCATAGGCGGCCATGACACCGTACTCGATGCCGTTGTGGACCATCTTGACGAAATGGCCGGCGCCGCTCGGTCCGCAGTGGAGATAGCCGAAGGGGGCGGTTCCTGCATCCTTCCCAGGGGCGGGCATCCCGGCGTCGGCGCCCGGCGCCAGGGTGGCGAAGACCGGATCGAGATGCTGGACCGCGCTGTCGGGGCCGCCGATCATCAGGCAATAGCCGCGCTCGAGGCCCCAGACTCCGCCGCTGGTGCCGACATCGACGTAGTTCAGGCCTTTCAATGCCAGGCGCGCTGCATGGTCGACAGCCTCGTGATAATAGGAATTGCCGCCGTCGATGATGATGTCGCCCGGCTCCATCAGGTCGGCCACCTGGTCGACGATCCGGCTGGTGATCGCCGCCGGCAGCATCAGCCAGGCGCTGCGCGGCTTGGTCAGCTTGCCGACGAAATCCTCCATCGAAGCCGCTCCGATCGCGCCAGCCGTCACAAGGGCGGCGACGCTGGCCGGGTTGATGTCGTAGACCACGCATTCGTGGCCGTCGCGCAGCAGGCGCCGCACCATGTTGGCGCCCATCCTGCCCAGTCCCATCATTCCGATCTGCATGTTTCTCGTCCTGGTTCTTGAGGGATAGAAGATCTATTGGTTATCCATCTTGTCGATACCGATGGAAAAGTCGACCTTCTCCCAACAGCCGGCATCGGGCCAGAAAAAAGTAAAGACGATCGTATTGCCCGGTGGAATATCGGCAACGGGCAGGTCCGTGAGATGGATGCCGAAGGCATTCTCGGTCGTCTCGGCATCATGGACGGTTGCCCAACCGTCGCTGCTCCAATGCACCACCGCCCGGGCCAGCAGCTCGAGGCGCAGCATCTTGCCAGCGGGCATGGTGCGGAGCTTGTGGTTGAAGCGCCATGTCCGGCGCGGCGCCACGGTCCTGTCCTCGATGTAGCGCTTCACGCCTTGCGGCGGCATGTCGAAGACCGCGCCGTCGCTGAGCGAACGCAGCAGCTTGATATGCTCCGAATGCGCCCAGACCAGCGGCATGGCGCTGCCCGTCGGTCCACCGTGCCGCAGTTCGCGTTCCGGCATGTCGGGACCATCCCAGACCTGCTCGGGCAGCAGGCCGCCAGGCCCGGCTGAGGCTTCGAACGTCTCGAGTAGGCTCGCCGCTTTGTCCTTGCGCCCAGCCGCCAGTTCGTAGTGGGCGCGCTCGCCGACCAGCAGCGGCCAGGGCCGGCCCGGGCCGGTTCCATCGAAGGGCGCGCCGTCGGCGTGCTCGCCATAGCCGTCGCCGGTATAGCGATACCAGACAGGCCCCTGCGGCAGGTCGCAGCGCAGCCGCGCGTCGATGACCTTGACCGTGTCGACGATGCGCGGATCGTCGGCGGCCCTGAGGCCGAAGCGGACGAGCGCCAACGCATCCGGGCTGACGATCGCCTCGGCCGGCCGGTCGGTGTCGCCTGGCGGCCGGTTCTTGATCGGCACATAGCCGTCCTTCGGCGACGCCGCACCGGCGGTGTCGGGCGGCGCGATGCGGACGTAACAGCCTTCGACGCGGACCTCCTCGCAGAGTGGAGTGCCGGTGACATAGGTCCAGCGCTCGATCTGGTCGTTCCAGACATCGGCGGTTTCACGCAGATAATTTGCCGGCTCTCCCTTGCCGCAAACGTCGAACATGTCCGCCGCGGCAAGCAGGGCGGCGATCTCGACGGCAAGCGTGAATGGGCTGTAGCCGGCATCCTCTTCCCAGCGGTCTTCGCCGGTGACGGGACCGTTGCGCACGACATAGGAAGCGGCGCGCTCGATCATCGGCATGAGGGCGAGCAGCTTGGCGTGCGGCAGGTGCCCAGCCCGGCGCAGCGCGTCGGCGAGCAGCAGCGGAAAGGCGCATTCGTCCATCTGGATGCCGGCCCAATAGGCAGACCCGTCGAGCCAGGCGTTCTGTGGCCAATGACCGTCCGGCTGCTGAATGGAGCGGAGATAGGCGAGGATATCAAGCGCTTGCGCCGGATCGCCGGCGGCCAGGAAGCCGCCCGCGGTTTCGATCAGGTCGCGCGGCCAGACCAGGTGATAGCCGCCAAGATCGTCGTCGCCCTTGCTGAAGCCCCATGGGATCGACAGGCTGGCGACGGCCGCTCCGGCGGATGATCGGTGCGTCGCCAGAACCGCCGTGCTGACACGATAGGTATTAACTCCGGACGCGGCGTGCCGGTCCAGCGGCAGCAACCCTGCCTGCCAATCCCGCCATTTCTCGACATAGGATTTGGCCGCGGGCTCAAAACCCCGCTTCAGGCTGGCCGAGGCATTTTCCGCCGCCTCTTGTGGCGTCATTCCGAAACCCAGCGCCAGCAGGGCCTTCAGGTTCGCAGCCGAAAAACCGATCTCCCCGGTCAACGCGACATTGCCGTCTTCGGCCCTGCGGCAGGCCGGGTCGAGCCGGCCGTCACGACGGAGTTGCTGCCAGCCGTCGGAAACGCCGACGTAGCCGGCCGAACATGCTCCCCAGGGCAGCGAAGAGGCCAGCGCCAGGCAGACGCCACGTCCCGATGCAAACAGGACAGGCTTTCCCTCGTAGTCGCCGACCCAGGCCGTGTTGGCCATGCCGGCGTTGACCAGATGCGGCGCCAGCAGTGCGTAGACGCGGTGGTTGGCAACCGCGCCATCCGACAGCGCGAAGCTGATTTCCTGCAGCAAAACGGGGCGTTCCGGGTCCGTAACGATGCGCTTTTCGATCCGGTAGGTACCATCGGCGGCGGTGTTGACCAGCCTGTAAACGGGCATCCCATCCTCGAACGGCTCAACGCTGTGCACGGCATCGCGCTTCTCTTCCGAGAAATAGCCGCCGGGGCCGGTGACGACCAGCCCCGTGTCTCGCGTGCAGGCGCTGTCGAGGCTGGGATAATAGACTTCGTTGAGGATGCCGTGGCTGATCGTAAACCAGATAGGGCAGGCCGGCGAAAGCGCAGTTCCGACGCCGCTCTTGGCGCTTGACGTCCAGCGCGCCGGAATTCCGGGTGCACCCAGCGCATCAGTCGGCGTCGCTGCCATCTCGATTTCGGTCTCCCTGCCCCACCCCTAAACCAGGAGCCGAACCCTTTTCAATCATGGCACCGCAAGTTGATCGTCAAACCGCTACCGATCGCTGTTGACAAGTGCGCCCATCTAAATTTGTCTGACAATATTGAAACGAGGGTCGTCATAACAGCCACCAGCAGCCAACAACTACCAGCAATCCATGGGAGGATAACACATGAAGAAGATACTCGTCTTGAGTGCCCTGGCGGCGATGCTTGCGTCAGGCGCCGCGCTTGCCGACACCAGCGACAAGAAGATCGCCTTTTCCAACAATTATGCCGGCAATTCGTGGCGACAGGCGATGCTCGACAGCTATGCCATCGTCACCAAGAAGGCGGTCGCCGACGGGGTGGTCGCAGCCGCGGACATCTTCACGACGGCCGACAAGGAAGTGCCGACCCAGGCAGCCCAGGTCCAGAACCTGATCCTGCAAGGCTATGATGCGATCGTCATCAACGCCGCCTCGCCGGACGCACTCAACGGCGCCATCAAGCAGGCCTGCGACGCCGGCATCGTCGTCGTCTCCTTCGACGGCATCGTCACCGAGCCCTGCGCCTACCGCGTGGTCGTCGACTTCAAGGACATGGGCAGGCAGGAACTCGAGCAGATGGCCAAATTCCAGCCTAAGGGCGGCAATCTGCTGGAAATCCGCGGCCTTGCCGGCACCTCGATCGATGACGCCATCCATGCCGGAATTCTGGAGGGCGTCGCCGCTCATCCCGAGTTCAAGATCGTCGGTTCGGTAACCGGCGACTGGGATCAGACCACAGCACAGAAGGCGGTCGCGACGATCCTGCCATCGCTGCCGGAAATCGTCGGCGTCGTCGATCAGGGCGGCGACGGCTATGGCGCGGCGCAAGCCTTCGCCGCAGCCGGCAAGCCGCGTCCGACCATCATCATGGGCAACCGTCAGGACGAGCTGCAATGGTGGAAGGAACAGAAGGACAAGGACGGCTACCAGACCTGGTCGGCGTCCATCGCGCCGGGCGTATCGTCGCTGGCCTTCTGGGTGGCGCAGCAGGTGCTCGACGGCCGCACTGACGTCCCGCATGATCTCTTGGTGCCCTACCTCGCCTTCACCCAGGACGATTTCGAGGCTGCGCTGCCGAAAATCCCCAAGGGTGGTGTCGCCAGCCACGAATACACGCAGGAAGACGCCATCGCGGCGATCAAAGCCAACATCAAGTGAGCGTGGCACGTTGCCAACTGCATCGCCAACTGGATATCGCTAGGGATGCCTAGGGGTAACGCAGACATCGTCAGGCTGGACGGCGCCGAAAAACATTTCGGCGCCGCCAATATCGACATCATCAGACTGGACGGCACCGAAAAACGTTTCGGCGCCGTCAGGGCGCTCGCCGGCGTCGACTTCCACGTTGGTGCCGGCGAATGCGTCGGCCTCGTCGGCCACAATGGCGCGGGCAAGTCGACGCTCATGCATATGGTGGCGGGCACGCTCCTGCCCGACAGCGGTCGGATCGCGGTGCGTGGCGCCATCGAGGACAATTATTCGGTGCCTCGCGCGCAACAGCTCGGCATTCGTTGCGTATTCCAGGAACTCTCGCTGTGCCCGAACCTCAGCGTTGCCGAGAACACGCGTATCAACCACCCGGCGCTGCGCGGTTTTGGCTGGCGGCGCAAGGCGGCCGATCTTATTGCCGCCAAGCTCGACGAGATATTCCCGGGCCACAGCATCTCCGCCTCCGATATCGCCAGCGACCTTTCCATTGGCAGGCGGCAGATGGTCGAGGTGGCGCGTGCCTTCACGGTGACGCAGGATCCGCTCGAACTGGTCATCCTCGACGAGCCGACATCCTCGCTCGACGCGCATACGGCCGGCCAGTTGCTGGCCTTCGTCAGGCGCTTTGTCGCCGGGGGCAAGAGCTGTATCCTGATCTCGCATGTTCTGGCCGAGGTGCTCGGAAATGCCGACCGCATCGTGGTGATGCGCGACGGCAAGGTCGTTGCGTCAGACGCGGCGAAGGCTTTCGACCGCGACAGGCTGGTGACGACCATGGGGGGAGCGGAAGCGCGTGAGAAGATCGCGGCCGAAATCGCGACCCAAAAGCCGGAGACCGGTCCGTTACGGGTCCGGGCCCGGCCGGCGCGGCAAGAGGACGGCAACGAACTTGTGGCGCATGCAGGCGAGATCATCGGCCTTGCCGGGCTTGCCGGCCATGGACAGACCGACCTGCTGCTCGCGATCTTCGCCGCCGCTGCCCGCGCCAAAACCGGCTTCGAGGTCACCGCGCCGGTGGCGCTGGTGGCCGGCGACCGCCAGTCTGACGGGATCTTTCCGCAATGGTCGATTGCGCAAAATATCGGCATCCGTTCGCTGGCGCGATTGCGCAACGGCCTGCTGATCTCGCCGCAGCGCGAAGCCGAGCTCGCAACTTTTTGGCAAAAAAAGATCGGCATCCGCACGCCCGACATGAACAACAACATCTATTCGCTGTCCGGCGGCAACCAGCAGAAGGCCTTGTTTGCCCGGGCGCTCGGCTCCGACGCGAAGATCGTGCTGATGGACGACCCGATGCGCGGCGTCGATATCGGCACCAAGCTCGAGGTATACGACCTTGTGCGCGAAGAGGCTGGCCGCGGCCGTACCTTCCTCTGGTACACCACGGAAACCGAAGAGCTCGACAATTGCCACCAAGTCTATGTCTTCAAGAACGGCCGGATCGTCGCCAACCTTGGTCGCGACGAGCTGACGGAGGAAAAGATCATCCAGTCCTCGTTCGGCGATGCGGCCTGAGATGACGGCAGCACCCGTCGAGACCGGCATCAAAAGTTTCTCCGAGCGCGGCAGGCTGGCGCGGGCGCGCCTGTTGCGCGGCCTGCTGCCGGCATTGTCGCTAGTGCTGGTACTGCTGGCGATCGCCTGGCTCAATCCGCGCGCCATCAGCTATTTCGGCTTCAGCCTGATGCTAAACCTGGCGATCCCGATCGCCTTGGCGACGATCGCGCAGATGTTCGTCATCGCCGGCAACGAGCTGGACCTGTCGATCGGCACTTTCGTCGGTTTCGTCGGCTGCGTCACGGCGACGTGGCTGAAGGACGCGCCGCTGGTCGGCGTCTTGATCCTGCTCGGGTCGATCGGCGTCTATGCGCTGCTCGGCGCGCTGATCCATCTGCGCAATCTGCCTTCAATCGTCGTGACGCTCGGCATGAGTTTTGTCTGGCAGGGTCTGGCCATCCTCATCCTGCCGAAGCCCGGCGGCAAGGCGCCGGACTGGCTGCTGTCGCTCATGGCCTTCAAGCCGCCTTTCATTCCCTTTCCGATCATAGCGGCGCTGCTGATCGCCGCGATCGTCCATTTCGGGCTGATGCGCACCTCCTACGGCGTGATCCTGCGCGGCTCCGGCGGCAATGCCGCGGCTCTCAGCCGCGCCGGCTGGTCGTTGCTCAAGACCAAGATCGTGCTGTTCGCATTGACCGGCCTGTTCGGCGTTTTGTCCGGCATGGCCCTGATCGGCATCACCACCTCGGCTGATGCCAATATCGGCAACGGCTATACGCTGCTTTCGATAGCCGGCGTCATCCTCGGCGGCGGCGAATTTGTCGGCGGCCGGGTATCGCCAATCGGCGCGGTGATCGGCGCGCTGACGCTGGCGCTCGCCGCCTCGCCGCTGCTGACCTTCATGCACATTCCGCCCGATTGGCAGGTGGCCGCCAATGGCGCCATCCTCATCATCGTGCTGGCGGCCCGGGTACTGATCAGCCGCAGGGAGAGGTGAGCGATGGCCTCGTTGCGGTTGCTGCTCGCCAAACCCTGGATCTGGTCCTTCATCGGCGCGCTGCTGGTTTGGCTGGCGACGATCACCTTCACCGGCGGATATGGCGGCGGCGGCATGATCACGGCGGCACTTTCGCTTGCCGTCTTTACCGTCATCGTCGGTGTCGGCCAGATGTTCGTCATCACGCTCGGGCCGGGCAATGTCGACCTGTCGCTGCCCGCCAATATCGGCCTCGCCAGTGCCGTCGCCATGAAGGTGATGGACGGCAATGACCAGATGATCGCCGTCGGGCTGCTGGCGGCGCTGGCCTGCGGCATGGCGATCGGCGCCGCCAACTATCTCTTGATCTGGGCGCTGCGCATTCCGCCGATCATCGCCACGCTGTCGGCGAGCTTCATCATCCAGTCGATCGACATCAGCTATGGCCGCGGTTTGCAGATCAAGCCGCCTCCGGGCTTTGCCAATTTCACCAACTGGCAGATTCTTGGCGTTCCGGTGCTGGCGATCCTCACCGTGCTGTTCACTATCGGCGCTGCGATCGCGCTGCAGCGCATGATCTATGGCCGTTCGGTGCTGGCGATCGGCCAGAACATTCGCGCCGCGTGGCTTGCCGGCGTCAATGTCAGCCGCATCCGCTTCCTCACCTACACGCTGTCGGGCGCGCTCGGCGGCCTCGACGGGGCGCTGCTCGCCGGCTATTTCCGCGGCGCCAATGTCGATATCGGCAATGAGTACCTACTGGCCTCTATCGCCGTGGTCGTCATCGGCGGCACGTCGGTGGCCGGCGGCAAGGCCAATGTGCCGGGCGTCTGGGGCGCGGCGCTGTTCCTGGTGCTGCTCTTGACCATGCTCAACACGTTCGGCGTCAGCGCCGGCGTCCGGCTGCTGCTGACCGGACTGATCATCGTCGGCGTCATCACCGCTGCCGGCGGCCAGAAGGCGCTGCGCTGATCGTCATCCTCGGGTCTGCGCCGCGTCGCTTCGCTCCTTGCTCCGCCCAGGATGACGATCGCTGCGGCGGCGAGGTCTTCCGCGAAAACATCCGGTTCCCATCCGGCATCGGCCCTGTAAATCGTTCGGCCGATATCATTGCGAGAGAATTGCGTGTAGCAATTTCGTCAGCGTTACCAGGGATGGCCGACGTCGCGGTCGTGAACATCGACAACCCGCCGCTCAACGCGCTGCTGGCACAAACGGACCGGCAAGGATGTTTTCAAGCCGGCGCCCCTGCTCCGGCAAATGGCAGCATCCGGCTCCTGGGAAGGCGTTGTCAGCTAAATTGCCTGAGCGAGGCCATTTTCGAAATCGTGGATTACCGAATCCGAGCGTCCATGATCTCGACGAAACGCGCGAAGAGACCCGCCTGCGACTTGATCTTGAGCTTGCGATAGATGTTGCGGCGATGAACCTTTACGGTTCCCGGTACGATGCGCATCGCCCTGGCTATCGATTCCGTGGAATGCCCCTGAAGCACCAGATCGACAACATGCTTTTCGCGCGGCGTGAGCGAAAGGCTCTTCCAGATATGAGCACGTTCGAATTCGTTGACTGTAGCCATCGCCTCGTCATGCTTCGTCTCTGCCGGTTTGTCGGCCGGAAGACCAGGCCAGCGCAGCCTGACGAAGCTGATCACCGCCGGCGCCATGTCGCGCAGTAGCCTGGTATCGGCGGTTCCGAAGGGTCCCGAAGCGTGCAGTCGCATCAGCGAGACCACCAGCGCGTCCTTTCCCGACAGCGGCACGAAGAAACCGACCTCCTCGGCCAGCTTGGTCTGGCTATAGTAGGAGCGGTAATATTCGCTGGCATAGAAGCGATCCGGCGCCAGTTCGCGCATGCGCCAAAAACCTTCCTTGCGCTCGACCGCCGCGTGGTGGAACGGGTCGAGCAGATAAGGCCCTTCCTGATAGAGCGCGACGAAGACGTGGCTTTCGGTTGGGGAGAACGTCTCGAACAGCAGCGGCGGGCGCGACGCGCCGCGATAGCCGAAGATCACACAGTGATCGAAGCTGACATGCTGCCGGAGCCAGGCGACCATCGCCTTGCCGAAAAGCTCGCCGCTCGTCTCCCGTGTCGCAGCGATGAGCGTAGCGAGCTGGTTGTATTCGTCGTTGCGCGATACGCTCAATCCATACCCCTTTAAACGATAAAATAGACCAAATATACCACCCGCGAGGTATATACTAGCCGGCATTGGCTCTGATAGCGTTTCGAGATTGTCTTGTTGCTGGAGCCGCAGCTTTGACCGCAGTACCCGATATCGAGTTTCGCGGGGTCACCAAACGCTACGGCAGCGTGACCGCGGTCAGCGGCATCGATCTTGCCATCCCGCCGTCTGCCTTTGTCGCCTTGCTCGGGCCGTCCGGCTGCGGCAAGACAACCTGCCTGCGCATGATCGGGGGCTTCGAACAGCCGAGCGAAGGCGCAGTCTTCATCCGCGGCCGCGATATGGCCGGCACGCCGCCCTATCGGCGGCCGGTCAACATGGTGTTCCAGCAATATGCGCTGTTTCCGCATCTGGATGTCGAGGACAACATCGCCTACGGGCTGCGCCAGGCGCGGCCGCGGCTGGCGTCGCGGGAGATCAGCCTGAGAGCAGGCGAGGCGCTCGCCATGGTGCGGCTTGCCGGCTACGGCCGCCGCAAGATCCACGAGCTTTCCGGCGGCCAGCAGCAGCGTGTCGCCCTGGCGCGCGCGCTGGTCAACAAGCCGGCGGTGCTGCTGCTCGACGAGCCCCTGGCGGCGCTCGACAAGAAGCTGCGCACAGACATGCAGATAGAATTGCAGAACCTGCAGCGCGAGATCGGCATCACCTTCGTCCTTGTTACGCACGACCAGGAAGAAGCCCTGTCGATGAGCGATTTCGTCTGCGTCATGAATGGCGGGCGCATCGTCCAGCTCGGACAGCCGAACGAGATCTATGACGAGCCCGCCGACCTGTTCGTCGCCGACTTCGTCGGCAAGACCAACCTGTTGAGCGGCAAGGTCGCCGGGCATTCGGGCAACCTCGTCGAGGTGGCGCTCGCCGACGGTACCGTCATTGCCGCGCGCAAGCGGACTTCGCTGCGGCAGGACGAAGCCGTTTCGGTCAGCCTGCGTCCTGAATCTTTAAGCCTCGGCGCGCCGGGAAGCGGCCGGCTCAACGGCATTGTCCGCAACCGGATCTTTCTGGGCTCGACCGCGGAATACGCGATCGAGGTTGGGGGTATCGGAACGCTGCTCGCCAAGGCCGATCACCTGATCGGCAGTGGAAATCTCTTCAAGCCGGGTGAACCCGTCGCCATCGGCTTTACAGCCGGAACGCCGCTCGCGTTTCCGGAACCCAAGAACAACGGGACCAACCAGAGGGAAAACAGACATGTCGAAATCATATCGTGACGGACTGCCGATAAGCCCCGAAAAATTCGTCGATCAATTGATGCGCCTCAAGCGCGGTTCCATCGGCCGCCGCGAGTTTCTCGGCCTCACCGGTCTTGGCATCGCAACGGCGGTGATGGCCCGCGAGCTAGGCATCATGCCGTCGCCGGCCTTCGCCCAGGAGGGTCTTGGCGACCGCATGTCGATCGCCACCTGGCCCAATTATCACGACCCGGCAACATTCGAGAATTTCAAGGCCGAGACGGGCGTCGCCGTCGAGGTCAATGTGTTCGGGTCAAACGAGGAGATGCTGGCCAAGCTGCAGGCTGGCGCCTCGGGCTGGAGCCTCTTCGTTCCGACGAACTACACCATCTCCACCTACAAGAAGCTCGACATCATCGAAGCGCTCGACATGGCCAAGCTTGCCAATTTCGACGGCTCGCAACAGGACCTGCGCTTCACCTCGGAAGGCACGATCGACGGCGTAACCTACGCGGTGCCGAAGAATTGGGGCACCACCGGATTTGCCGTCAATACCAAGAAGCTCACCAAGCCGATGACGAGCTGGAAGGAATTCTGGGACACGGCCATGTCGGAGGGCGACGGCCGGACCATGGTTCACGACTACCAGCTCACTACGATCGGCAATGCGCTGAAATATTTCGGCTTCTCGTTCAACTCGCTGAAGCAGGACGAGCTCGCCAAGGCGGAGGAATTGCTGCTGAAGGTCAAGCCGCATCTGTTTGCGGTCTCCAGCGACTATCAGCCGTCGATGCGTGCCGGCGACGCCTGGATGACGATGTGCTGGACCAATGACGGGGCTCAGCTTCACCGCGACATTCCCGAGATCGCCTATGTGCTTGGCAAGGAGGGCGGCGAGATCTGGACCGACTTCTACGCCATTCCGAAGGATGCGCCCAACAAGCCCGCCGGCTATGCCCTTCTCAACTATCTGATGGACCCGAAAGTCGCGGTCAAGGAGCATCTGGCCAACGGTGCGCCCTCCACCGATGCGCGGGTCAATGCGCTGCTGCCCAAGGAAGTGCTGGACAATCCGATCCT
Organism: Mesorhizobium sp. WSM4841; assembly: GCF_055811515.1. Classification (NCBI taxonomy): domain Bacteria; kingdom Pseudomonadati; phylum Pseudomonadota; class Alphaproteobacteria; order Hyphomicrobiales; family Phyllobacteriaceae; genus Mesorhizobium; species Mesorhizobium sp. WSM4841. Next base: position 33,138 of record NZ_JBVVQC010000014.1, read on the forward strand.
CTACCCGGCGGCCGATCTGCTGAAGCCGCTGGAATTCGGTGCGGCTGCGACGCTGACCGATCCGGGCCGGGCCGAACTGATGGCACGCTTCAAGTCGGCTTGAACCGGGCGGGCCATAGGTCCGATGCAGGCAACTCACCCGGCGGGCAGATGTCCGCCGGCACCCGGGCGGGTTTCAATGCGCAGCAATGTCCTTCGTCACAATCTCCTGACTGCGCTGTTGCTCGGTCCAGCAGCGGCGTGGCTGGTGGTGTTTCTGGTCTTGCCGTTCGTCGCAATCGCTGTCTTCAGCGTCGGCGAGCGGGCGCCGGAAGGCGGCTATCAGGCCGCTTTCACCTTGGCGCAATATGCCAATCTTCCGGCGCGGGCGACCGCCTTCTGGAACACGATGGTGTTGGCGCCGGCGGGCGCATTGGCCTGTCTTTTCGTCGCCTATCCGGTCGCCTATTACCTCGCTTTGCGCGCGCCGGAGCGGTGGCGGTTGATCCTGCTTGCGCTCGTCGTCATCCCGTTCTGGACTAGCCTGCTGATGCGTACCTACGCCTGGATGTACGTTCTGGGTGGGCGCGGCATCCCGGCGTTGCTGACCTATGTCGGGTTCGAAGATGTGCGGCTGATCAACACGCCGGGCGCGGTCCTGCTCGGCATCGTCTATGGCTATCTGCCGCTGATGATCCTGCCGATCTATGTCAGCCTCGAGCGGCTCGATCGCCGACTGCTGGAAGCCTCCGCCGATCTCGGCGCAACGCCGATCTCGACATTCCTTGGCGTGACGCTGCGGCTGTCGCTGCCGGGTGTGATGACCGGCTTCTCACTGGTGATGATCCTACTGCTCGGCGAATATCTGATCCCGACACTGCTCGGCGGCGGCAAGGTGTTCTTCATCGGCAACGCGCTGGTCGATCTGTTCCTGCAATCACGCAACTGGCCGTTCGGATCGGCAATCGCGATCACGCTGGTTCTGGTCTCGGTGGTGGTGCTGATTGTCGCCAACCGCATTTCGACCCGGCTTTCCGGCGCGCGCCGGGTGGACCTGATCTGATGCGCGCCTTCGTCGTTGCGGTCTTTGCCTTCCTGTACCTGCCGATCGCGCTTGTGGTGCTGTTCTCCTTCAATGCCGGTCGCCACGCCAGCGAATTCACCGGCTTCTCGGTGCAGTGGTACGGCAAGGCGCTGTCGAACCCGTTCCTGGTCGAAGCGCTGAAGAACAGCCTGTTCATCGCCACCACCAGCGCCTTGCTCGCGGCGCTGTGCGGCACGGCGGCGGCGCTTGGCCTGGCGCGTGTCGGCGCGCGGACGCGGGCCGTATTCGATGCGCTTTTGGGTGCTGCGATCGTCGTCCCGGGTGTCGTCATCGGCATCTCGACGCTGGTCGCGCTCGTCCAGCTATTTGGGGTCGTCAATCCGTTTCTCGCGTCGCTGTGGCCGAACGACCAGCCGCCACGCCTGGCGCTCGGGTACGGCTCGATCATCGCCGCGCACGGCCTGTTTTCGATGGCGCTGGTGGCGATGATCGTCGGCACACGCCTCGGCAGCCTCGACCGCAATCTGGTCGAGGCCTCGAGTGATCTTTACGCCACCCCGCTGACGACCTTCCGCAGCATCGTGTTGCCGCAGATCATGCCGGCGGTGATCGCCGGCTTCCTGCTCGCCTTCACCTTCTCCTTCGACGATTTCATCGTCGCCTTCTTCGTCGCCGGCGCACAGACGACGTTGCCGATCTATGTCTTTGCCTCGATCCGGCGCGGGGTCACGCCGGAAATCAACGCCATCGCGACGATCGTCCTCGTCGCCTCCGTTCTGCTTGTGGTGCTTGCCCAATGGCAATTGCGCCGACGCAATCCATCAAACTGAAAGTCGCATCATGATTCTGAAAGATCGCATTGCCGTGGTGACGGGCGCCGGCTCGGGCATCGGGCGCGCCGGTGCCATGGTCATGGCCAGGGAAGGCGCGGTGGTTGTGGTCGCCGACAGGGATCAGCCTGCGGGCGAAGCCACGGCTTCCGGCATCCGAGCAGCCGGCGGCCGGGCCGAAGCGGTCGCGACCGATGTTGGTCAGGACGCGGCGGTCGAGCAACTCATTGCCGACACACTGGGCAAACATGGCCGGATCGATATCCTGCACAACCATGCCGGGGTCCAGGTCGGCGGCACGCTGACCGAAGTCGGCATCGACGGGATGGATGCCTCCTGGCGGATCAACGTACGGGCGCAGTTCCTCGCGGCCAGGCTCGTCATGCCATCGATGATCGAACAGGGCGGCGGTGTCATCTTGAACACCGCCTCGAATTCGGGTGTGTTCTACGACCGCGAGATGATCGCCTACGCAACCTCAAAACATGCCGTGGTGGCGATGACCCGGCAGATGTCGCTCGACTATGCCAAGCACAATGTCCGCGTCAACGCGCTCTGCCCGGGCTGGGTCGACACGCCCTTCAACGAGCCGTTCATCGCCCAGATGGGCGGGCGGGACGCGATCGAACGCTACGTTCGCACCAAGATTCCCATGCAGCGCTGGGCCAGCGCGGAAGAAATAGCCGAGGCGATCCTGTTCCTCGTCTCCGATCGCTCGTCCTTCATGACCGGCCAAGCGCTGGTGATCGACGGCGGCGAGAGCATCGGCTGACGCAGCCGTTCATATCTCATACGTGCTTGCGGCCGCCGGCTTCGCGGAACCAGCTGTCGGGATAGGGATACCACCAGTCCTGGATCGCTGGCTTGTGGTCGATGATGACCATCTTCGAGCGGCGGAAGGCATCGAGCCCCTGGCGGCCGAGCTCGCGGCCGAGGCCCGACGCCTTCCAGCCGCCGAACGGCAGTGCGTCATTGTCGATCAGCGGGTTGTTGACCCAGACCATGCCGGCCTCGAGCCGCTCCGCTGCCTCATGCGCCTCGGCGAGATCGGTGGTGAAGACGGAGGCGCCGAGCCCGAACGGGCTGTCATTGGCAAGCTCTATCGCCTCGTCGAAATCCTTGACCCGGCAGATCGCGGCGACCGGACCGAAACATTCTTCGCGCACGATCGCCATGTCAGGGGTGACGCCGGTCAGGATCGTCGGCTCGTAGAACCAGCCGACATTGTGCGCCGGTGGAATGCGCCCGCCGGTGACGGCCTTGGCGCCGCTGCGGATCGCATCATCGACCAGCCGCATGACTTTTGCCCGCGCCGCCTCGCTGACCAGCGGCCCGATCTCGGTCTTGTCCAGCCCGTTGCCGATGCGCAGCGCCCGTGTCTTCTGCGCAAACAGCTCGACAAAACGGTCGTGAACGGCATCGACGACGAAAAAGCGTTCGGCCGAGGTGCAGACCTGGCCGGTGAGATGGAACGCGGCGGTGACGCTGCCGGCTGCCGCCACCTCGAGCGGGGCGCGTTGGCTGATGATCAGCGGATCGCTGCCGCCGGCCTCGATAACGCAAGGCTTCATGCGTTCGGCGCAAGCGACGGCTACAGCCTTGCCGGCGGCGACCGAGCCGGTGAAGGCGACGGCATGGGTGCGATCGGAAGCGATCAAAGCCTGCGCGGTGGCCGCCCCGCCGGGCAAGCAGGAAACCAGGCCCTCCGGCAGGGAGCGGAACACCGTCATGTACTCCAGCGTCGACAATGTCGTCGCTTCGGCCGGCTTGATGACGCAGGCATTGCCGGCGGCAAGCGAGGCGGCAACGGTCCAGCACATCAACAGGATCGGGAAATTGTAGGGCATGATGTGCACGGACGTGCCGTAAGGCTCGTAGCGCGCATATTGAAACGAACCGGCCTGCGTGGTGCCGGCAATCTTGCCGGCGTCGTCACGCGCGATTTCGGCGTAGTAGCGGAAGATCGGCGCGCAGTTGGCGATCTCGCCGATCGCTTCCGGATAGGGCTTGCCCATCTCGCGCACCATCAGCTCGGCGCAGCGCGTGAAGTCGGCCGCCTCGATGGCGTTGGCGACTGCGTGCAGATGCCTGGCACGGCTCTTGGCGTCGAGTTTTTTCCACGCCGCCTGCGCCTTGGTCGCCGCGGTCAGCACGGCGTCGACCTCGCCATCGCTGGCTGCGGTAATCGCGCCGACGGTTTCCAGCGTCGCCGGATCGATCACCGGCTTTGCCGCACCGGTCATCGGCCGATAGTCCGAATTGACGAAGAAGGTCGGCCGGTCAGGTGAAAAGTCCATTCTGTCCTCTCGTGTGTGCAGAGCCTTTTTGAGAATTCGCCCTGCCGAGACAGATGATGTTGTTTTCGAGAACCGAAGCGGAGCGGACGTTGCAGTCCGTGAGCATCGGAAGCGGAGAAAACCGCGTCAGGTGTCCGGCAGGGGTAGAATTATCGAGAAAGCTCAGCGGATCATGTAGACCTTCTTGATGGTTTCGTGGACGGTGCAGACGCCCTTCCAGTCCTGCGGAAAGAACGCTGCGGTGTCCGGTTCGATGTCGATCGCCTCGCCGGATTCGTGGACATAAGTGCAGTGGCCCTCGAGAAAATGGCAGAACTCGTCGCGGGTGACGTGGCAGTGCCATTTGCCCGGGGTGCAGACCCACAGCCCGCATTCGGAGCGGCCCTCCGGACCCTTGTGCAGCAGCTTGCCCGAGGTGCGGGATTCCCCCTCGATCATGGTGGGGATGACGCCCCAGTCGACGAGATCGGTGATGGCGAGCGGCGATTTCATGATCGGTGTCGGCATGTCGTGAAGCTCCAGTGGCTGGCTTCAGGCCAGCATGTAAATGTTGCGGATGGTCTCGTGGACGGTGCATTCGCCCGCCCAGCCGGCCGGGAACATGACCACCGTGGCGGCGGAGACGTCTATCACCTCGCCGTCGTCCGATCGGTAGGTCGCGCGGCCAGCAACGAAATGGCACAATTCGTCGCGCGGGATCGCCAGCCGCCAGCGGCCGGGCGTGCAGACCCAGATGCCGGATTCGGGCTGGTTGTTCGGCCCCTTGTGGACGAGCCTGCCGGTGGAGTGCGAAGCGCCTTCCAGCGCATCCGGCTGTGCGCCCCAGTCGACGAGGTCGGTGCGGGTCGAGGCTTGGTGGAGATGTGGCGCGGAGGAGGTTATGTGGGTTCTCCGCCATGCTTGTGCTTGACGTGTCCGCGCTCTACGGCGCCCCCCTCTGTCCTGCCGGACATCTCCCCCACTTGGGGGGAGATCGGCAGCTTCGCCGAAAACGCCCCCTTTGCGATGTTGGCGATAAACGAAAACAGTGATGACGGCCAATCTCCCTCCAAGTGGGGGAGATGTCCGGCAGGACAGAGGGGGGCGCGAAGGAACGCCATACCCATCAGCCCGCTCACAGCAACGTTTCCAGCAGACCGACAGCCTTCTCCGGGCCGTTCTGCGCCTGCATCTGCGCCGATGTCTTCGCCAGCTTGGCCTTGATTGCCGGGTCGGTCAGGCAAGATTCAATTTTCGCGATCAGCTCGGCGTCGGTCCAGTCGTAGCGCGGCATGCCGAAGCCGTGGCCGGTCTCCTCGACCCGTGTCGCGTTGTCGTGGCCGTCCCAGACATAGGGCATGATGATCGCCGGCTTGCCGAAATAGAGGCACTCGGTGAACGAGTTGTTGCCGCCGTGATGGATCACCGCATCGACCTGCGGGATGACCGAAGGTTGCGGGAACCAGCTCTCGACGATGACGTTTTCGGGCACCTGCGCGTACTGGTCCTTGTAGCCGCCGACATTGACCAGCGCCCGGTAGCGCGTCTTGCCCAGCGTCGCGATGATGCGCTTCAGCAGGTCGACATCGCCGGCGCCAAGACTGCCGAAGGAAACATAGAGCAGCGGCCCGTCATTGTTTTTCGCGAAGGTCGGCACGGTGTAGGGCTTCTCCTGCCGCACGCAGCCTTCCAGATACTGGAACTTTGCCGGGTCGAGCGGACGGCGGCGCTTGAACTTTGCCGCCTCGGGATAGAGCAGCAAATTGAGGTAGGGCGAGGCCTCGAAGAACTGGCCGATCGGATAAGGCGCTTCGTTGTTCGCTTTCAAGAATGCATTGAAGTCGTCATGGATCGGCTTGATGACGGCGTTGAAATGGTTGCGGTAGCGCTCATGACAGGCGTGGTCGTTCTCGCCGCAGCCGGACAGATGCGGCGGGATATCCTCGTCCTCGATCTCGTTTTCCGAGCAGGAGATGACGCGCACCCATGGCTTGCCATACTGCTTGATCGCCGGGAACAGGATGACGTTGTCGACGCAGATGACATCGGGCTTGATCGTCGCAAGCACACCGGGCAGGTCCTTCTCAGCCCATTTGGCGCTGTCGACGATCGCCGTCCAGCAATCCTTCACGTAATTGTCGACCTGGTCGTAGGGCGATTTGCGGAAATTCGGGATATGGCCGTTGATGAAGTCTTCCCAGAACTTGGCCATCTGTTCCGGCGGCATCGGCTCGGACAGGTTCACCGGATGGGCTTCGAAGCCGTAGCCCTTGTAGACGTCGATAAAGCCGGGATCCGACAGGAACACCGCTCTGTGGCCGTGCGCCTCGACCGCCTGGGCGATACCGACGGAATTGAGCGCCGGGCCATAGGCCGCTTCCGGAAAAAACGCGATCGTCTTCTGCGCCATGAAAGCTTCTCCTTCAATCAATCTGCGAAAATTCTGACGTCGGCGGTGTCCCAGCCGAGCTCGACCGCATCGCCTGACGAGACCGGGCGGCGGTCGGCGGCATCGGCGGTGACGCGCACCAGGAACGGCTTTGGCGACAGAGCGGTGCGGACATGCAGCTGCAGGTCGAGCCCCTGATAGGCCAGCGCTTCGACGGTGCCAGCAACACGGTTGGCCGTTTCTGCCGACGGGAACAGCCGGATGCGTTCGGGCCGCACCGAAGCGACCGCCGCAGCACCGGGCGAAAGTGTTGCGGGAAGTTTGCCTGATATCCGCGCACCATTGGCCGCCAGCACGCCGTCGGCGGTGGCGCGGCCGGACACGAAATTCATGACGCCGATGAAGTCGGCGACGAAACGGTCCGCCGGATACTCGTATACCGCGTGCGGGGTGTCGCATTGCAACAGCTTGCCGTCCCTGAGCACCGCCATGCGGTCGGCCATGACCAGCGATTCCTCCTGGTCATGGGTGACGATGACGAAGGTGATGCCGACCTCGTGCTGCAGGCGCTTCAATTCGAGCTGCATGGCGCCGCGCAATTTCTTGTCGAGCGCACCGAGAGGCTCGTCGAGCAGAAGCAGCCGCGGTCGCTTGACGAGCGCCCGGGCAAGCGCGACGCGCTGCTTCTGCCCGCCCGACAATTGCTCCGGCTTGCGGTCGGCGAAGGGAACGAGCTCGGTCGTCGCCAGGATGGCGTCGACGCGCGAGCGGATTTCCTTTGCCGGCAAGCGTTCCATTTCAAGGCCGTAGGAGACATTGGCCCTGACGCTCATATGCGGAAATAGCGCATAGGACTGGAACATCAGATTGACCGGCCGCTTGTTGGGCGGCGTCCGGGCGATGTCGCGGCCGTCGAGCAGGATGCGCCCGTTATCGGGCGTCTCGAAACCGGCCAGAATGCGCAGCAGCGTGGTCTTGCCGCAGCCCGAAGGTCCGAGCAAAGCGAAGAACTCATTCTCACGGATATCGAGCGAAATGCCGTCGACGGCGGTCACCCGACCGAAATTCTTCGACACTTTGTCGATCGCCAACAGCGTGCGGGGTGCGCTCATTGGCCGATCACCCCACGGTTGAGCCGCTGCGACAGGGTCAGCGCTGTGATCGAGACCGCCATGACGATGGTCGCCAATGCGTTGATCTCCGGAGTGATGCCGAAGCGGATCATCGAATAGATCTGCATCGGCAGCGTGGTCGAGGCGCGGCCGGCGCCTGACGTAAAGAAGGCGATGATGAATTCGTCGACCGAAAGGGTGAAGGCGAGCAGTGCGCCAGCGACGACCGCAGGCAGGATGACCGGCAATGTCACCCGCCTGAAGGTGGTGATTGCGGAAGCGCCGAGATCGGCGGAGGCCTCGACGATCGACCAGTCGAAGCTCTTCAGCCGCGCGCGCACCACCGAACAGACGAAGGCGAGGTTGAAGACGACATGGGCGAGGATGATGGTGTGCAGGCCCAGGGTGAAATCGAGCAAAGAGAAGAAACTGAGCAGCGCGATCGCCAGCACGATGTCGGGAATGATCATCGGCGCAAAGATCAGCGCCTCGAGGCCGCTCCCATATTGCCGGCGTATTTCGACGCCGATCGCCAGCAGAGTGCCGAACAGCGTGGCGATGGCGGTCGAGACCAGCGCCACGATCAGCGTGTTGAGGGCGGCGGAAAGGATCGCGGCGTTTCCGGCAAGCGAGGCATACCATTTCAGCGAAAAGCCCGACCAGACGGTCGGCAGCCCGCCTTGATTGAAGGACAGCGCCACCAGCACGGCGATCGGAATGTAGAGGAAGGCGAAGACGAGGATGAGAATCGTTCGCAGGCCGAAGATGCGGGCAAACGACTGGGTCATGATGGCCGCCGCTTGAAGGTATAACGGTGAGCGAGCGGCCAGCGTCCTTCTCCCCGTTTACGGGGAGAAGATGCCGGCAGGCAGATGAGGGGCAACGCCCAACATTGCCGGCGTTTGCGCCGCCCCTCATCCGCCCCTTCGGGGCACCTTCTCCCCGTGAACGGGGAGAAGGAAAGGAGGGAGCGCTCAGCCATCGGCTGCTCCTTTCGCTTCGGCGATACGGCCCGCGGCGCGATCTGCGGCCAGGGCCTGCGCCGTCAGCACCAGCAGCATGATGGCGATCAGCGCCATCGCCAGTGCTGCGCCGAACGGCCAGTCATTGGCGGTCAGGAACTGGTCGTAGACGAGATTGCCGATCATCTGGAAACGGCCGCCGCCGAGCAGTGCGGGCGTTACGAAATTGCCGATAGACAGCACGAAGACGAAGACCGCCCCGGCGGCGATACCCGGCACCGTCAGCGGCAGGATGACCCGGCGAAATGTGGTCATGGCCGAAGCGCCAAGATCGCGCGATGCCTCGGCGAGCTCCGGATTGAGTCGCGACAGCGGCGCGTAGCAGGCCAGGATGACGAAGGGCAGATAATTGTAGACCAGCCCGGCGATGACGGCGCCTTCGGTGTAAAGCATCGACGGCGGCTCGCCGGTGTAGCCGAACCAGCGCAAGAGTTGGGTGATCAGGCCTTCACGGTTGAGCAGCACGATCCAGGCATAGGTGCGGATCAGGTAGTTGGACCAGAACGGCAATACGGCGAAGAACAGGAATACCGGCTGCAGCCGGCGCGGTGCCGCAGCGATCGCATAGGCGGCGGCATAGCCGATCACCACGGCGATCAGGGTTGCCGTGCCGGCGATGCGCGCCGAATTGAGGAAGATGCCGGCATAGAGCGGGTCGAAGACCAGCCCGAAATTCTCCAGCGTGAAGGTGTATTCGATGCCACCATAGATGCCGCGCCGGAAGAAGGCGAGCGCCAGCACCAACGCGCATGGCACCACCATCAAGGCGGTGAGCCAGGCCAGCGCCGGCGCCATCAGCAAAGAGGAGCGAGAGGGGACGAAAGATCTCATTGAGGAGTACCCCCCTCTGGCCTGCCGGCCATCTCAAAGGCATCGAATTTGTGTTTGGACAGGCGCCCCGTCACCCGGATTGCCAACCGAATTGCGAAGGGCCATTCGGGGCAATCCGACCTCTCCCGGAGGGGAGAGGAGGTCGTCGGCGCTGGCGCCTGCCTCTTCTCGCCAGCGGGGAGAAGGTGGCCGCCCACGGGTCTTGCCTCCGGCAAGCCCGAGGACAGGCTCCGCGGCCGGATGAGGGGGTGCTGCGCCGGAGATTGGCGACAGGCCGCAATCCAGCCGATCTCCCCCCTTGAGGGGGAGATGGCCGGCAGGCCAGAGGGGGGCGTGAAGGAACGCAAGCCTGATTCCAGATCCCGAAACTATTGCGCGGCCTTGATCTCGCTGACGATCTTCGAATAGTCGCGCTGGGCATCGCCGACGTCGCGCAGCTGCTCGAATTTGACCAGTTCGGCCACCGGCATGGCCATATTGGGGAATTTGGCGAGGAAATCGGCCGGCAGGCTTTCCATAGCCGGCTTGTTCGGCACCTTGTAGTCGATGTTCTGGGCCGCCCAGGCGTGGTTCTTGGCGTCCAGCATGAAGTTGATGAACTGGAAGGCGGCGTCCTTGTTGGCCGATGCCTTCATCACCACCATCGTATCGACCCACAGGTCCGAGCCTTCCTTGGGTATGGTGTATTTAATCTGCGGATTTTCGGCTATGCCGTAATTACACCAGCCATCCCATGCCTGCACCATCAGCGCCTCGCCCGAGACCAGCTTCGAATAGAAAGTGGTGTCGTCATAGGCGAGCAAAGTCTTCTTGGCCGAGATCAGCAGGTCCTTGACCTCGGCGAGCTTGGCGGGATCGGTCTCGTTGACCGAATAGCCCTTGGCGAGCTGGCCGGCGGCAAGCAGCCAGCGGTCAGTTGCCAGCATGGTGGTCTTGCCCTTGAGCGCATCGGACGGGGCGAGAAGATCGTTCCAGCTGGCCGGCTCAGTCTTGACCAGATCCGAGCGGTAGCAGAGGCCGGTAGTGCCCCAGGTGTAAGGCACGGAAAAATTGTTGCCGACGTCGTGCGGCAGCTTCGCCGCCTCGGGATAGAGATTGGCGAGGTTGGGGACCTTGGCGTGGTCGATCGTTTCGATCAGGCCGAGCTTGTTCAGCACTTCGGCGAAGGGCGAGGAGACGAAGACCACGTCATAGCCCTTGCCGCCCGAAGCGACGAGCTTGCCCATGATCTCCTCATTGGTTGCGTGAACGACAACCTCACCGGAAACGCCAGTCGCTGCTTTGAAGGCGGCCATGGCATCCGGCGCCATGTAGCCGTCCCAGTTGGAAATGACGAGGTCGGCGGCGGCCGCCGGCGCCGACAGCGCCATGGCGAGGCCAAGCGCGATCGAGGATGTTTTTAACGAACGGTGCCGCAGGGTGGTAGCGGTCATGACAGACTCCCATTCTGGTTGATCGTCGAATTCAAATCGTCGGACCAGCGCTTGCGATCATGCCGCCGCTTCGATCCTGTTCCCCGGTCTTTTTGTTGCCGATTGATGTTACAGTACTATTGCATAAAAAAGTACGTCAATCCATAATTTGCCAGATCGCTGCGAAATCGCCGATTGTGTCTACAAGGGCGATCGGTCAAACCGCAGCGGTCAAGCCCGTTCACGAGAATCGCCATGCAAGCCGTTGCCAGACGACCACGTACCAACCATCTCGATCTCGCTCAGCGCATTCTCGATGTGGCCCGGCAACGCGGCTTCGAGGCCGGCGCTCATCTCCCGGAACAGCAGATCGCTTCTCTCTGCAACGTCTCGCGGACCCCGGTGCGGGCCGCGTTGCGCCTGCTCACCGAAAAAGGCGTGGTGCGCTGGGAAGCTGAATCCGGCTATCGGCTGGCCGTCGACCTCACCAACCAGGCGACCGCTGCCGCCGACCTGCCGAGCGCCGAAGAAGACGAACTCGCGGAGATGATCCTGCGCGACCGGTCGGCGCGCCGACTGGATCAGACGGTGACCATCGGCGCGCTGATGCGGCGGTATGATGCCGAGCGGAAGACGGTACTAAAAGCGCTAAAGAAACTGACAGACGAAAATCTTCTGGACCGAGCACCGGGACAGTCCTGGCTGTTCAGGCGAGCGCCTGACGATCCGGAGGCACAAGGGGAAAGCTACGAGTTCCGCCTGATGCTGGAACCCGCCGCCATTCTGGCGTCTGGCTTTCGGCTGGACGGGACCCGCGCGGCAGCCTTGCGCCAGGGCATGGAAACGCTGCTGGCGCTGCCCGACGCCGCGTTCGATATCAGAGAGTTCCAGCGGCTGGACATCGATTTTCACGGCATGATCGCCGACGGCGCCGCCAATCGGTTCGTCACCGACGCGCTGTCCGATCACCTCAGGCTGCGCCGGCTGCCGGGGACTTATGCCGGCGTCAACGTCTTCCGGCTGAAACAATCGCTGCGCGAGCACCTGACCATACTCGACCAATTGGAAAGCCGGCAGTATGAGGTTGCAGCCGATCTGCTTCGCGTCCACCTGCGGTTGTCCCGCAGTCAGCGGCCGCAGGCGGCCAGTCGCGGGGCCCCCGCATTGTTCGGCATGATCAGCCGGCCGGAATAACGAGGAACATGCGCAAAGCCAGCCCGACCATCGCGCTGTTTCCCGAAGCGAGCTTCGGCGCCGCGCTCAATTGCGTCGGCATCGCACAGGCCTTGCGCGCAAGGGGCGCCCGGCCGGTGTTCATCTGTCACGCCGGCTTTTCCGGCGTGTTTGCCGACTACGGGTTTCAGGAATACCAGTTGCCGACCGACGATCCGCTGACCGACAGCGAGCGCCAGAGCTACTGGCAGGCGTTCGTGCGCCGCCATCTGCCGCATTTCAGGCTGAGCCCGATCGACCAGCTCGAAACCTACGTCGCCCCGACCTGGGAAGCGATCGTCGATACCGCGGTCAATGCCGAGGCGCCGCTGCGCCAATTGCTGGCCAGGCTGAAGCCGGATGCCGTGGTGCTCGACAACGTCATCATGTTTCCGGCGCTGGCTGCCGCCGGCTGCCCCTGGGTGCGCGTCGTCTCCTGCGCCGAGACCGAGCTACCCGACGCCGATGTACCCCCCTATCTGTCCGGGCTCGCCGCCGACGACCCGAGCCGTGCGGCCTTCGAGGTCCGTTATCTGGCAGCGGTCGCTCCGGCGCATGATCGGTTTAACCGGCTTCGGACCGACGCTGGACTTGCGCCCTTGCCGAAGGGTCTTTTTCTGGAAGCTTCGCCTGACCTCAATTTGCTGCTGACTCCGACGATCGTGCGCAGGGAGCGGGCAGAGCCGCTCGACCCGGCCCGCTTCGTCTATCTTGAAGGCTGCGTCCGCTCGGAAGGGCCGTTCGACGTGCCGGTCTTTCCGCGCAATGACGGGCCGCTGGTCTATCTCAGCTTCGGCAGCCTGGGCGCCATGGATGTCGGCCTGATTGAGCGCATGCTCACCTTGTTCGACCGGCTTCCGGCCCGCTTCATCGTCAATGTCGGTGGCCTGCGTGACACCTATCGCGCGGTTCCGGACAATGTCTATCTCGACGCCTGGTTTCCGCAGCCGTCGGTCGTTGCGAAATCCGACCTCTTCATCCATCACGGCGGCAACAACAGCTTTTGCGAAGCGCTGCGTTTCGGCGTGCCGTCGCTGATCATGCCCTATTGCTGGGACGGGCATGACAATGCGCGACGCGCCGAGGAAACCGGAGTCGGCCGCCACATCAGCCGCGATGGCTGGAGCGACGACGAACTGGAAAACGCCATCCTTGGCCTAATGGCCGATCGCGAGATGCGCTTTCGTCTCAAGGAGAATGCAGCCACCATGGCACGGGCGCCGGGAACCGACGCCACCGCCGAAGCCATTCTCGCCCTCGTAAGGACGTGACCTGATGCTCAACGCCACGACAACGGATGCACCGCAAATGACCCCAACGGAGGATCCGAAGGGATGGCTGGAGCAGCAGGGGATCAGGGAAGTCGAGTGCCTGGTGCCGGATGTGAATGGCGTGTTGCGTGGCAAGGCCCTGCCGAAGGCCAGGTTCCTGAAGTCGCTCGAGGACCGTGCGCTCTACCTGCCGAGCAGCGCCTTCCTGGTCTGCATAGACGGCCGCTATTCCGGTTCCAACGACGAGGGCTTCGGCTATCAGGACCCCGACATGCGGATGGTGCCGGATGTCGCGACGCTCTGCCTTGCACCCGGTGCCGGAGCAGGGAAAGCCTATGTCTTCGCCGATGCGTTTCACATGGACGACCGGCCGTGGATGGCCTCGCCACGTCATGTCTTGAGGGCCGTGCTTGATCTCTATCGCCAGCGCGGCTGGCGGGCAGTAGTCGCGCCGGAGCTCGAATTCTACCTGACCGCGCCCAATCCAGATCCCGATCGGCCGCTGACCGCACCGGTCGGGCGCAATGGCCGCCCCGAAACCGTACAGCACCCCTACGACATGGCGGCGCTGGAGGAGTTCGAGCCGGTGATCCGGCGCCTCTACGACTATGCCGCGGCGGCCGGGCTGCCGCTCGACACGCTGATCCACGAATCGGGCACGGCGCAGCTCGAGATCAATTTCCTGCATGGCGACGCGCTGCCGCTGGCCGACAAGGTGCTGCTGTTCAAGCGGTTGACGCGCCAGGCCGCGCAGGAAGGTGGCATGCATGCGACCTTCATGGCCAAGCCGATCGCCGCGCAAGCCGGCAGCTCCATGCATCTCCACATGTCGGTCATCGACGAGGCCGGGAATACGCTGTTTGCCGGGCGTGATGATGCCGACACCGAGATGTTCGGGCATTTCATTGGCGGCCTGCAGAAATACATTCCCGAGGTGATGCCGCTGTTTGCGCCGAACGTGAATTCGTTCCGCCGCATCCGGCCGAACCACAGCGCCCCCGCCAACATCGAGTGGTCGCATGACAATCGCTCCTGCGGCCTGCGCGTGCCGGCCGGCGGGCGGGCCGCGCGGCGGGTGGAAAACCGGCTGCCCGGCGCCGATGCCAACCCCTATCTGGCGATGGCCGGCTCGCTGCTCTGTGGCTATCTCGGCGTCGAGGAAAAGCTCTCGCGTTCGCCCGAGGCATCGGGCAATGCCTATCGCAGCAAGAGCACGCTGCCGAAAACCATGGAGGAGGCGCTCGACCGTTTCGCTGCGTGCAGTCCGGTTCGGGACTTGCTCGGCGAGGATTTCTTCCAGACCTATCTGCGCGTCAAGAGCGTCGAGCTCGACCTGTTCCAGAGCGTCGTCACCAGCTGGGAACGCGATCATCTGCTGCTCAAGGTATGATGATGGGCTTTAATTCTGGGGGCTTCAACTCCGGCCTGGATATCGGCAAATCCTATTATGTCGCGACGGCCAGTCCGGCTCCGGATCATCCGGCGTTGCAAGGCGACGTCGACGCCGATCTGGTGGTGGTCGGCGGCGGCTGTACCGGCCTGTCCGCAGCCCTTCATGCCGCCGAGCGCGGGCTGAAGGTGGTGCTCCTCGAAGGCGGCAAGATCGGCTGGGGGGCGTCGGGGCGCAATGGCGGCCAGATCATTCCCGGCCTGCGCAAGGGCGCCAAGGGCCTGGTCAAGCTCTATGGGCCCGAACGGGCGCGGGCGCTGTTCGATCTCGCCTTCGAGGCGCGCGGACTGGTGCTCGACCTGATCGAGCGCCACGCCATCGATTGCGACCTCCGGCTGACTGGCCATCTGGCCGGTGCGGTCAATGGCTCCGACCTGCGCGACCTCGAAGAAGAGGCCGATTGCCTTGCCACCGTGATGAATTTTCATGATGTAGAGATGCTGTCGTCAGCACAGGCGCGCGGAATGGTGAACACGCCCTATCACGGCGCGATGTACGAAAAGCTCGGCGGCGACATGCATCCGCTGAACTACACGCTGGGTCTTGCCCGCGCCGCGGCAGCGGCGGGCGTCAGTATCCATGAGAATTCGGTGGCGCTGCGGCTGGAGCGGGAACCTGCCATCAGGGTTGCGACGGCCAAGGGTTCGGTCCGGGCCAAGCATGTCGTGCTGGCGGGCGACGCGCTGCTCCAGGGGCTCGAGCCGCGCGTCAACAGCCGCATCATGCCGGTCGGCAACTACATCGTCGCCACCGAGCCGCTGGACGACCCGAGCGACGTCATCCCAAGCAATGTCGCCGTTTCCGACACCCGCTTCGTGGTCAACTACTACCGGCTGTCGGCGGACGGACGCCTGCTGTTCGGCGGCGGCGAGCGCTACACGCCGTCGCCGCCCGCCGACATTGCCGGCTTCGTGCGGCCGCATATGGAAAAGACCTTTCCGCAATTGCGCGGCCGCCGCATCGATCATGCCTGGGGCGGGCTGGTCTCGGTGACAACATCGCGCCTGCCGGATGTCGGCCACTATGGCGAGGTCTATTTTGCGCATGGCTATTCCGGCAAGGGCGTGATCCTGTCGACGCTGTCGGGAAAGCTGCTTGCCGAGGCGATCACCGGCGATGCTTCGCGGCTCGATCTGATTTCGACGCTGAGGCCAATGCCGTTTCCCGGCGGCACCGCGCTGCGCGGCCCGCTCTATGTGCTCGGCATGCTCTGGTACGCCATGCGCGACCGCATCAAGCATTGAGCGCAAGCGATCCACTGCCGCCGTGGTTGCGATGGAGGGCGGCCAGGTTGCAGCTTTTCCGCCGGCAAATTTGACCATGTGGACAAAGGTGGGGCTCCGTTCCATAGTTCTCTGGCTGATACTCAAGAGAACAAAGCCGGCTCGACGCGGCGCCAATCAGAGGGGCATGCAATGGAAAATGGGAAGAGCAAAATGCAATCGAAACGCGAAGGACTTTCGCGACGCAATGTGCTGGAACTCGGCGCGCTTGGCCTGGCGGCAGCCATGCTGCCGGGCAGTGCCTTGGCGCAGGACAAGAAGCTGAAGGTGGCGGCGATCTTCGCCACGCCGACCGAGGAGCCATGGGTCCACCAGATCCATGTCGCCCTGCAGAGGGCCGAGAAGGAACTCGGCATCGAATACAAATGGTCGGAGAAAGTGCAGACGGCCGACTTCAGCCGTGTCATGCGCGAATATGCGCAGGGCGGCTATGAGCTGGTGTTGGGCGATGCTTTCGCGGCCGAGCGCGAATCCCGCCGCACGGCCAAGCAGTTTCCGAAGATCGCCTTCCTGTTCGGCTCCGGCGCCGGGCCGGCCGAGCCGAATTTCGCAGTCTTCGATAACTGGATTCACGAGCCGGCCTATCTCTCCGGCCTGATCGCCGGAAAGATGTCGAAATCAGGCACGATCGGCGCCGTCGCGGCGATGGGCATTCCGGAAGTGAATCGGCTGGTCAATGCCTTCTTTGCCGGCGCCCGGGAGGTCAATCCTGATATCAAGAGGAAGGTCGCTTTCATCGGCTCCTTCTTCGACCCGCCAAAGGCGAAGGAAGCGGCGATCGCCCAGATCGACGCCGGTGTCGACGTGATCTATGCCGAACGTTTCGGCGTCATCGAAGCGGCGGTCGAGAGGAAGATCCTCGCCATCTCCAACATGTCCGACCAGTCCAACCTCGGCCCGGACACAGTGATCACCGGCCCGGTCTGGGACATGTATCCGACGGTCGAGCACGCGATCAAGCTGGTCAAGGCCGGCGTCTTCACCGCGCAGGACTATGGCGATTTCTCGCGCATGGCCAAGGGCGGCTCCTTTCTGGCGCCGTATCACAAATTCGACAAGACGCTGCCCGCCGACGTCAAGGAGCTGGTCGAAAAGAAAAAGGCAGAAATCCTCGACGGCAATTTCCGCGTTAACGTCGACGAGGAAACGCCGGTTTCGGATTGAGCGGCGCAGCAGCCCTCCCCCTTGAGGGGAGGGTGGCCTGAAGGACCGGGTGGGGTCCGCTGTGACGCGCTCCATCTTTATCGGTCTAAAGGTCGAGGCAGCTGAGGTGACCCCTCCCGCCTCGCTTCGCTCGGCACCCTCCCCTCAAGGGGGAGGGGTGTCAGCGCCATCTCTCACCAGGAGCACCCTTGTCAACGCCCGCCCCTCTCATCGAAATGCGCGGCATCTCCAAGAGCTTCGGCGCCGTCAAGGCGAACGAAGCCGTCGATCTGAGCGTCGCGCCGGGCGAAATTCTCGGGCTGCTGGGTGAAAACGGCGCCGGCAAGACGACGCTGATGAACGTGCTGTTCGGCGCCTATGCGCCGGACGCCGGTGAGATCCTGGTTCAGGGCCGGCCGGTGACGATCAACAGCTCGGCCGATGCGCTCGTCGCCGGCATCGGCATGGTGCACCAGCATTTTCATCTGGCGCCGCGGCTTTCGGTGCTGGAAAACCTGCTGATCGGCATTCCCGGCAAATCGGGCCGGATCGATCGCGCCGGTGGGCGGGCGCGGCTCAACGAGATCGGCCGGCAGCATGGGCTTACGCTCGATCCGGACCTTCCCGTCTCGGCGCTGTCGATCGGCGAGCAGCAGCGGCTCGAAATCGTCAAGGCGCTGTTTCGCGGTGCAAGGCTGCTGATCCTCGACGAGCCGACGGCGGTGCTGGCGCCGACAGAGGTCGACGGGCTGTTTTCGGCGTTGCGGTCGATGGCGGCCCAGGGTCTCGGCATCATCTTCATCTCGCATAAGCTCAACGAGGTGCGCGCGCTGACCCATCGCTGCGTGGTGCTGCGGCATGGCCGCGTGACTGGGCGCGTCGATGCCCCTGCCAGCACGACGTCGTCGGAAATGGCGCGGCTGATGTGCGGCCACGAGATCGTTCCGCCGGCCAGGGGACCGTCCACGCCGGGTGAGGCTGTGCTGACCCTTGACGGCATCTCGACCTCGCGCCATTCCGGCATGGCGCTCGCCGATGTCTCGCTCTTTGTCCGCGCGGGCGAGATCCTCGGCATTGCCGGCGTTTCCGGCAATGGCCAGCGGGCGCTGGCGGAGGTGGTCTCCGGCATTCGTGCGCCCGATGCCGGCCGGATGACGATAGCCGGCAAAATGGTCTCGCGATTCTCGCCGCGCGAGGTGCAGGCGCTCGGTCTCGGGCGTATACCGGAAGACCGCATGACGACCGGGCTGGTCACCAATCTGCCGCTGGCGGATTCGATGGTGCTGCCGCGCATCGGCACGGGGGCGTTCAGCCACAACGGCCTGCTCAGGTCCGACGCGATCCGCGCCTTCGCCGAAGCACAGATCAAGGCCTATGACATACGCTGCCCGGGACCGATGACGCGGGCCGGGGCGCTTTCCGGCGGCAATCTGCAGAAGGCGCTGCTGGCGCGCGAGCTCGCCTTCGACCCAAAGGTGCTGGTCGTGTCGCAGCCGACGCGCGGTCTCGACATTGGTGCGGCGCGCTTCATCCACGAGAAGTTCCTCGACATGCGTGCCAAGGGCTGCGGCATCATCGTCATCGGCGAGGATCTCGAAGAGCTGCTCATGCTCTGCGACCGCATTGCGGTGATGTATGAGGGACGTATCGTCGGTACGCTCGACAGCGCCGATGCCACCATCGCGCGGCTCGGCCTGATGATGACCGGGGCGGAGGGCCATAGTTGATGTTCCGTCTCGAAGCCCGCACCAGCACGCCCGGCTGGTTCAATCTCGCCCTGCCGCTGCTGGCGATCGGCGCGACATTGGTGCTGTGCAGCGGCCTCATCGCGCTGGCCGGCGCCGGGGTGATCGAGGCCTATGGCGTGATGTTCTCGGCGTCGCTGGGCGACAGCTACGCCATCACCGAAACGCTGGTGCGCGCGACCCCGATGATCTTTACCGGGCTTGCCGTCGCCGTCGCCTTCCGCGCCAAATTCTGGAACATCGGCGCCGAGGGGCAGTTGCTTGCCGGTGCGGTGGCGAGCTGCGCCGTCGGCGCCATCCCGATGCCGGGGCCGCTCGCCATGCTTCTGATGGCGGTGGCGGGCGCTGCCGCCGGTGCGGCAGTCGCTTTGGTGCCGGCGACGCTGCGCGTAAACTTCAGGGTTGATGACGTGGTCAGCTCGCTGCTGCTCAACTCGGTCATCTTCTATGCCCTGATGGCGCTGATCGAAGGCCCGTGGAAAGACAGTTTCAGCGGCTACCCGATCTCGCCGCCGATCGAGGATTCCGCGAATTTCCCGGTGCTGCTTGAAGGCACGCGGCTGCATCTCGGCGTCGTGGCGGCTTTCCTTGCTGCGCCGGTGATCTGGTTCCTGATTGCGCGCACGACGCTCGGCTTCAGGATCAGGGTCATCGGCGAGAATCCCGAGGCCGCGCGCTATGGCGGTATCCATGTCGAGCGGGTGCTGATCTCGACGGCGCTGCTGTCCGGCGCGCTGGCTGGCCTTGCCGGGGTCGGCGAGGTCGGCGGCGTGCATTTCCAGGTGATGAGCGACATCTCGCCGGGCTATGGCTATTCCGGCATCGTCGTCGCCATGCTGGCGAGGCTCAATCCGCTCGGCGTGGTGCCGGCGGCGCTCTTCCTCGCCGCCGTCATGACCGGCGCCGAGGCGATGTCGCGGGCGACCGGCGTTCCCGCCTTCCTCAGTGATGTCATCCAGGGAACCGCGCTGCTCGCCATGCTGGTGGCGCTGCTGTTCACCGCCTACCGCGTCCGCCGCGTGGGGACAGCCAGATGAGCGTGGTGCTCGAACAGATTTTTCAGGTCGGCTTCCTCGCCGCCATCATCCGCATTGCCACGCCGCTGGCTTTCGCAACGCTGGGCGAGATGTTCTCCGAGCGGGCCGGCGTGCTCAATCTCGGCATCGAAGGCATCATGCTGTTGTCGGCGATGACCGGCTTCACCGCGACCAGCCTCAGCGGCAGCCTGTGGCTCGGCGTGCTTGCGGCGATGCTGACCGGTGCGCTGATGGGTGCCGTGCATGCGCTGTTTACGGTGGCGCTCGGCCTCAGTCAGCATGTCTGCGGCATCGGCGTCACGCTGTTCTCGTCGGGCCTGGCCTATTTCCTCTACCGGCTGATCTTCGGCCAGCAATCGGTGCCGCCCAGCATCAAGAGTTTCGAAACGCTGCCGATCCCTGTTCTCTCCGACATCCCGGTGCTCGGACCGGCGGTATTCAACCAGTTTTCGCTGGTCTACATGGCGATGGCAGCCGTTCCCCTGGCCGCCTTCGTGCTCTATCGGACGCCGTGGGGCCTGTCGGTGCGCATGGTCGGCGAAAATCCACGCGCCGCCGACTCGGCCGGCGTCAGCGTCATCGCCACGCGCTTCCAAGCGGTGATCCTCGGCGGTGCCCTGATGGGGCTGGCCGGTGCCTTCCTGTCGATGGTGCAGTTCAACGCCTTCACCTTCGGCATCGTGTCGGGTCGCGGCTGGGTAGCAATCGCGCTCGTCGTCTTCGGCCGCTGGGACCCGTGGCGCTCGGCTGGGGCGGCGCTGCTGTTCGCCTTTGTCGACGCCTTGCAGTTGCGCATGCAGGCGAGTGGGCTTGGCCACATTCCCTATGAGGCGTTCCTGATGCTGCCCTTCATCTTCACCATCGTCGCCATGGCGGCAATGTCGCGCAATGCCGTCGCGCCTTCGGCGCTGCTCAAGCCGTTCCGCCGGGAGGAACGCTGACAGGCTGGGGGAAATTATCAGCCGCCGCTTAGCGCCCGCATCACATTCGGCAGCGCCGGCAACGTCAACAAAACCGTGCCGGCGAGCCAGATAGACGAGACGACGATGCTCCTGGGCTGCGCCGACCAGCGCTCATAAAGCGCGGCCGGCACGCCGGCGAGCATGATGGTCACCGTCGACAGGATCAGCGCACTTGCCATGTAAACGATCTGGCTTAAGGGAGGCGCCCAGCCCGGATACCAGATCGGATAGAGCAGGAACACCATCAGCACCCACGGCGAAAAGATACCGTTGACGATGGCGACCGCCATGACCGGCACAAGAGCGTTTCTGTCCATTGCCTCAACCCCCCTGTGAAGCCATCGGCGCAATGCCGACATTGATCAGCAAGACGAGATAGCCGATGCGCAAGGCCATGAGCCAGAGCACGCTGAAAACGATCACCACCGGCTGGGTCAGGATCGACGGCGTGATGGTCCGCACGATCCGCAGGAACGGGTCCGTGACGGTCTTAAAGAAGCGCCAGATGTAGTTGTCCCAACTTTCGGGCACGAAGAGGCCGAGCAGGAGACGCCCCATCAGCGTGTACATCACTGCGGCAAGGATGAAATTTGGTATGTGGAAATACCAATAGGACCAGAAGTCGTTCATGTGGGCTTTTCCAAGCAGCGGTGGCGCCGCGTTATGCCAGCGACGCCCCCGAAATGAAAGCGGGGTCCGTCGCCGGACCCCGCTTCGAGCGCCGATCGCTATGCGCGATCAGGCAGTCTTTTCTTCCATCATCTGCTTGCCGCGCGGTACACGGATTTCCTCGATGAAATCCTGCATAGCCCGGGATGGTGCCTTGGTGAGAAGGCTGACGATGATCATCACGGCAAAGCCCACCGGCAGACCAAAGGCCGCCGACGAAATGTTCTTCACGCCCCACCACAGTTCCATATTCGGCGTCGCCTTGTCGAAGTCGGCGCCATACTGCGTCATGACAAGGTAGAAGATGGTGATGCCGAAGCCTGCGATCATGCCGGCGACAGCGCCCGCCGAGTTGGCGCGCTTCCACCAGACGCCGAGCACCAGCGCCGGGAACAGCCCGCCGGCGGCAAGAGAGAAGGCCCACGACACCATCGACAGGATGTCCGACGGCTTGGTCGATGCGACGTAGGCGGCCAGCACGGCGACCATAACCAGCAAGATGCGGGACACGATCAGGCGCCGCGACGTAGGCGCATTCTGGTCGATCATCTTGTAGTAGATGTCATGGCTGAGCGCGTTGGCGATGGCCAGCAGCAAGCCGTCCGCCGTCGACAGCGCGGCGGCAAGACCGCCGGCGGCGACGAGGCCCGAGATGACGTAGGGCATGCCGGCCATTTCCGGCGTGGCCAGCACGATCATGTCGGCGTTGAGGTTGATGTCGGCAAACGAAAGTGCCGTCACGCCCTTTTCGGCGCAGGCCGCGACGATCGCTGCGGTGTCTGTCGCCGCCTTGCCGCAGATCTGCACGAGCGTATTGTCGGCAGCGGCCCAGCGCATCATCCATCCGGCTTTCTCGGCGATGTTTTCGGGCGTCAGACCCGACGCCACCAGGTCGAGCATCGTCCACTTGGCGAATGCCGCATAGGCGGGCGCGGTGAAGTAGAGGATGAAGATGAACAGCAGCGACCAAGCGACCGAAACACGCGCTTCACGCACCGACGGGGTGGTGAAGTAGCGCATCAGGACGTGCGGCAATGACGCCGTTCCGACCATCAGGCAGAGGATGAGCAGGAAGTAGTTCTTGGCATCATAGCCGCCATGCACGAACGGCGTGATGTGATGCACGGTGATGCCCTGCGCCGTCTCAAGCGCGGTGATGTTCGCCAGCGCCTGGCCTTGCATCAATTGTGGGATCGGCACGCCGGTTTTCACCGTCGACATCCAGATGACAGGGATGAGATAGGCGATGATCAGCACGATGTACTGGGCGACCTGCGTCCAGGTGACGGCGCGCATGCCGCCCAGCATGGAGCACACCAGGATGCCGGCAAGACCGACATAGACCGCGACGTTGAAGTCGATGCCAAGGAAGCGAGCCGAGATCAGCCCGGTGCCGAAAATCTGCGCGACCACATAGGTAAACGAGCAGGAGAACAGAACGATCACGCCGATGAAGCGGGCAAGATTGCCGCCGTAGCGCGCCGACAGGAAGTCGGGGACGGTGTAGGCGCCGAACTTGCGCAGATAGGGCGCAACGAGGATGGCCACGAGCACGTAGCCGCCGGTCCAGCCGAGCACGAATCCGAGACCATCATAGCCGAGCAGATAGAGCGAGCCGGCCATGCCGATGAAGGAGGCCGCTGACATCCAGTCGGCGCCGGTCGCCATGCCGTTGTAGAGCGCCGGTACGCGACGCCCGGCGACGTAATATTCGCCGACGTGCATGGTGCGGCTCAGGACGCCGATCACCGCGTAGATGACGATGGTAAAGCCCATGAACAGGTAGCCGATGACAACATTTTCGACGCCCATGGCGCTCAAGATGGCCATCAGGATGATGAAGGCTATGAAGCCGCCGGTGTAGATGCCGTAGATGCGGCCGAGATTGGAGGTGAAGTCGCTTCCGCCTGCGGTGGTAGATGTCGTGTTAGCCATTGACGTTCCCCCGATCAATCTTCATGGACGCCGTGCTCTTCGTCGATCGCGTTCTGGCGCCGTGCGAACCAGAACAGCATGACGACGAAGGCGATGAGCGAACCCTGAGCGGCCATGTAGAAGCCGAGCGGAAAGCCAAAAATGACGATGGTGTTGAGTTGCTCCACGAACATGTGGATGACGTAACCGAAGAATACCCACAGGCCCAGCATGGTGAACATGAGGCCCTTGGTCTTGTTCCAATAACTTACGCGGTCTGGCGTCGCCATAGCTTGAACCCTCCCTTGGTTGGCAGCTTGCGAACCGTCTCGACCGCAAGGCGCCGTTTAACGCTTGCCTCTTCCGCTGCCGCGGAAGCCCTCCGGCATATGTCGCGGCCAAGTATAGAATCAGTCGACCGTAACTTTGTAGGGGTATCACTTTTTGTCGCTGCTGTTCATACGACTTTAGAATCGGTGAGAGGATTGGAGAATCGGCATGAGGACTGGCGGTGCGGCGTGGTGGAGGCTAAACGGTCAACGTCGGTTGGGAACAAAACCGAAGGGAGAGCGCCATGGGCCTGCTGAACGACCTGTTGCCCGAGTTCCTGCGCAAGCCGCAGCCGATCGTCAGCGTCGACGGACTGGCTGACTTCATGGATTCGCGTGCCGCCTTCCTGGCGCAGAAGAGCATCGTCGAGTTCTGCCGCGTCAGGGCAGGGGTCTACTGGCAGAAGCTGTTCAGCGAGAAGGAGTTCCAGGCGGCGCTCAACCATTCACGCTGGCGCGCCTACCCTGCGTGCTACGCCATGGTGGCGGAAATGGTGGAGGGTGCGCTGCGCGAACCTGCCGGCTTGCGCCAGCGAGGCCTGCCAGCGGCGCTGGAAAAAGTCGCTTTGGCAAGCTTCTCCAAATATACCGTTCCGGAGGGCTCGCCCCCCACTTTCTGGGAGGACGCCGCCGAGCTCACACGTCAGCGCCTCGCCGCCACCCAGATCGGCCCGCCGCGCCCGGTGCGCGAGATCCCCGAGCCGCTGGCGCGAACGGTTTTCGAGATGGTCCCGATCCACCCCAATCTGCTGACCAACGACTACGACTATATCTTCAACTTCCTGAGAATGAATCTGCTGCGCGCGCATGAGGATTTCCTGGTGCAGGCCGATCTCAGCGCCCTCGTCGATGAACTGTTTGGCGCCGCGCGCATCTGAGTTTGTTTACTGTCCGAGCGTCGCCGGCGATGCGAACATCAGGTCCCGCACCAGGTCGGGTGCCGACTGAAGGCGCTTGATGAGGCCCTTGAGCTGTGCCTGCTGCTCGCGCGCCAGCGCATTGATCTCGACGCGGTTGGATACCGATATACCGGCGTAGATGTCATGCGTCTGCTGAGCGAGCAGCAAGCCGACCAGCATGGCGTGGCCGGCCAGCATCGCCTTCATGTCGGGCTCGCCGCCAATATCCAGCGCGATCAGTTGCTCGAGCCGGGCACGCGTGCTCCGCTCGCGGATGCCGTGGCGAATTGCAAGAGTGCGTGCGGTCGCGACGATCGGAAAAAGGCCATGCGCTTTGATGTCCAACCGGCCGTTTTCAAGTTGAAAGCCGCCAAAGACAGTGAAGGGATTGCCGGTGGTCATCTGCTCGCCGAGAAGCTTCGCGAATACCGGCTCGGAGTGGCCACGCTCATACGCATATTCGATAAACTGCGCGGCCAGCGTGGTGTCGCCGTGCACCGGCCGCAGATCGTAGACGATATCGACGTTGAGCAGATCCTCCGGCCGCAGGCGGCGAACCCAATCCTCGACGCGCCGCTTCCAGGTGGAGAGGCTTCCGCGGAATGCGGCATTCGAGGCCATTACACCGCCTTTGCAATACGGCACGCCTGAGATGTCGAGCATATCGGCGAGTTTGGCGCCGAGATTTTTGAACCAGCGGTCTTCGAGCCCATCCGGTTCGCCGTCTGCAAAGACGATGGCGTTGTCCTGGTCCGGGGCCATCAGGCTTTCGCCACGGCCGCCCGAGCCGAGCACGAGCACGGCATAGGCGCAGGGCGGCGGGCCGTGGCCTTCGATCTGCATTTGTTGTTCGGCAAGCACGGCGGCGCGACGGGTAAGCGAGCAAAGTTCGTCGCTGATGATTTCCGCCACCACACGCGGGTCGATTTCCTCGCCGATGAGCGAACGTACCACGCCCGGCAGCATCGACCAGGTGGCCGCCAGTTCGGCGGCGTCCCTGGCATGTTCGATGTTGTCGTCGAGATCGATGGCCGCGGCAGCTCGGAGCCTGAGCAGGTCACGCGCCGAAAGCACGCCGACCAGCATGCCCCCATCGTCGCGGACAGCGAGGTGGCGGACTTTCAGTCGATCCATGCGGCCGATCGCCCGATAGGCGAAGGCGGCGGCGCGGATGCTTATCAGCGGTCGCGTTGCGATGCTTCCGACCGGCATGTCAAAAGCCCGCTCGGCGTCGGACGATATGCGGCGCATCAGGTCACGCTCGGTAACGATGCCATACTCCTCGATCGGTTGATCCGGCGTTCCACGGTCGGACACCAGGACCGAGCTGATCTTGCGCTTCACCATGAGGTCGATGACCTGCCTGGTCGGTTTGGTCGACTTGACCACGACTGGCGGGCCGCTCATGAGGCTGCCGACGCGATGGCGATAGGCATAGGGATCAACCGGCTGAAACGCGGGAGCCTGGGGTCGCGACACCGGCTCGGCCCAGCCGGCGCGATGGCCGGCTTCGAGAGCGTCCGAAAGAGCAAGGCAGGCGACCTCGGCCTCTCCGAGTGTTCGGATGTTGCGCTTGCGCAATTCCGGAATCAACGCGGCAAAGATGTCTCCCGCCGCGATCGCATCGCCCAGGGCCGAATGGCGGCCAGCTATCTCCAGGCGAAGCCAGGCGGCGATCGTTTCCAGCGAATGATCTGCCAGATTGGGATTTGCTATGGTTGCAAGAAGCCGGACGCACAGCGCCCGAGGCTTTTTCCAGGGCAAGCGGGCGCGTCGGCATTCGCGCTCCAAGACCGCCAGGTCGAAGCCGATCGAGTGTCCGACGAGGATGCGGTCGCCGACGAACTCCTGGAATTGCCCCCATGCATCAGGGAAGCTCCCGGCTCCGTCAACATCGGTATCGGTGATGCCGTGGACAAGCGAGGCCTCGGACGAGATTGCTTCGCCAGGATCGATGAGGAGATCGAGCTGAGGTTTCCGGACGACCTTGCCATGCGCGATGCCGATCGCACCAATCTGGACCACGCGTGCCCTTGTGGCGTCTGGCCCGGTTGTTTCGGTGTCGACGGCGGCAGCCGCAATCGCTATCAGCGGTGTCGCGCCGGTCGCCGGCTTCAATTTCGTCCCTTTTGACATAGCTGATAGGCTTCCTCTGCCGGATGTCCCGGCTTGCCGAAACAGCGCTCTGTCGATGCCGGAAAGGTTCGATCCTGCTTGCCCTGCAGCATAGAGCGCGCCGCCGGGCCGCGTCGATGGCCGAATTCAGGCGATGGCACACCCGTCCAGGCGGCACATTCGCCTTAAAGTGATTTGATACGGTCGAAGCGCTCGCACATTGTCGGCGAGTTTGTTGCCGAGGCGGCCGATGGATGAGATCAGACGGGTTGCTGTGGGATGCATCGGGCGCGCCGTAATGTTCGGATCGCTTGCCATCGGCTGTGTCATGGTCGGCTTCTCCTTCAACCCGGTGTCAGCATTCCGTTCCGGCGCGTTCCTCACGCTGACTATGGTTTTGGCACTGATGTGGAAAGCCACGACCGCAGGCAGCAAGAATCCCAAACACACCGAAGTCTGGCTCTACCTCGATGAGAAATCGCGCCCAGCCGATGGCCCGGCGCGACGGGTGTTTGGCACCATCATCTGCGATGTTTACAAACTCTACGCCCGGATCGCGCTCGGCGTAGCGGTTGGATTCTTCCTGGTGTCGCTGGTGCTGATGCTGTTCGGTCTGGAAGCTTACAGGCCGCCCAGCAAATAGCACGCCGCCCCGGCCCGTGTCCCTGCGCCTGCATGGGCCCGGCGTTTTTGCCATCGGGCCGATCGGGCTCGGGAGCGCCGCGCTAAGCAGCAAACAAACCAAATTGCCTTCTGATTTGAGAAAAACATTCCAAGGATCGCTGGAAAATAGCACTCGACAAAGTCTACTGATTTTATAGAGTAACTGCCGAGACGGAGATCGATATGTCCTATTTCCAGAACGCCCGGACCGCCCGCAAAGACCAAAGACTCGGTTCTGACCAGACTTGGCGGCCGGCCTATGAGGGCGCCTTTGCCTATCTCGTCTTTGCCCTTGCGTTCGTGTTCACCGGGGCAGTCGTCCTGGGCCTTATCCCCTGATCATGGAGCGCCCGAGTCATCGGGTCCTGACTTACAGGGATAGCGATCTGCCGTTGCGCAATATCGGAGTTGAATGAACCCAGTGCCGGTGCGCTTTCGCGCGTGCCCCTGACCCAACGTGATGGAGGAGATGGCAATGCCGATCGAGTTCACGCATGTTCCCGGCAAAACTCACCCTGCCGATTCAACCGTGCCGTTTTTCTACGATTTCGCGGAAACCGCGACAAAGCTGTTGCTGATCGAGGACATCGGTTTTCAGAAGATCGTCGTCGACGATCCGGCCGGGCTGCTGACCAATATGGATATTGCCGCCCGGGCGCTGGACCGCACGTCCTCACTCGAGGTCGTTCTCACGCATTGGGCCGGTGTGATCGAGCCGACGGTGGCGGCACGGCAATTGGCGGCGCTCGACGCAGAAAGCGGCGGGCGGCTGTCGCTCAGGATGCTCAGCGAGCCGCTGAACGACGACGATGCCGAGGCACGGCCGGTCGGCCATACGATCGTCTGGCAGCGGATCGACGAATATCTGGTGCTGCTGAAGCGGCTGTGGTCGAACGATAGGCCGTTCGATCATGAAGGTGCCTTCTACAGCGTCAAGGGCGGCTACGTGCCGCGCAAGGGCCCGCATGGCGCCGACATGACCATCCGCATGGGCGGACAGTCCGGAACGGCCCTCAGGGTCGCCGGGCGGCATGCCGATGTCTTCGAACTGGCGCCGGGTTCGCCCGACGAGATCCGGCAGCTGATAGGGCGGGTGCGCAGTGCCGCCGCCGAGCACGGCCGGGCCGGCAAGCTGCGTTTTGCGCTTCCCGTCCGGATCCGTTCGGAGCACAACGACCCCTGCCAGAAGGCGGTCGAAATTGCCGGACCGCCGGCACAGGTCGCGTTGTCGCTGCTCCCTTATGCGGCGCTGGGAATCGAGGAATTCATGATCGTCGGTGTCGACAGGCCGCGCGAGATCGCGGCGGCGGGCCGCGAAACGATCGCGCTGCTGCGCAATTCGCTGACGCGCCGCGAGGCCGATGTCCCCCAGCCCGGGGCGTTTGCGTCCCGCGCGATCCGGGAAGCACGCGCCGGCGGAACGGCAGCGACTTGTCAGCGTTGACAGCCCCGCTGAAGTCGAACTTTCCTTCATAGCGGTCGAAACTTCCGGCGCCGAGCTCGATCTCGCGGAGGGTCTCCTCGGTCGGGCGGTAGAGCCCTGGGTGGCGACATCGCCGTCGACCGTCCCAAAGGACGCTTTCGACCCGTTCCTGAATGTTGGTCGGGTCGAGAGTGGTGGTCGCCTCCTGCACGACGCGTGGCCGCCAAGCAGCACCGGCAGCGACAGTGCCGCGATCAGCAGGTTTCGGCGCGCAGTCGTTTCGTCTCGAATTCTTCCGCGACCAAAACCAGTCACCATCTCGGCGCGCTCCCCTTTCGAATTTCGAGGTAAATCCGGCGTCACGACATTTTGTTGACTCAAACAGCCATCTTCATTGTTGACTCGTAAACTCATGTTTCATAGTCAACCGGGCGTCGGAGCCGCAAATCGTATTGCCGAAATCCGGATTTCGAAATGCGCGCGCGAAGCTGGAAAGAGGCCGAGACCGTGGCAGGAACTCATGCCCAGACTGCCTTCCAGGTCGAAGCGGTGCGATTCGCCGTCGGCGAGCGGAACCTGCTCGGTCCTGTTACGCTCGAGCTGCAACGCTCGCGCATCTACGGGCTGATCGTGCACAACGGCTCGGGCAAGTCGACGCTGATCAAGCTCCTGGCGCGCGAGCAGCCGGCAAGCTCGGGAGGCATCACCTTCGCGCGGCGGCCGCAGGCGCAGTGGGGCGCACGCGAACTCGCCCGCGCGCTCGGCCGTTTCGGGCACGAGGGCAGGCGCCATGTCGACGAGGCGCTTGTCCTGACCGATATGGCTGACTTCACCGACCGGCTGGTCGACGAATTGTCCGGCGGCGAGCGCCAGCGCGCATGGCTGGCCATGCTGGTGGCGCAGAATGCCGGCGTCATGCTGCTCGACGAGCCGATCTCGGCGCTCGACATCGCCCATCAGGTCGAGGTGCTGGGACTGGTGAGGGATCTTAGCCGCAAACGCGACCTGTGCGTCGTCGTCGTGCTGCACGATCCCAACATGGCGGCGCGCTACTGCGACGAATTGATCGCACTGAAGGACGGCAGGCTGCTGACGCGCGGCACGCCGGACCAGATCATGCAGGGCGAGGTGCTTAGAGGAATTTTCGGTGTCGAGATGGGCGTGTTTGCGCACCCCGTCACCGGCCAGCCCATCGGCTATGTGCAATGAGGCCACTGTGAGAATAAGGAAGAAGCCCTTGTCCAGACATGGTTTGTTCGCGGCGTTGCTCGCATCCGTCATCCTGTCGGCCGGCGGCACTGCCGCCCAGGAGCAATCGGCCGCGGCCCCGGCGATCGAGGCGCCGGCTCCGGCGCCTGGGCAGGCTGCGCCAGACGCCGCCGTGCCACCGGCGACCCAGCCCGGCGTGCCCGCGCCCCCAGAGGCCACGCCTACCGTGACCACGCCTGTCGAGACGGGGCCTTCGACGGCAACCTCCCTGACCCTGCCGCGCGACCTGTCGCCATGGGGCATGTTCATGGCGGCCGACATCGTCGTGAAAGCGGTGATGATCGGGCTGGCCTTTGCGTCCTTCGTCACCTGGACGATATGGCTGGCCAAATCGCTGGAGATCCTTGGCGGCAAGCTGCGTGCCCGCCGCGCGGCACAAGCGATCGGCAATGCCGCGACGTTGAACCAGGCCGGCCGCGCGCTTGGCCATAATAACGGTCCTGGCGCCCTGCTGGTGCGCGCAGCCGAAGAAGAGACAGCGCTTTCGGCCGGCTCGCTCGACCATGTGTCCGGCGACGGGCTGAAGGAACGGGTCACCTCGCGCCTGTCGCGCATCGAGGCGGCGGCGGCGCGGCGCATGTCGCGCGGCACTGGCGTCTTGGCGACGATCGGTTCGACCGCGCCCTTCGTCGGCCTTTTCGGCACCGTCTGGGGCATATGAACGCCTTCATCGGCATCTCGCAGGCGCAGACCACCAATCTCGCCGTCGTTGCCCCGGGCATTGCGGAAGCCTTGCTGGCCACCGCGATGGGCCTTGTCGCGGCGATCCCGGCGGTGGTCATCTACAATGTCTTCGCGCGATCGATAGCCGGCTACAGGCAGATCCTCGCCGACGCGTCGGCAGGGGTCGAACGGCTGGTCAGCCGGGATCTGGATTTCCGCACGGTCGCGCCGGCAAAGCAGATGGCCGCGGAATGAACACGGAGCGACGCCATGGCGGCTAGAATTCGAGAGAACATCGACGGCGATCTCGAGGAAAACCACGAGATCAACGTCGCGCCGTTCATTGATGTGATCTTGGTCCTGCTGATCATCTTCATGGTCGCGGCGCCGCTGGCGACGGTGGACGTCAATGTCGACCTGCCGGGCTCGACCGCAACGCCGTCTCCCCGGCCGGAGACGCCGTGTTCCTGACGCTGAAAGATGATCTCGGCCTGGCAATCGGCAACGACACCGTGCCGCGCGAAGCCTTCGCCGCCGCGCTGGTCGGCAGGACAAAAGGCGACAGGCAGACGCGCATCTTCCTGCGCGCCGACAAGGCGGTCGGCTATGGCGAGCTGATGGAGGTGATGAACCTTTTGCGGGGCGCCGGCTATCTGAAGATCGCGCTGGTCGGCCTCGAGACCGCGCCCGGCGATGCCGCGGCACCGCAAGTCGGAACGGGCCAATAATGTCGCCGTCGGCCGCCCTGCCGATGGCCGATCAGCGGCGTTTCGGCGTGCGCGAGATTGCCTGGTGGGCGGGCCCGGCTGCACTGGTTCTCGTGGCGCATGCCGCGATCGGCTATGCGATGCAGAGCTGGCGCCCGGCCGAGCCCGATGGCGGGCCGCCGCAGGCGCAGGTGATCGAGTTGGCGCCAATGGCGTTCACGCCGGCCATGCCGGCCCCGCTGACGGAGGAGATAGCGCCCGATCAGCCGGATCCGGTCGACGAGCCCGAGACAGTCGAAACGGAGCCTCCGCCCGAACCGTCCGTCGAGCGGGCAGAGCCGGTCACCGAGCCGTCGGAAGCCGCTCCGGCCGACACAGTCGAGCCCACCCCGCCGACCGTGGCGGAACGGGTCGACCAGCCGCCGCTCGAGGAGGTCGTGCCCGATGTTGCCGAGGCCGTCACGCCGGAAGTGGTCATCCTGCTGCCGCAGCCGAAACCGGTCGAGATACCCGTCGAGGCCAAGCCAAAGAAGCAGGCAAAGGCCAAGGTGAAGGAGCCGGCTGAGGTCAAAGCCAAGGAGCCGGTCGAAGAGGCCAAAAAGCGTCCGAAAAAGGAGAAAGCCGCACCTCCGCCGAAGAAGACAGTCACCGCCAGTGTCGCTGCGAATCCCGCAGCCAGGGCGGCCGCGCCGAAATCGGCCAAAGCGGCGGCTGCAAAACGCGGCAACTCGCCCAGATGGGACTCTCAATTGCGTGCGTGGATAAGGCGGCACACCGACTATCCGAGGGCCGCGAAGGCCCGGCGCGTGGAAGGTAGTCCGAGCGTGACCTTCACCGTCGACGCGTCCGGCCGGGTCCTATCCGCCCGGCTGGCTCGTTCCTCCGGCGATCCAGACCTCGATAGCGCGGCGCTTAGCACATTGCAGGGTGCCTCAGTGCCCAAGCCGCCGCCGGAACTCGGCTCCCGCATAACCCGCACCGCGCCGTTCACGTTCGCCCTGCGTAATTAGGCGACGCGACCGAGGACCAGGTCCTTCCGATTTCGTAGTCGCCTTTGCAGGGCGCGGACCATTGCAGCCAGCATCCAGCGATAATCTCGACTATCCGTCGTCATGTGTCTGTCATATGCCGGCCATATACATCCATAATTCCGGATTCTAGGATGCATGGATAAGAACACCGCTCTTCTCGCATTGGCAGCGCTTGGCCAGGACACCAGGCTCGAGGTGTTTCGCCTGCTGGTGCGGGCGGGCGCAGACGGTGTGCCTGCCGGCGAGATCGCCGCGCGCCTCGGTACGGTGCAGAACACCATGTCGGCGCATCTGAAGGTTCTCGATCATGCCGGTCTCGTCCGCGCCGAGCGCGACGGCCGGACGATCCGCTACGTCGCCGACATGACCGGTTTTCGCGATCTGCTTGCCTATCTCATGGAGGATTGCTGCAACGGCGCGCCGGAACTCTGCCAGCCGGTCATTCAGGCCGTGACTTGCAACTGTTAGAAGGGAGGACCGCCCCATGAATGACCCATACAACGTGCTTTTTCTCTGCACCGGCAATTCGGCACGGTCGATCCTTGCCGAAGCGATCCTCAACCGTGTCGGTGCCGGCAAGTTCAGGGCCTATTCGGCCGGATCGCACCCGAAGGGAGAAGTCCATCCCTACGCACTCCAGCTTTTGAAAACCCTCAACCACGACACGTCCTTCGCCCGTTCGAAGGACTGGCAGGAATTCGCGGCTGCCGGCGCCCCGGAGATGAATTTCGTTTTCACCGTGTGCGACAACGCGGCCAATGAATCCTGCCCGGTCTGGCCGGGACAGCCGATGACGGCGCATTGGGGCGTGCCCGACCCGGCCGCCGTGGACGGCACGAACGCCGAAAAGCACCTGGCCTTTGCCGAAGCCTACCGCATGCTCAACAATCGGATCTCGATCTTCGTCAGCCTGCCGATGAACACGATCGACAAGCTCGCCCTGCAGAAACGGCTGGATGAAATCGGCCGCGATCTACCGAAGGCCGGCTGACCTCATGGCGGCAGACATTCCCCGTCGCATCGTCGCCGAAGCGCTCGGCACGGCAATGCTCGTCGCGACGGTCGTCGGGTCCGGCATCATGGCAGATCGTCTGACGGACGACGTGGGTCTCTCCCTGCTCGGCAACACGTTGCCGACTGGAGCGATTTTGGTGGTGCTGATCACCATACTCGGTCCGATTTCCGGGGCGCATTTCAATCCGGCGGTGACGCTGGTTTTTGCCCTCAGGCGGGAAATCGAAGCGAACGCTGCACTGGCCTATGTGATCGCCCAGATTGTCGGCGGCGTCGCCGGGACGCTGATGGCGCACGCCATGTTCGAACTGCCGATTCTCCAGATCTCGCAAACCGTGCGGACCGGAAACGGACAATGGATTGCGGAGTTGGTGGCGGCCTTCGGCCTGGTCTTCACCATTCTCGCCGGCCTTCGCTTCCGTTCGGATGCGATTCCATGGCTGGTCGGCCTCTACATCACCGCGGCCTATTGGTTCACGGCTTCGACGTCCTTCGCCAATCCAGCGGTCGCGGTCGCCCGCGCTCTTTCCAACACCTTCGCGGGCATCCGGCCGATGGACCTGCCGGCGTTCATCCTCGCCGAGCTCCTGGGGGCGCTGCTTGCCATGGCCTTGGCAGGATGGCTGCTCAGCGAGCCCAAACCAGTCAGACAGATGAGAGCCGCGAAATGACCATCACCATCTATCACAATCCCGACTGCGGCACCTCGCGCAACACGCTCGCCATCATCAGGCAGTCCGGCGAAGAGCCTGATGTGATCGAGTATCTGAAAAACCCGCCGTCGCGCGAACGGCTGGTCGAGCTGATCAAGGCGATGGGGATGACACCGCGCGAATTGCTGCGCGAGAAGGGTACGCCGTACGCCGAACTCAATCTCGGTGACCCCAAATGGACCGACGACGAGATCGTCGATTTCATGCTGGCGCATCCGATCCTGATCAACCGGCCGATTGTCGTCACACCGCTCGGCACCATGCTTGCACGGCCGTCTGAAGCGGTTCTCGACATCCTGCCCAATCCGGAGATCGGGCCGTTCACCAAGGAAGACGGCGAAGTCGTCATCGACGCATCGGGGCGGCGCGTCTGAAGGTATAATGTAGTTCTTCGATAACCTTGGAAATAGCGCTTGACGACACCCGGCAGCGGGCGCTAGCTTATTTCCATGAAACTCGAACAAGCAGCAAAACAGCTCGAGGCGCTCGGCAATCCGACGCGGCTCAATCTTTATCGTACGCTGGTGAGGGCAGGTGAGGCCGGGCGACCGGTCGGTTATCTGCAGGAAGCCCTCGGCATCGCTGCGTCGACCCTGTCGCATCATCTCCACCGGCTTATCCTGACCGGCCTGGTCACCCAGGAACGCCAGGCAACGACGCTGATTTGCCGTGCCAATTACCCTGTGATGAACGATCTCCTTGGCTTTCTTGCCGATGAATGTTGTGCCGATGCCGCATGCGGCCCGGCTGTCGGCGAGGCGGCTGCTTAACTCTTTTTTGGCCTATATTTCTATAATCCTAGAAACATAGAAGGTGTGCCATGGTTTCTGAAAACGATCTCCCGGTCGCCATCATCGGCGGCGGACCTGTCGGCCTGGCGGCCGCCGCCCAACTTGTCAGCCGCGGCCTTCCGGTCACAGTTTACGAGGCAGGTTCCGCGGTTGGGTCGAACCTTCTGGACTGGGGCCATGTGCGGGTTTTCACGCCGTGGCGCTATTGTGTTGATGCGGTCGCCCGAAAACTTCTCGAGAGCCACGGCTGGCAAATGCCGGAGCCGGAGGCATTCCCCACCGCCAATGAGATCGTCCACCAGTATCTCGCGCCGCTCGCAAAGCTTTCCGAACTGGCGCCGTCGATCGGGACCAGTGCCCGTGTTGTCGCCATTTCCCGGTGGGGGGCCGACAAGGTGTTGAGCAAGGCGCGGCAGACGCGGCCGTTCATGCTTCTGGTCGAAACGGGGAAAGGCACGCGCCGGGACAGCGCTCGTGCCGTCATCGATGCGTCCGGCACTTGGCAGACGCCGAACCCGCTCGGTGCGGGCGGCTTGCCGGCCGAAGGCGAGAGGGAATTTGGCGACCGCATCGCCTACGGCATCCCGGATGTCCTGGGACGCGACCGTCATCTCTATGCAGGCCGCACGACATTGGTGGTGGGCGCCGGCCATTCCGCCGCCAACGCCTTGCTGGAACTGGACAGGCTCGCGCAAACCGAACCGGGCACCTCGGCACTATGGGTGACGCGCAGCACCGATCTTGTCCGCATCTACGGCGGCGGCGATGCCGATGCCCTGCCGGCGCGGGGCGAGCTTGGTTCCGATGTCCGGCAGCTCGCCGAGAGCGGCCGTGTGCGGCTGGTGACCGGCTTTGCCACGGTTGCCATTCGCGAGGTCGACGGCCGGCTGATTGTCGAAGGCCAGACAAAGGACGGGTTGCGCACGCTCGGCCCCGTCGACAGGATCATCGCCGCGACGGGGCAGCGCCCCGATCTCGCCTTGACCCGGGAGCTGCGGCTGGACCTCGATCCGTGGCTCGAAGGAGTTAAGGCGCTCGGACCGCTCATCGATCCAAATGAACACTCCTGCGGCGATGTCCCACCGCATGGTCATCGCGAACTCAGCCACCCCGAGCCCGATTTCTATACGGTCGGCGTCAAAAGCTATGGCCGGGCGCCAACGTTCCTGCTGCTGACCGGCTATGAACAGGTCCGCTCGGTCGCCGCGGCGCTCGCCGGCGACATGGCTGCCGCCGATGCTGTGCAACTGGTGTTGCCCGAGACCGGCGTCTGCACTGTGCCGGCGTCACTTTCAGGCACGTCATCTCAGGGTTGCTGCGGCGGACCCGCGCCGGCTGCTGTCGATGCCTGTTGTGCCGACGATGCAAAGGCAAAGGCGAGCGGCAAGTCTGGGTGCGGCTGCGGCAGCACGCAAGCGATCGCAGCAGTGCGCAGCGGCGATCTCGAGATTGCCGCCCAATGAGCGACCGGAAAATCCCGGCTGCCGCACTCTGGGCGTTGGGGCTGACGCAGATCATCGGCTACGGCACGCTCTATTACAGTTTTAGCATCCTGGTGCCGTCGATCGCGCTAGAGTTCGCCTGGCCGGAACAATGGGTTTTCGGCGCCTTGTCGGCGTCGCTGCTGGTCGGTGGTCTGTTTGCTCCGACAGCCGGGCGCTGGGCCGATCGTTTCGGCGCCGGCCGGGTGATGACCTTTGGCTCGCTTGCGGCCGCAGCAGCGCTTGTCGCTTGCGCGATAGCACCAGGCCGGGTGAGTTTCGTGGCGGCGCTGATGGTGATGGAGCTGGCGTCCACCTTCGTGCTCTACAGCGCCGCTTTCGTCGCGATCGTCCAGATCGGCGGCGCCAAGGCGCAGCGCAGCATCACCCATCTGACGCTGATCGCCGGCTTCGCCTCCACCCTGTTCTGGCCGCTGACGGCGGCACTGCACGAATACCTGACCTGGCGCGAGGTCTATTTGGTCTATGCCGGCATCAATGTCGCCATCTGCCTGCCCATCCATGCCTGGCTGGCGCGGCTGTCGCGTCGGGTGGACAAAAACGCTTCGGCGACAGCTGCTGCCATCGGGTCGGCAGGCGGTCCGGTTGCGTTCACCGCGCGCGACCGCAGCAGAGTGTTTCTGCTCATGCTTGGCGGCTTCGCGGTCGAGGGTTTTGTCCTCTCCTCGATCCTCGTTCACATGGTCCCGCTGACGACGGCGCTCGGGCTTGGCTCCGTCGGGCTTGTCGTAACCACGCTGTTTGGCCCGTCCCAGGTGGCGAGCCGGTTGATCAACATGCTGTTCGGCGGCCGGCTGGCACAGACCTGGCTCGCGGTCATCGGCGCGACATTGCTACCGCTCGGCCTTGTCGCCCTGCTGGGGACCACACCATCGGTGCCTGGCGCCATCGCCTTTGTCATCCTGTTTGGATTGGGCTCGGGCCTCGCCAGCATCGTCGGCGGCACGCTGCCCCTGGAACTGTTCGGACGGGAGCGCTACGGCGCCCGGCTCGGCTGGGTGACGGCCGCGCGTCAGTTTTCTTCAGCGCTTGCGCCGTTTGCCCTAGCCATGGCGATGGCAGGCATCGGCGTCCAGCCATCGCTCTGGTTGACTGCTGCGGTCGGCATGCTCGGAATACTGGCTTTCTCGGCAATCGTCCTGATCAGAAGACAGCCTCTTGCGCCCGTGATGCTTACGTCAGCGAACTGACACCGCGCGCAGCGTCGACCTGTGCGCAACCCCGTGCCGCCGGCCATCGGCGCTCGACGGGCTGTAATGCGGTTGATAAGCCCTCTCCTCAAGGAGAGTCGAGACATGACCGTTGCGATCGAGATGGGCCACACGACCGCGGGCGCCCCGGCGGCACTGGATCTTGAGGAGCTGCTGGCGACCCGCCTTTTGGTGCAGGGCAATTCGGGCTCCGGCAAATCCCATCTGCTGCGCCGGCTGCTGGAGCAGAGTGCGCCCTGGGTGCAGCAGACCATCATCGACCCCGAAGGCGACTTCGTGTCGCTGGGCGACCGTTTCGGCCATCTGGTGATCGATGCCGAGGAGCATACCGAGCGCGGCCTGCAGAGCGCCGGCGAGCGGGCGCGCATCCATCGCGTCTCCACGGTGCTCAATCTCGAGGGGCTCGACGCCGAGAACCAGATGCGGCGCGCCGCCGCCTTTCTCGGCGGGCTTTTCGAAGTCGCCCGCGACCACTGGTATCCGATGCTGGTGGTGGTGGACGAGGCGCAGCTGTTCGCGCCGGCAGTGGCGGGCGAGGTCTCGGACGAGGCGCGCAAGCTCTCGCTCGGCGCCATGACCAATTTGATGTGCCGTGGCCGCAAACGCGGCCTGGCCGGCATCATCGCCACCCAGCGACTGGCCAAGCTCGCCAAGAACGTTGCCGCCGAGGCCTCCAATTTCCTCATGGGCCGGACTTTTCTCGACATCGACATGGCGCGCGCCGCCGACCTTCTGGGCATGGAGCGGCGGCAGGCGGAGGCTTTTCGCGACCTGGAGCGTGGGCAATTCATGGCGCTGGGCCCGGCGCTGTCGCGCCGTCCGCTCGGCTTGCGCATCGGCCCGACGGATACAAGTCCGCGCAATGGCACGCCGCGGCTGATGCCGCTGCCGGAAGCGGCACTGGAGGACGCGCGCGCCATCATCCTGGCAGCCCCGCCGCCGGAAACTGTCCGGCCGCAGCGCCGGTCGTCGCCGGACCTGCTCGATCAGCTGATGGCGGCGAAGTCGGCGGC
The DNA here is from genome assembly GCF_055811515.1 of Mesorhizobium sp. WSM4841. NCBI lineage: Bacteria > Pseudomonadati > Pseudomonadota > Alphaproteobacteria > Hyphomicrobiales > Phyllobacteriaceae > Mesorhizobium > Mesorhizobium sp. WSM4841. The sequence continues at coordinate 72,063 of NZ_JBVVQC010000014.1, forward strand.
GCTGGAAATCCGCCCCGAACCGGTGGAGCCGCCGATCAGTGCCGAGGATCTGGCGGAGCGGCGTGAGCGCGTCGACCGCGTGCTGCGCGCCGTGCTGGCGCAGCCCGATGCGGGGTTCCGTGTCATCGGCGTGCTCTATCAGGAGTTCGTGGTCCGCTGCCGCATAGAAGGCCTCGCCTCGGTCGTGCCGGATCTGCCCGAATTCCGCCGCATGCTGACACGCGCCCGCGCCGGCCTCGGCTCCGATATGGCAGGCGATGACGCGTGGCAGGATGTCTCGGTGCGCGCCTCCCTTCTGCCCGAGGATATGCAGGGCGTGTTCATGATGATCGCCCGCGCGGCCAAGGAAGGCTGGCCCTGCCCGAGCGACGCGGCGATTGCCCGCGCCTACGGCTCGCACTCGCTGCGCCGCGCCCGGCGCCTGCTGACCTATATCGAGGAGCAGGGCCTGATCGTGTGTCAGCTTGACGGTCTCGGCCGGCGGGTCGTGACGCTCGTCGAATTGGCCTGGGCAACGGCACCCGGCGACCCCAACGTCGAGGAGGCGGAGCAGGGCAGTTTGGCTGTGTGAGGCGGCGGCCGAGCGCGCAAGGGGAATGCCACGCATAAAGTCGAGGTATGGCTAAGCGGCAGGTACAGCGGCGAGTCTTTTTTTGCGCAGATAGGGCCTCGCTGGCCCGCCACAACTCTTCTGCCCGGTCTTCATCATACGACGACGATTGGCGCGACGCAGATCCGCCTATTGTAAGTTGTTCGACGCTACAGCACTCCCTCCTGCCGACGGCGCTTTACATATCTTCTAAATTACCCGCGCGTCGGTTTGCCAATGAAGAGATCAGCCCCGATCAACTGACGAAGGATAAGAAATACGGCAGGACTGTAGCGCAAATAGCCGCCGAAACTACGGCTACCGCCGCCGATTACCCCCTCGGTTCGTTCTGTTGACATCTCCTGCTTCTGGAGAGATGGTAAGATACTACGCGGCGGCTCTTTTCCGAAGATTTATTCTGCAGCTTCATCAAAGGATTTGGCAATGCGTTTGTCTCGATCGCGCCGACTTATGGCCATCGCTTTGACGGCAATCGCAGCCGTCACCCTTCCCTCTTATGGACATGCCGAGGACAAGCTGCTGACGGAAGCGGTGCAGTTCAACGGTACAATCCTGTATCTCTCCACCGAGGTGCCTGGCCTGATCTTCGGCGCGGTGCGCAACGGCGAGACGGCCTTGGCCGGTTTCGGCAAGATTGCCGACGGGAGTGAAAAGGTGCCCAACGGCGACACAATGTTCCGCATCGCGTCCGTGAGCAAAGTGTTCTGCGGCAGTGTGCTTTCCTCGCTGGCGATCGACGGCAAGGTACAGCTCACCGACCGGCTGCAGGATCGCCTTGGCTGGGACGTCCCGCTCCCTGAGAAAGATGGCCACGCCCTCCGCCTGATCGATCTCGTCGCGCAAGCTTCCGGCCTTCCGCGGGAGGTGCCAGTGGCCGAGGCGCCCCCCTCCGACCCCTTCTCTACGAACACCAAAGAGGCGCAGATTGCCGCCCTCAAGGACAATCCGCTGCTGTTCACGCCGGGTACCGCCGTTCTCTATTCGAACTTCGGATACGACCTCCTTGGAGCGGCGCTCGCGAATGTCTCTGGAAAGCCTTATGCCGAGGTCCTTCGGGAGCGTGTCCTCGATCCCCTCGGCATGAAAGACACGGTTTTCAACCCAAGGCCGGACGACGAGCCGCGCCTGATGCAGGGCCATAACTTCGACGGCAGCCCCATGCCAATCGTGCCGACGAGCACAGCCATGGAATGCGCCGGTGGATTGTACTCGACCGCGGCCGACCTGCTGCGCTGGATGAACTGGCATGTCGACAACAAGCCTTCCGCGGCCGACGCCGAGTTCCGCCTCGTGAACCACGCGGCTTTTTTGTACCGGGACGGGCTCGCGTCGGTGGTGGGGCTGGATGACGGCGGCCCGATGGACGCCATGGGTCTCGGATGGGTCATCATGCTCCCCAACGAGCATCGCCCGCTCATCCTCCAGAAGAGCGGCGGCCTGCAAGGGATGTTTCTCTATGTTGCGATTGCACCGACACGCGGCGTCGGCGCTTTCTTCGTCATGAACGAATTCAATGCCGCCGGCTTCATGGCTGGGGTCAAGACGACGAACGATCTCGTCGCAGAGATCGCTCCACGCTGATTTCCGCGCTGATCGGGGGAACGTGCGCGATGATTAATGCTGTGGAGGGGCCTGACGGACGGCATGTTTCGCGGCAAGGCAAGCGCGACATCGGCTATTTCCGGCCGACCGCTTAGCTATCCCTCCTGAGGACGACCTGCGCCTCGCTGCTGCCCGAGGATATGCAAGGTGTGTTCATGATGATCGCCCGCGCGGCCAAGGAAGGCTGGTCCTGCCCCAGCGACGCGGCGATTGCCCCGCGCCTATGGTTCGCACTCGCTGCGCCGCGCCCGGCGCCTGCTGACCTATATCTAGGAGCAGGGGCTGATCGTATGCCAGCTTGACGGGGTCGGGAGGCGGACAGTGACGCTGGTGGAATTGGCCTGGGCGACGGCGCCGGGGGATCCTAATGCGGAGGAGGTGGCGCAGGGGAGCTTGGCTGTGTGAGGGCTGATGCAGTTTGGGCGAAAGCTGACGTCGCTCAAAAATCAGAAAAGCGCCAAGAGCGGTCATTGTGCTACTCAGACGTCGCGTTTGGGGCCGAGCGGACTGGCAGCTTCAGGCTGCGGATCTTCAAGAGCGGACGTTCATGTCGGCGTGAGCATCGTCATAACCTGACCGAACCGGACCTCTCGGCCGGACTGCACGATGGTCAGCTTAGTGTGGAAAGCTGCCTTCTGTCCCACCCAACGAGCAAGTTGCACCAAAAAAAGCGGGGCTGCGCTCGGCAACATCTTTGCGGGCGAACGTGACAGCCGTAATGATGGGGCGCGTCTTCAACCTCTCGCGACAGCGGCTTACTTGCTTGTCGCGCTGGACGCCGCCGTTCCTGATCGGTACAATTTGTGGGTAAGAAGTGTGAAGTACCTTCTCCTCTCGTGGCAGTCCTGGGCGGTGCTCTCGGCTGCTTCCCCGCTCTGACCGCTATTTTCGCCAAGGTCGGAGTGGAGAACGTTAGCTCGGACTTCGCCACCTTCATCCGTACCATTGTTATTCTGTTAGTCCTTGGGACGATCCTTGCGGCCACCAACAGTTCCAGCCGCTTAGCTCTATTTCGAGCAGGACCTACCTGTCCTCGGCCTGTCGGGGCTTGCTGCAGGTGCGTCGTGGATTTGCTATTTCCGTGCGCTTCAATTGGGAGATGCGGCACGCGTTGCCCCTATCGACAAACTGAGCGTCGTGCTCGTGGCGATGTTCGGAGTGACATTCCTCAAGGAGCACTCGTCGTTGTCGAATTGGGTAGGTGTTATATTGATCGCAACAGGCGCGGTTCTAGTGGGTTCCAAAGGCTAAATGGTAGGCAAGTTGGCGACGGCGGATTGCCTCGACCTTGGGATTAGAATAGCCAGAAATAGGTTGGCAGATAACCAATCACCTGGAGGTATTCGATGCCTTCGATGGCTGGAAAGACCGCGAGAAAATAGAGAGCATCGAAGAATGTGCTTCTTAGCGCTTTCGTGGAGAACGTGTGCTGATGCTCGTCGTGATAAAGCCATAGTTTGGGCCAGAACCGTGGTGTTCTGGCCGCATACGCCTCGTATTTCGGGCCAAACTTTCCCAGAAGAAACGCCTCTTCCTTTCTAGCGGTCATCCCGAAAACCGCGTAGGTGCACACTCCGAGAACGACGGCAACGATGATCGACCCGAACATGAGGCCGATGCCGAATGCTCCAATCATCGAAAACAGATACAGGGGATTGCGAGTGATCGAGTATGGCCCGTTTACCGCCAACTCGGTGTTCTTCCGGCCCCCGACATATAGGATGCTCCACAATCTTCCGAATATGCAGACGAGGATCAGGACAAAGCCTGTCATCTCGATAAGTTCATGAAGGGTCGATGCTTCGTCCCAGCCTGGTCGAGAGAACAACAGCGATCCGATCGCCGCGATGCTCAAGCCCTGGACGACAAGAAGTCTCTTTCGCTGATTGAAAGGTTGCGGGGCAATTGAAGCGGACATCATGGTTCCTTTGACAGAGGCCTTTTTGGCGCTCGCGCCAAGCATCCGGTTCATTTTCGGGAGAGGCGCCGCAAGTTTAGGGCCAATGACCGCGGAGCAAGCGGCGCCGGCCCATGCGGCCCTATTCCTTACTATTAATCAGAACTTCACGCGCCGTGCTGCGCTTGTAGCGCTTGCAGGTGACTCCTTCCAGCCGATGGGCAAGGGCGCGGCCAGGGAGACCGCGCCCCGCCCGCGCGTCAGACGAAGAAGAAATCGGAGGCATTGATCAGCGCGGAGTCGAAATTGGCGATCTCTACGGTTCCCTCCGCGAAGCTCAGCACGGTCGAATGTCCGTCCTGCGTGACGGCGACGTCCTCGAAGCTCTCGACGCCCGTATAGGTCGCGATCTCGATGCGATCGGCGCCGTTCTCGAAGCCCCGGATCAGGTCACTGCCGAAAGGTATCAGGTCGAAGACAAAGACATCCTCGGCGCCGGCCTCGCCAAAGAGGGTATCGTCGTCCGCGCCGCCGGACATCCGCGCACCGTCGCCGCCGGCCTGGAGCCGGTCGTCGCCTTCACCGCCCTTGAGCTCGTCGAAGCCATCGCCGCCGCAGAGCCGGTCGTTACCCTCGCCACCTGCGAGTTCGTCATCGCCCGCATCGCCCTGGATTCTGTCGCGACCCTCGTCGCCATCGATCTCGTCGTCGCCCTCGTCGCCGAACAGCCGGTCGTGCCCCTCCTCGCCGGAGATCTCGTCATCGCCGGCGCCGCCATAGGCACGATCGTTGCCGTCGCCGGCCTCGATCTGGTCGCCGCCGCCGCTACCACGGATCACGTCATTGCCGTCGAGCGCGATGAGCTGATCGTCCTCATCGGTTCCGACGAGCCGATCCGGGCCGTCCGTGCCGACCCGCCGGCTGATGCCGGTTGCTTCAACCAGGGCATTGACTGTCTCGCCGCTGAGCGGCGCATCGCTAACGGCAACGAAAGCATCGTCGAAATCGCCGTCGAAGTCCTCGGTGCTGGCCAGGCCATCCTCGAAGCTCACCACCTCGACCCCGGCGAGGCCGTCGTCGATATCGCTTGCAAGGGCGTTCTCGCCGGCCACCGGGTTCAGGAAGTTGAAGCCGTCGCGGTTGCCGACCGAATGGAACGCCCGGATCGGCAGCAGGTTGCCGTCGGCATCGGTGACGACCGGCGCCACCCGGTCGTAGATGGTGGCCGGGCCAGGCGTGTAGGTCGTCGCGTCGTCGCCGTCGTAAACGTCGGCGACATCGCCCGAGGTGAAGTTGCGGAAGAAGAGGCCGCCGTCTGCGTAGTCCTCGAGCTCGAGGCCGAGTTCCTCGACATCCGGGATGAGGAACAGGCCGAGCGACTGCCCGGCCGCGACTGCCATCGTCGCCTGGGCGCCCGCCTTCACGTCCTCGGTGTCGGCGAAGAGGATGCGCGCCTCGCCAATTTCGCCCGTCGCGGTGTCGAAAGTGTAGGCGCCGATCGCGCCGTTGGTGCTCGCGTCCTCGCTGATGAAGGTGATGGTCTTGGCAGCGCCGTCTCCCGCGAAGGCGAGCTCCGTCGGATCGACGGGGGCGGAAACGTCGACCTCGCGCCTGTTCGTGATCTCGATGACGAGCTCGGGCTCGTCCTCCGGGAACACGACCTCCTCCTCCAACACCAGGCCGATGCCGGGCGCGAAGTACTTGTAGGCGCCCACGCCGGGCTCCAGGCCCGAAGTGTCGAGGATCTTGACGACACCGTGAAAGGAGCCGAAGTCGGTCTCGACGTCGAGGCCTGTCGCGATCACCTTGCCTTCATCCTCCGCCACTCCGGCGTAGAACTCCTGAAAATAGCTGTCGCCCGGCATCGGTGCTGCGCGCATGATCCAGCCCGGCGCGGCGCCGTCGACGCCTGCCTCCCACGATCCGCCGAAGTCGGTCCCGATGAACTCGCCCTCGTCGTTGTAGTTGTAGTTCGTCGCGATCTCGCCCAGATACCAGACATTGCCGTCATCGGCCTGCGCGTACCAGTCGAGCGTGTCCTCGACGAGAACGCCGTCAGCATAGGCCGTATCGCGGACGACGATCGTCTCGACGCCCTCGATGATCTTCGTCTCGAACGTGGCGAAGTGATCGTTGCGCTCCGTCTCCTCCTCGCCGGTCTCGGGATCGATGAGCGCGGCGCCGTAGCTGTTGATGGTGCCGCCGGGCAGCGGAAAGAACGTGTTGTCGATATTCGTGGAATTGCCGAACGTGGCGGCGGCGAAGTCGGGTAAAATGGCCATGGGAATGTCCTCCGAGGTGGATCGCGTCGCGGGCGCGTCCGCGGCCGGACGCTCGCCGCAGTCCCCAGCATGGCTTGGCTCCCGCCTCACGGGAATCCGGCAGGCGTGACGGGTAAAAAGACTCAGCCTTTCAAAGCCCTAGACGGCACATCCTACGGATGTGAGTGCCCTGCCGGCGGCAGTTAGCATGACAGCTTTCCCGGTCACGGACTGCAGTCGAGTATCTCTGAGGGCGTGAAGCCTTGAAGCTGGCCAGCGGCGGACCAAAACGAGGGAGGGCAATTTTGGCGTTCACGGGCTTCTTCAAGGGACGCCTTGGCCATCATGCGTGAACGCAATTGGGGCCCTTATCTCCGTGCCGACGTGCGGCAGTCTACCTGCCGAACTCCACACCTCCGCTGAAATCGAACACCGCACGCACGCTGAGAATGTGAGCGTTTTCGTGATCCGCATTCCGCGCGAACGTATAGGCGGCGGCGAGTTGCCATTTTGATCCAACGAACGGCGTATTGTCGTCGGACGAATATATGACCTCGAAATCAGCTAGGTAATCGCGGGTATCCGGACCTCCGGCGACCAGGTTCGTCTGCTCCGTGTAGGTCGCGATATAGGTTAAGGAGTCTACGTCGAGCGCGGCGGAGCCCGTGACGACCAGGGCATCGTCCTGGCGGCCGTCAAAATGCCGAAGATACGACGTTTCGCCCAGCAGCCTGAGCGTCATTTCGTCCAGTTCGAAACTCTTGGTCGCGGCGGCGAGGTAGGCAAGTTCGTCACCAAGCTTAACGTCGTCTTCGATGTCCTCCTCGGTAGGATGCCCGGCCCTCTGATACCGAAAGCCGAACCTGTAGCCAAATTCGCCGTCCAAATAGCAATCGGCTGTTTCCGAACCTTCGCAGCCATCAAGAGTTACCGAGAACGACGACACGCCCTTTGTGTTGCCCGCGCCGCCATCCGACAGGCTGGCCCGGCCCCGGTTGGTAAAGAGCGACTCGCTGAGGATCGTGCGATCGGTTGTGAATGCAGTCGCTGCCAAAGCATGGTTCAACCCGAGGTTTTCGAAGCGGAGAACAATTTCCCCGCCTAGACGTTCGTCCGCGTCGAAATCCGACACCAGTTCCGTGGCATTGATCCCTGGCGCGACTTCGCTGGCGAGACTGAAGATCGTATCGAATTTTCCGGCCCGCGTGGTAGCGGGACCTGCCTCGATCACGGTATACAGTTCGGCTACGTAGGTGCCAATTCCTTCAAGAACCGTATTCTCGCCGGGCGCCGAGTCCACCACCGGCTCGGTGATGATGGAAGTCTCCAGTTGCAGATAATCCGTCGGCGCGAAAAGCAAATCGGCTGTGAATGTCGGTTGAAGCACGTCGGACGTCAGGAATGACGGATCGGCCGCAAAAATCCAGTCGTTTTGAAGTTCCGTAGATAGTTCGTAACTGACACAGGGCGCCGCGCAGCCCTCGACCAGCTCCGCTACTGGATCTTCGGCCAGTACTGGAGTTGAGAATACAAGCAACCCCAGGCCGGTGAGAACTGAGGCAAGAAAGCGCACGGCCCGTGACCCTGGAGCTAGCTCCGCGCTACGCCCGGCGCGAAGCGGCCGGCCGGCTCGACATCTCGGGACGAGCAAGGCCGTTGCGAGCCTCCAAGGAGTTCGACGGCACCGGCGGCAGAAGCAACTCCTCGAGGAAATAGGCAGAGAGCGCCGCGCGGCCCGAGAGCTCAGCCTTGTGGTAGAGCGCAGTCGCTTGCTGGCGAATGGTCGCTTCGCTTGCTCCCCGGATTCGCGCGATCTCCTTGTGGCTGAAGCCCTTGAGCAGCAGGAGCCCGACCTCCTGCTCCGTCTGGGTGCAACCCCAAGCCGCAAACTGGCGCTGGATGGCGGCGCCGAGTTCCTGGAAATGGTCATCCAGGCCGGCCCGCCACTGCGTGTCGCGCTCACGGATTCGCGCAATCTCATCGCGCATGTCGAAGCTTTCCGCTTCCTGCTCCCGCAGGCGCGAGGACAGGAGCGCAACGCAGGCCGAGCAGCCTACGAGAAGTGCAATGCCCGCCGCTTCCGTCAACAGCTCGGTGAGGGTCACCACCTCATCCTCCCTCACCGCCTCCATGCCGAGCAGGAGGGCGAAGGCCCCCACCGCACCCGCAATCAGGATCTGCCGGCCGCGTCCCTTGGTCCAGTCCATAGTCTGTCTCCGAAGCTCGAGTAGCGGCTGCGCGCCCTTGGCTCGCCATGTCGCCGCCATTTTGCGCCTGCCAGCCGCAACGTGCAACAGATGGGCGAGGGCGTCAGTCACGTGATGAAGAAAAGGTCATCGGCGCCGAGCAACGCGATCCCGCCAGCGTGATCTCCACGCTCCCGGTCATGCCGCGTCGCCCCGGAACCCAAAATCATTATTCGTGTCGAGCGCGACGCCATCGAAGCGCGCCACCAAATCTGCGAGCGTAGGGAAATCGCCCTCTCCGGCCGTGGCGGAAAACCGGAAGGTGTTGGTTCCTTCTACGCCACCGCCCACGAGCAGGTCGTCCTGACAGCGGGCCGGCGTCAGCGGAAGTCCGTAATTGGCGGCGCAAAGCGGACATTTATCCAGCTTCCACCGAATGACTGCTCCCGGCAACCACGACCCTCAGCGTGGTCGCTTGGGATGTCGGCTCTCAGGAAGCGGCAATTCTGATCTCGATGCACGACATCGGGGCGCAAAGCTGTCATGCACGGCTCCGTTTGCGAGAGTCTGCTTCGGGTCAAAGCAGCTGCTCGCGTCAATCCTCCCCTACCGATCCTCAATAATCCGCAGATAAGCCGCCGTCACAAACAGCACGATCAGCCCGAACAGTATCCGCCGCGCGCCTTCTGGCATCTGCAGGATGGTGAGCAGCGTCGTCAGCACGGTGAGGATCAGCGCCCCGATGATGGTGCCGGTGTAGCCGCCGCGGCCGCCGAAGATCGAGGTTCCGCCGATCACGGCGGCTGCTACCGAGGGCAGCACCAGCGGCTCTGCCAGCGACAGCGACGGCGCCTTGATCAGGCCGATGTAGAGCAGCCCGGTAATCCCTGCGAGCACGCTCGAGATGACGTAGAGCGCGGTGATGACCTGCCAGTAGCGGACGCCGGACAGGCGTGCTGCCCCTTCATTGTCGCCGACCGCGTAAAGCAGGCGGCCGAACCCGGTGCGGTTCAAGGTGAAAACAATGAGGACGGCGATGGGCACGAACAACAGCAGCGCATTGGGCACGCCATAGGTCAGGCCGGTGCCGAGCCAGGCCAGGAAGGGCGGAATCTTGGCGCCCGAAGCGATGACGGTACGCTGATAGACCTGCAGGCAGCCGGTGCCGATCAGGCTGGTGCCGAGCGTCATGATCAGCGGGTGCACGCGAAACACGCCGACGCCGATGCCGATGACCAGGCCAATGAGCACCGCCGGCACAAGTGCGATGAGGATCGCCACCGCCGGGTCATGATTGACGACCTGCGTCGCCATGATGAAGGCGCTCATCGTCGCTACGGTTCCGACCGACAGATCGATGCCGCCGGTCAGCATGGTCATGGTCTGGCAGCCGGCCAGAATTGCCAGCGGGATGGCGAATTTGACGGTGTTGGCAAGCCACCGCTCGTTGACGATGCCGGGGCGCAGGATCTGCAGCACCAGCACCAGGATGACGAGCAGGATGATCAGGGGAATCAGCGGCCGGTCGGCCATGAAGCGCTTGAGGCGGCGGCCGAAGGGTACCGGTTGGATCGCGGTTGTGCTCATGACGTTGCTCGCGATTGGTTTTGCCCGATGTTGGTGCTGTTCCGGTTGGGGGAGGATGGCGTTCCACGGCGCCCCCCTCTGTCCTGCCGGTCGCCACGAGGGACAGGGCGATCGCATAGGAGCAAGTGCCCCCTCACCCGGATTGCCAACCGAATTGCAAGGGCAATTCGGGGGCAATCCGACCTCTCCCCGAGGGGAGAGGAGATCGCCGGCGCTGGCGTCTGCCTCTTCTCCCCAGCGGGGAGAAGGTGGCCGCGAAGCGGCCGGATAGGGGGCTTATGGCGAAGTCGGCGGAGGAGCCAGCCGTCCGTCAAATGGGGAGGGGCGTCGATGAAAATCGGCATGTGCATGTTCTTGTGGACGACGGCCGTGTCGAAGAGACACGAGCCACTGCTTAGGGATATCAAGGCGACCGGCTTCGATGGCGTCGAGATACCGATCTTCTCCGGCACGCCGGACGACTACAAGAAGCTCGGTGAACTGCTCGACCGCATCGGACTGGAGCGCACCGCCGTTTCGGCGATGGGCGATCCGGCGATGAATTTGATCTCGGCCGATGCCTCAACGCGCAAGGCCGGCATCGACTATATGAAATGGGCGATCGACTGCACACAAGCGCTTGGCGCCAAAACGCTGAGCGGCCCGCTGCATTCGACGCTCGGCGCCTTCTCCGGCAGTGGGCCGACGGCGGCGGAGAAGAAGCGCTCCGTTGCCTCGCAACGCGCCATCGGCGACCATGCCGGCAAGAAAAACGTCACCATCGGGCTGGAGGCGCTCAACCGCTTCGAATGCTATCTGCTCAACACGATGGACGATCTGTCGGAGCATGTCGACGCGATCGACCGGCCGCATATCAAGGCGATGTACGACACTTTCCACGCCAATATCGAGGAGGCCGACCCGATCGGCGCCTATACGCGCCACCGCAAAAATATCGTCCATATCCATATTTCGGAGAATAATCGCGGCGTGCCTGGGCGCGGTCACATTCCGTGGCAAGAGACGTTTTCGGCGATCCGCAAGAGCGGCTATGACGACTGGCTGACGATCGAGGCCTTCGGCCGCTCGCTGAAAGATTTGGCGGCGGCTACCAAGGTGTGGCGCGATTTTTCGGAAAGCCCGGAAGCCGTCTACCGCGACGGCTACAAGCACATCAAGAGCGGCTGGAAGAGGGCCGGAGCCTAGGACGCAGCCTTCCTCTCAGGCGATCTGAGCTGCCGCCGGACGGGCGGAAACGCGCCGCTCATCGTTGCTGTTTGCGACGGTCCCCATCAGCTTGCGGCGGAGATAGCTGGAGATGTTGTCGAAGATGAAGACGACGAGCAGAATCAGCAGAACCATGTAGAAAACATTGGCCCAGTTGGTGTTGGTGCGCATGGCCTCCCACAATTTCAGGCCGATGCCGCCGGCGCCGACAGCACCGATGATCGTCGCTGACCGGGTGTTCGATTCCCAGAAATAGAGGGATTGGCTGAGGAACACCGGCAGAACCTGGGGCAGCACGCCGTAGCGCTGCACCATTGCCGGCGTGGCGCCAACCGAGCGGATGCCCTCGCGCTGCTTGTCGTCGATGTTTTCCAGCGCCTCGGAATAGAGTTTGCCCAGGGTTCCGGTGTCGGTGAAGAAGATCGCCGACATGCCGGCCAGCGGCCCCGGACCGAAGCCGCGCGTGAAGAACAGCGCCCAGATCAGCATGTCGACCGAGCGCTGGAAATCGAAAAAGCGCTTTGTTAGCTGGTTGGCTATCCGGCTCGGCGTGACGTTGCGCGCAGCCAGGAAGGCGAGCGGAAAGGCGACGATCGAGGCCAGCACAGTGCCGACAAAAGCCATGACGATGGTTTGCAAAAGTTTCAGCCAGACGTCACCGTGCTGCCATTCGGCGTTGTTGAGGACGTTATCCCAGGCGAGCGCTGCGTTTGATCGCGACGGGTCGATGCGTGCCCCGGAAACGACCAGTGAAGCGACCTCGCCGAACGGCTTTCCCCAGAATGGCGAATTCGTGTCGAACACGAAATTGGCCCAGCCGAAGAAACGTCTCCAGGCGACCACTTCGTCACTTTGCACCTCAGCGCGGCCGAGAAATCCGAACGAGACATAGGCTGTCGAGCCTGGCCTGCGTTGCTCGATCCAGTCAGGCAGCGGTGTGCGCGGCGTGACGGAACTGTCCTTGGCGATGTCGAAGATGACGCTTTCGGCGCCGCGCGTCACTGTGACGAGGTTTGGCGTGATGGCGATCCGGCCATTGCCAAGAACGACGGTCGCCGCCACGACGGCGTTTTCGCGCACCGTTTCAGGCACAGCCGGAGCGGGTTGGTTTGACGGGGCGGTTGGGCTCTCGGCGGTTGGCGCGCCAGGCGCCATAAACGAATCCTGCGACGACTTGTTGGTCGCGTTTGCCGGTGCTGGTGCTGCGTCGACCCGGCGCTCGATCACACCCATCTGCTTGGCCACCCAGTCGGGATCTGGATTGGATCCCAGTTTGGAAAAGCGGGAGTAATCGATCGTCAGATAATTGTCCTTGAATTCGATGTCGGGCCGGATTTCGTAAGACACCCAGTCGGCGAGATACGCGCCGGCAAGGTTCCAGTTCGCCTTTTCAAGAACGCTGGCGATCGAGAAGAACCACGCGCAATAGAAGGTGTAGAGAATGCAAAGAAGGATGCCGATCGGGGCGGCGTAGCGCTTCCATAGGGAGCGCCGGAACGCATCCGGATGGCGAATGGCGATGTCGTTGATGGCATCGGCGTTCATTCGCTTACTCTCCGCGCCCATATGCGAACGCCTGCCGGCCGACAAGACGATGTCTCAGCCATGCCGAAAACTGGTCGACGGCGACAATCGTGCAGAACAGCAGGAAGACGATGGCGATGGTCTTGGCCTCATGGCCTCGGCCGATCGAAAGACGCAGCGATTCACCGATGCCGCCGGCGCCGACGGCGCCGAGAATGGTCGAAGCGCGCACATTGATCTCGAAGCGGAGCAGGAAATAGCTCATGAAGTTGGGCAGGACCTGGGGCACGATGCCGAACCACACCCGCTCCACCCAGTTGGCGCCAACGGCGCGCAGACCTTCTTCAGGCTTCATGTCGGCATTCTCGACCACTTCGAAGAACATTTTTCCGAGCGCGCCGACGGTATGGATGCTGACCGCAATGATCGCCGGAATGGGTCCAAGCGAGAAAATCGCGAGAAAGAAGCCGGCAATAACAATTTCCGGAAAGGCGCGGACGATTTCAAGGAAGCGACGCGTGGCGAAACGGAGCCAGCGGTTGGCCGTGATATTGCTCGCGGCGAGGAAGCAGAGCAGGAAACCGAATGTAGAGCCTACGAGCGTCGAAAACAGGGCGATGTTCAGCGTCTCGATCATCCGGTGGAAATATTCCGGAATGTAGATGCTTTGGGTCAGGTAGACCCGGCCTTCGGGGTAGTCGAACTTGAGGCTGCCATCGTCATAAGGGGACGGCAGGTCGAACAGCGCGCGCACCGGGTCGAACCAGTCGCGCGGCTTCAGCTCGGTGAAAAAGTCGGCGACGTAGGGAAGGCGGTCGAAGAACTTTCCGGCGTTGGTTTCGTTGGCGAACCAGAGCGAGCCAGAGAGTGCAAGAAATAGGAAAACCAGGCCTCCGATCGTGTAAAGGCGCCGGCGAGCGGCGAGGTCGCGCCAGTGCCGCTCGACGGTGGCTCCCTCCGGGGAAAGGGCAGGCGCGCGGTAAACGTCGGTCGCACTCATCGATAGATCCCCGGCCCCTGATGCGGCAACGCCGCCGGCGGCTCATGGCCCCGGCGGCGTTTTGGCAGCTTGCTTTACGAGCCGATCTTCGCCTTACGGGCGTCGATGATTGCCTGATAGAATTCCGGGGTAACCGGCGAATAGCCCTTGTAATCGCCGCCTTGTATCGCCGAGAAACAGGCCGGATCGGTTTCCGGAAGCTTGGTCAGGAAGTCGGTGATCTTCTGCTTGGCGCCGACGTCGATCAACGTACGCACGACCAGCGGGCCGTTCGGGATCAGCGGCGACTGCCACAATTCGACGAGGTCATCCATCTTGAGGACGCCCTTGTCTACCATCTTGCGCAGATTGCCCGAGCTGTAGCCGTCCTTGAAGTCGCCGACGCCGGAGGCCCAGGTGGTGCCGGCATCGAACGTACCCTTCAGGACTTCAAGGACAAGCTGTTCATGGCCGCCGCCGAAACCGGTCGACGCGAAATAGCTCTTCACGTCCATGCCGATGTCCTTGGGCAGTGAAGTGACCGGAATCAGGTAACCAGAAGTCGAATCGGGATCGGCGAAACCGAGTTTCTTGCCCTTCATGTCGGCGAGCGTCTTGATGCCGGAATCAGCACGGGCAACCATGACCGAATGGTAGCCGGTCGAACCGTCGGTCTGGACCGTCGTCAGGATCGGCTGAACCGCGTCCTTGTTTTCGAGATAGATCTTGGCGTAGCCGGAAGCGCCCAGTTCGGCAAAGTCAAGCGTGCCGCCGAGCAGGCCCTGGATGACGCCGTCGTAATCGGCGGCCGGGAACAGCGAAACTTTCTCGACGCCGAGGACTTCTTTGATGTGGTCGGCGAAGCACTGGTAATTGCGCAGACGGTCGGCTTCGTTCTCGCCGCCCAGAATGCCGACGCGGAACTCCTTCAGGTCCTGTGCCTGGACCGTGCCCACCGCCATGGCGAGGATGGAAACGGCACCGAAGATTATCTTTCTAAACATTTCGCGTCTCTCCTGTTGGTTCCGGCATCGCGCCGGCAGCGTTCGAATTTTGACAGCGCCCTTGACGCGGGCTGGCGATCCAGGTGCTCTTCGGTTGTCCATGACCTTTCGTATACCGGTATCCACTTTCCGGGATCATGGAACTAGTAGCCTGGAAATGCGGGCTCGAGCGGTCCGGTGGATGCGGCGATTTTTTGCTTGATGGTGACGCTGGTCGAGGTGATGGCCTCGGAGATTTCGCCGCCATTGCTGTCGGCGCCGTAGACCATGCGCACAGCCTCGCGGTTGAGCTCTTCGGGTGGGCCGTCGAACACGACCTTGCCCGCGGCCATGCCGATGATGCGGTTGCAATAGGTGCGCGCGGTATCCAGCGTGTGCAGATTGGTGACGACGGTGAGGCCCTCGCGCAGATTGATGTCCTGCAGCGAATCCATCACCACTTTGGCGTTGAGCGGGTCGAGCGAGGCGATCGGCTCGTCGGCGAGGATGACTTTCGGCTGCTGCATCATGGCGCGGGCAATCGCAACGCGCTGCTGCTGGCCGCCGGACAACGTGCCGGCCGGTTGCAGCGCCGTGCGGGCGATGTCGAGACGCTCGAGCGCCGCGATCGCCTCGGCCCGTTCCTCGCGGGAGAAGACACCGAGCAGATTGACAAGGGTCGAGCGGTGATTGAGCCGGCCGAGCAGGACATTGGTCAGCACGTCGAGACGCGGCACCAGGTTGAATTGCTGAAAGATCATGGCGCAATCGCGCTGCCAGCGCCTGAGCAGCGAACCGCGCAGGCTGGAGACTTCGGCGCCGTCAAAGAAAATCGAGCCCTGGCTGGGATCGATGAGGCGGTTGATCATGCGCAAAAGCGTCGACTTGCCGGCACCCGAGCGGCCGATGATGCCGACCATCTGACCGTGCGGGATCGAGATGTCGACATTGCTGACGGCGGTGTTCCTGCCAAACCGGCGGGTGACGCCGCGGATCTCGAGCGTGGCTGAGGTTGCTGGCGCTGAGGTTGCTGGCATAGAGCGGGTTCCAGTCCAGTCGCAGTTGAAGGTCTGTTAACCTTCGCTAGCGCAGCCGCGTGAAACCGCGGTGTCGGATTGATGTCAGTTTTGTTACCGTCCACAGGCTGAAGGAGGCGAGCCGGCGGCCGCGGTTCGATCGGTGAATGGTGAATGGTGAATGGTGACAAGACCGGCTTCCCAGCCGCCATTCACTATTGACCATTCACCATTCACTAGCTGCCGTATTTTTCCAGAAACGCTTCCGCCGAAAGCCCGCGAAAATCGTCGAGTGCGGCGCGCAGGCGGGCGTGGTCCCAATCCCACCAGGCAAGTGCCTGATAGCGTTCCGCCGTGCGGCGGTCGAAGCGTTCGCGGATCGGTTTGGCCGGCACGCCGCCGACGATGGTGTAGGGCGCGACGTCCTTCGACACCACGGCGCCGGCGCCGACCGTCGCACCATCGCCGACGCTGACGCCGGGCAGGATGGTCGAGCCGTGGCCAAGCCAGGTGTCGTGGCCGATGGTGGCCCGTTTGGCGCGGCGCTGCGCAAAGAATTCGCTCTCGTGCTCGGCGTCGTCCCAATAGTCAGAGGCGCGATAGGTGAAATGGTGCAGCGTCGGCCGCCAGGTCGGATGGTTGGTGGCGTTGATGCGCACACTGGCGGCGATGTTGGCGAATTTGCCGATCGTCGCGCACCAGGCGCTGCAGTCCTGCATCATGTAGGAATAGTCACCGAGCGTACTTTCCGAAAGCCGGCAGCGTTCGGCGATCTCGGTCCAGCGGCCGAGCGTCGAGTTGTCGACTTCCGCCGTTTCGTGGACCAGCGGCGTTTCCGACAGTTTTCTGGTCATGCGGCGATTTTCCCGGCGGCAAAAGCGGTCACGTCGATGACGCGGTCGGCCACTGCCTCGCGCACGTCGTGATCGTGGAAGATGCCAAGCAGGGCGACGCCGGCCGCCTTCTTGGCCGCGATCAGCGCAATCACCACGTCGCGGTTGCTGGCGTCGAGCGAGGCTGTCGGCTCGTCGAGCAGCAGGATCGGGTGCTCGGTGATGAAGCCGCGCGCGATGTTGACGCGCTGCTGCTCGCCGCCGGAAAAGGTCGCCGGCGGCAGCATCCAGAGCTTTTCCGGCAGGTTGAGCTGCGCCAGCAAGGCGCGCGCCTTGCTGCGCGCGACCTCACGGTCCTCGCCGCGCTCGACCAGCGGTTCGGCGACGACATCCAGCGCCGAGACGCGCGGCACTGTGCGCAGGAACTGGCTGACATAGCCGATCGTGAGGCGGCGCACGGCAAGCACGGTGCGTGGGCTGGCCGTCGCCAGATCGATGAGCCCGTCCTCGTGCTGGACGATGATCTGGCCTGCATCGACGGCATAGTTGCCGTAGAGCATCTTCAGGATCGAGCTCTTGCCGGCGCCGGAGGGGCCGCCGAGCACGGCGCATTCGCCGCTCCTGATCGAGAACGACACGCCGGCGACGACAGGCAGTCTGATGCCGTCGCGCAGATGCATGGTGAAGCTCTTGGCGACATCGGCGACGACGAGCGGGGTTGCCATGATCACACCTGCAGTATGGAAGAAACGAGAAGCTGGGTGTAGGGCGCGCGCGGGTCGTCGAGCACGCGGTCGGTTAGGCCGCTTTCGACGACGCGGCCGTCCTTCATCACCATCATGCGTTGCGACAGCAGACGCGCCACCGCAAGGTCGTGGGTGACGACGATGGCAGCCAGGCCGAGATCGGTGACCAGGCCGCGCAACAGGTCGAGCAGGCGCGCCTGCACGGAAACGTCGAGGCCGCCGGTCGGCTCGTCCATGAACACCAGCCGCGGCCCGGTGACGAGGTTGCGGGCGATCTGCAGGCGCTGGCGCATGCCGCCGGAAAAGGCCCGCGGTTCGTCGTCGATACGGTCCTCGTCGATCTCTACGCGCGACAGCCAGTCGACGGCGGTAGCGCGGATTTTGCCATAGTGGCGATCACCTACCGCCATCAGCCGCTCGCCGACATTGGCGCCGGCCGACACCGTCATGCGCAGCCCGTCGGCAGGGTTCTGGTGGACAAAACCCCAGTCGGTGCGCATCAGGAAGCGGCGCTCGGCCTCGCTCATGCGGTAAAGCTCGCGGAACTGGCCGTCGCGCATGCGATAGCTGGCTGTGCCGGAGCTCGGCAGCAATTTGGTCGACAGGCAGTTGAGCAGCGTCGTCTTGCCGGATCCGGATTCGCCGACCACTGCCAGCACCTCGCCCGGCCAAAGGTCGAAGCTGACGTTCTCGCAACCAATGCGCGAGCCGTAGAATTTTGACAGCGCTGAAACGCGCAGCAGCGGTTCGTCGCTCATTGCGCCGGCTCCGTTTTTTCCAGGGCAAGAGGGGTTTCAGGCGCGAGGTGGCCGCGATGGCCTTGCTCGCGCCGCTTCTCGCAATGGTCGGTATCGGAGCAGACGAACATGTGGCCACCATGGTCGTCGAGGATGACCTCGTCGAGATAGACGTTCTCGGCCGCGCACAGTGCGCAGGGCTGGTCGAAGGTCTGCACCTCGAACGGATGGTCCTCGAAGTCGAGGCTGACTACCTCGGTGAAAGGCGGCAGCGCGTAGATGCGCTTTTCGCGGCCAGCGCCAAACAGCTGCAGAGCCGGTGAACGGTGCATTTTCGGGTTATCGAACTTCGGCGTCGGCGACGGATCCATCACATAGCGACCCTCGACCTTGACCGGGTAGGCGTAGGTGGTGGCGATGCGGCCGTGCCTGGCGATGTCTTCGTAGAGTTTTACATGCATGAGGCCGTATTCCTCCAGCGCATGCATTTTCCGCGTTTCCGTCTCGCGCGGTTCGAGGAAGCGCAGCGGCTCGGGGATCGGCACCTGATAGACCAGCACCTGGCCCGATGTCAGCGGATGTTCGGGAATGCGGTGACGGGTCTGGATGATGGTCGCCTTGGCCGTCTCGGTGGTGACGGCGACATTGGCGACCTTCCTGAAGAAGGCGCGGATCGAGACGGCATTGGTGGTGTCGTCGGCGCCCTGGTCG
The DNA here is from genome assembly GCF_055811515.1 of Mesorhizobium sp. WSM4841. Classification (NCBI taxonomy): domain Bacteria; kingdom Pseudomonadati; phylum Pseudomonadota; class Alphaproteobacteria; order Hyphomicrobiales; family Phyllobacteriaceae; genus Mesorhizobium; species Mesorhizobium sp. WSM4841. The sequence goes on from NZ_JBVVQC010000014.1 coordinate 90,941, forward strand.
ATGACCTTCAGCACATCGTCGGGGCCGATGATCGAGGCGGTGACCTGGACGCCGCCGGTGCCCCAGCCATAGGGCATCGGCATTTCGCGCGAGGCGAACGGCACCTGATAACCGGGAATGGCGATGCCCTTGAGGATCGCGCGGCGGATCATCCGCTTGGTCTGCTCGTCGAGATAGGCGAAGTTGTAGGTGGCGATATCGGTCGGTTGTGCGGTCATTCCGCGGCCTCCCTTTTTTCTTCCATCTTGCCGCCGTTCTCGCGGGCGTCATGCTCGGCGCGCATGCGGCGCACCAGATCGAGCTCGGCCTGGAAGTCGACATAGTGCGGCAGCTTGAGGTGCTCGACGAAGCCGGTCGCCTGGACATTGTCGGAGTGCGAGATGACGAACTCCTCGTCCTGGGCCGCGGCGACGACGTCTTCGCCGAATTCGGTTGCACGAAGCGCGCGGTCGCATAGCGCCATGGCCATCGCCTTGCGCTCGCTCTGGCCGAAGACGAGGCCGTAGCCGCGGGTGAATTGCGGCGGCGCCTTGGCCGAGCCCTTGAACTGGTTGACCATCTGGCACTCGGTGACACGCGCAGAACCGAGCGGTACGGCGAATGGCAGCTCCGGCACGTCGAGTTCCAGCTCGACCTCGCCGATGCGAACCTCGCCGACGAACGGATGGTTGCGGGCATAGCCGCGCTGGGTGGAATAGCCGAGCGCCAGCAAAAAACCCTCGTCGCCGCGTGACAGCGCCTGCAGGCGGATGTCGCGCGCCATCGGAAATTCCAGCGGCTCGCGGGTGATGTCGCCGGGGATATGGTCCTGCGGCATGTCGCCATCAGGCTCGATCAGGCCTTCGCGGGCGAGGATGGCGGAGACGCGCGGCATGGCGTCCGCGTCGCTGGCACGCTGCAGCGGCTCGGCGACGTCGCCGCCGGCGGCGAGTTCGGGATCGAGCAGCCGGTGGGTGTAGTCGAAGGTCGGGCCGAGGACCTGGCCGCCAGGAAGATCCTTGTAGGTCGCCGACACGCGCCGCTCCACCAGCATCGCGCCGGTGTCGATCGCCCTGGTGTAGCCGAAGCGCGGCAGCGTGGTGCGATAGGCGCGAACCAGGAAGATCGCCTCGATCACGTCGCCGCGCGCCTGAACGATGGCCAGCGCCGCCAATTCGCGGTCGTAGAGCGAACCTTCGCTCATCACCCGGTCGACGCCGAGCGCCAGTTGCTCGACGATCTGGTCGAGGCGAAGCGCCGGCACCGAACGGTCGCCGCGGCGGCGGTCGGCGAGCAGGGCGTGGGCGTTGGCAATGGCCGCTTCACCGCCTTTTACCGCGACATACATATCACGCCTCCATCGTCTTGATGCGCGTCGTGCGCGGCAGGCAGGCAACGCCTTCCGGGGTGGCGAGGATAATGTCGACACCACGGGGAAAACGCTGGTTGTTCTGCTTCCACTGTTCGACGAAGTGGCGCGGCATTTGCGCCGGCGCGATTGTCGCGGTTCTTTCGATGCCGGGACCTTCGACCAGCAGAGGGGCGCCTGAAACGAGATCGCTCACCTGCAGAATCAGCGTCGTCGAGCGGTCGGGATAGTCCTGGGTGCCTTGCGAAAAGCCGTCGAGCGCCATCATCTCGGCCGGCGTGGCGATCAGCGCGAAATGCGCATCGGCTGGCGTGTTGGCCAGTGGCGCGCCGGTGTGGAAGCCGAGCCAGGATTTCACCGTCGCTGGGGCCTGCAAAACGAGGTCGAGCCAGAGCGGCGTGTCGTTGTCGCACAGTGCCAGCGCGATAGCACCCGCGGTGACCGACAGCGGCGCCGGCGGGCGGGCAAAGACCGGCAGGGGCTGCAGGGTGCCCGGCCGCGCCATCGCATCCATCACGGCGCGGAACACTGTCTGGGCGTCGAACACCGGATCGGCAAAGCCGCCCTCGATCGCTTGCGTTGCGATGTCCATCAGTCTTCTCCGCGTACCATGGTGAAGAAATCGACCTTCGTTGCCGCCGTCTCGGCGCGCCGCCGCTCGCGTCCGCTGGCCAGTGCGGCCTGCAGCGGTGCAATGAGTTTGGTCTCGATCTCGTTACGGCGGGTGGGATCTTGCCAGAGCGCGTCGGCGATCGCCGCCAGTTTTGCTTTCTGCTTGTCACGGCCGAGCGCGTAGCAGTGGCCGACCTGTCCGGATGCGAGCCGGACGGTGGCGCGGGTGACCGTCGCCTCGCCGACGTTGAACGGCGCGCCGCCGCCGCCGATGCGGCCACGCACGGTGACCAGGCCGGTTTCGGGTCCGCGCAGGAGTTCCGCTTGCGAAGGCAGGCCGGCTTCGTTCCAGAGGCGGACGATATCGTCGCCGGTCGATTGCGCCAGCGTCGCCATGATGGCCTTGCGCTCAAGCTGCTGATCGCGCGCTTCCTGTTCTCGCATGGCCGCCGTTCCTTCTCATTCGAATTTGTATAATGATGTAGACAATTATACAAATTATACCTATTCTCTAAAGCCTGTCCATGACGGATGGATGACACGGCGCAAAAGCTCGGGGCAAAGAGATGATCGGTCAGCAGATGGCCAGCAGCTTGGAGCGGCGCAGCGGCGTCTCGCTGTGGCGGCAGATCGCCGAGCAGATCATGCATTCGATCGCCGTCGGCGACTTTGCCGAGAATGCCGCGTTGCCACCGGAAGTTGCACTGGCCGAGCGCTATGGCGTCAACCGCCATACGGTGCGCAGCGCCATCGCCGCACTGGTGCAGGATGGCGTGCTCAGGGCCGAACAGGGGCGCGGGACTTTTGTGTTGTCGCGCAAGCGCCTGTCCTATCCGATCGGCGCGCGCACCCGGTTTTCGGAGGGCTTGCAAGGGCAGGCGTCGGAGCGTCGCAGCGTGCTGCTCGAATCGGCGGTCGAGCCGGCCAGCCGGCGCGTCGCCGAAGGGCTGGGGCTCGCCAAGGGTTCGACTGTCATACGCCTCGAGACACGCGGCGAAGCCGATGGGCAACCGGTCTCGCGTGCCACCGGCTGGTTTGATGCGGGACGCTTCGCCGGCATCGATGCCGCCATGGCCGAAACCGGATCGGTGACCGCCTCATTCCAGCGTTTCGGCATCGGTGACTATCTCAGGCAATCGACGGTGTTGTCGGCCCGCCACGCGGACGCCGCCGACCTTGCCGATCTCGATCTGCAGCCCGGCGCCATCGTGCTGGTTACGGTCGCAGTCAACGTTACCCCGGACGGCCAGCCGATCCAGTTCGCCGAAACGCGGTTCCCGGCTGAGCGGGTCGAGCTCAAGATATCGGCGCTTTAGGTCTGGTCTTATCCGACCTGGATGACGGCCTTGATCAGGCCGGATTTCTCATGCGCCCAGCGGGCGAGGTCGCGCGGTGTGTCGCCAAGCGTCGTGCGATGGGTGACGAGCTTTGCCAGCGGTACAGCACCATCGCGGATCGAAGCGGCGACATGATCGAAGTCGACGCGCAGCGCGTTGCGGCTGCCGATGAGCGTCATCTCGCGCTTGTGGAATTCAGGATCGGAAAAGATGATGTCGTCCTTGACGACGCTGACCAGGACCAGCGTCCCGCCATGCGCGACATGGGCGAAGGCCGACTGGACGGACTTGGTGTTGCCGGTGGCATCGAAAATCACGCCAAAACCTTCGCCGCCGGTCGCCTTGCGCACCAGATCGGTCGCAGACTGCCGCGAACCGTCGAGGGTGGCGAAGCCGAGTTCGCTTGCGGCGAAGCCCAGCCTTTCCGCGCTCATGTCGAGCAGCGTCACGTCGAGACCGGCGATACGGGCAAATAGCGCCGTGCCGAGGCCGATCGGCCCTGCGCCGATGACCAGCGTGCGCGCGCCGGGATCAGCCAGCGAGCGGCGCACGGCGTGCGCCCCGATCGCCAGGAATTCGACGGCGGCGGCATCGGCCAGCGACAGGCCTTCTGCCGGATAGAGATTTTGCGCCGGCACCAGGATCCGTTCGCACATGGCGCCGTCGCGGTGGACGCCGAGCACTTCGATCCTGACGCAGCAATTCGGCTTGCCCTGGCGGCAGGCGATGCATTTGCCGCAAGCGAGATAGGGGTTGATGATCACCGGTTCGCCGACGGCCAGATCGACGCCTTCGCCGGCCTCGATCACAGTGCCGGAAACCTCGTGGCCCATGATACGGGGATAGGCGAGGAACGGATGCTTGCCCTCGAAGATGTGATAGTCGGTGCCGCAGATGCCGACATGACTGACCGCGACCAATGCCCAGCCAGAGGGCGGAGTGCCTGGCGCCGGGCGGTCTTCCACAACAAGCTCACCGGGCGAACGGCAGACGACGGCTTTCATGTTTTGATCCAGTCGGTTCATGGCACCGCCGGCCCCGTTAGCGCCGGCCAGCGGTTGTTAAAATGGTCTACTTGCCGCGGCGGCGCAGGCCGTCGAAATAGACGATGACGATGATCAGCACGCCGGTAATGATGCGCTGCCAGAAGGCATTGACGTTCAAGAGATTGGCGCCGTTGTTGATGGTGGCGAGGATGAAAGCGCCGAGCAGCGGTCCGTGCACCGAGCCGACGGCGCCGAACAGCGAGGTGCCGCCGATCACTGACGAGGCGATCGCCTGCAACTCCCAGCCCTCGGCCTGCGTCGGATTGCCGATGCCGATGCGCGAGGCAAGCAGCACGCCGACAAAAGCCGCGCACAGGCCAGACAGCGTATAGGCCATGTAGATGGTACGCTGGACGTTGACGCCGGAAAGCCGCGATGCCTCGGCGTTGGAGCCGACCGAGAACAGATACCGGCCCCAGCGGCTGTGATGCAGGAAGATGTAGGCCGGGATACCGACGAGGATCACCATCCAGAACAGATTGGGGATGCCGGCGAAGGAACTGCGCGAAAATGTCTGGAAGGCATCGTTGTTGATCGAGATAGAGTTGCCGTTGGTCATCAAGAGGCCGATGCCGCGCAGCGAGGTCAGTGTCGCCAGCGTGATGATGAAGGGTGGCAGGCCCATCTTTACGATGCCGAAGCCGTGGAACAGGCCGATGGCGACGCCGACCAGCAAGGTGATCAGGATGGCGAGGAAAATCGGCACGCCGGCGTTGATCAGCATCGCCGCGATGACGGTGGCGAAGCCGACCACGGCGCCGACGGAAAGATCGATGCCGCCGGTGATGATGACGAAGGTCTGGCCAACCGCCAGGATGGCGATCATCGAACCTTGCCGCAGCAGGTTCGAGATGTTGTTGGCGGAGGCGAAGCTCGGCGTCGCCACCGACAGGATGACCCACAACAATACCAGCAGCGCCAGCAGCGTCAGCCCGAACAGGGCGTTGTAGTTGCGTTTCGGCCTTTCGGCCGGGATCGCCTCGGTGCTCATATCTGTCCTCCCGGTTTTTCTTGTTTCTCGGCCAGCGCCTGGGTGAGGATCTCCTCATGGTCGGCAGTGTGGAAACCATGAGTGGCCACCAGTTTGCCGCGCCGGAACACATGCAGCGTGTCGGCCAGTTCATAGACCTCGGGCAGATAGGACGAGATAAGGATGATGCCGGCGCCCTTGGACAACAGTTCGCCGAACAGGCGGTAGATCTCGGCCTTGGTGCCGACATCGACGCCAACTGTCGGCTCGTCGAATATGAACAGCTTGGCGCCGTGCGCCAGCCATTTGCCGATGACGATCTTCTGCTGGTTGCCGCCGGACAGGCTGGAGGCGAGTGCGTTGCGCGTCGGCGTCTTGATCCTGAGATTGGCGATCTGGCGATCCGCCTCGGCCTTCTCCTGTGCGCTGGAGATCAGCAGATTGCTGGAGATGCGCTTGTAGATCGGCAGATTGAGATTGAGGCCGACCGGCAGGTTGAGGCAGAGGCCCTGGTCACGGCGGCTTTCCGGCGCCAGCGCCATGCCGAGCCTGATAGCGTCATGCTCGGAGTTGACCTGAACCGCCTTGCCCTCCCAGAGGATCTGGCCGGCCGACTTGCGGTGACGGCCGTAGAGCGTGGTGACGAACTCGCTGCGCCCGGCGCCGATCAGGCCGTAGAGCCCGACGATTTCTCCGGCACGGACCGACATCGAGACATTTTCGAAGCCCTTGCCGGAGAGATTTCTGGCTTCGAGGAGCGTCGCGCCCGGGGTAAAATGCTCCTTGTGATAGACTTGCTCGATCGAGCGGTTGATCATCATCTTGACCAGTTCGGCGTCGTTGGTCTCGGCGATGTTCCTGGTGCCGACAAGCGTGCCGTCGCGCAGCACCGAGACGCGGTCGGCGAGCTCGAACACCTCTTCCATGCGGTGGCTGATATAGATGATGGTGACGCCTTCGCCCTTCAGCCGGCGGATCAGCGTGAACAGCTGGTCGGCTTCCTTGCGGGTGAGATAGGCAGTCGGTTCGTCGAAGATCAGGAACTTGGTGCCGCGCACGGTGGCACGGGCGGCGGCGATCAGCTGCTGCTGGCCTATGGTCAGGTCACCCAGCACGACATGCGCCGGCAGATCGAAGCCGAGATCGTCGATGATCTTCTGCGCTTCCCTGACCATGGCCCGCTGCTGCAGGATGCCGAAGCGGGAATCTTCCTCGCCGAGGAACATGTTGGCCGCGACAGTGAGATGGCGGCACAGAACGACCTCCTGATGCACGGCATTGATGCCGAGCGCCATCGCCTCATGCGGCGTCGCCAGCGCTGCCGGCTTGCCCTCCCAGATGACGTCGCCGGAGGTGCGCGGCATGACGCCGGTCAAAAGCTTGATCAGGGTGGATTTGCCGGCACCGTTCTCGCCGACGATGGCGTGGATTTCACCGGATTTGAAGGCAAGGTTAACCGGCTTCAGCGCGTGCGTGCCGGGATACTGCTTTTCCAGTCCCTTGAGTTCGAGGATCGTCCTGCCCGGTTCCAGCGTTGGGGCCGGATGCAGTTCCTGCGCCGTCGTCGTCATGACAATCCTCCCAGATCGGCCTCACGAGTGGCACGAGTGTAGGTCGTTTCCGGGGCAAAAAGCCCCGGAAACGGTGCGCCAATGCCGATGCTCAGTCGAGCTTCGGATTGAGCAGCGCGTCGATCTTCGGATCCTTCATGTTGGCCTTGGTGACGAGGTTGGCGCCGGTGTCGACATTGGCCTCGACCTTCTCGCCCTTCGAGGCAGCGAGCGCCGTCTTGATGCCGTCATAGCCCATCCGGTACGGATCCTGGACGACGAGGCCGGAAATGACGCCGTCATTAAGGAACTTGACCAGCTTCTCGTCGCTGTCGAAGCCGATCAGCCCGACCTTGCCGGCAAGGCTGTTCTCGGCGATCGCCTGACCGACGCCCTGCGCCATGATCAGGTTGGAGGCGAAGATGCCCTTGAGGTTCGGGTTGGCGGTGATCAGGTCGGTCGCGATGTTGAGGCCGGTCGTGGCCTGGCCGTCGGCGTATTTGTCGGCAATGAGCTTGAGGCCGGGATATTTGGCGGCAAGCTGTTCCTTGAAGCCCTGGGCGCGCTGTTCGAGCGAGCCAGCGCCGGGAAGCGCGGTGATCAGGGCGACGTCGCCCTCGATTTTGCCGCCATTGGCTTCGGCGATCGCGGCCGCCAGCCCGTCGGCGGCGACGCGGCCGCCCTGGATATTGTCTGTGGTCAGGAACGAAGTGAAGGCCTTGGAGTCGGCGCCGGAGTCGATGCCGATGATCTTGACCTTGGTGGCCGCCTCATCGATCGGCTTGCCGAGCGCCTTGGCTTCGGTCGGTGCGATGACGACGGCAGCCGGGGTGCCGGCGACGGCGTTTTCAAGGATCGAGATCTGGCCGTTGACGTCGGTCTCCGCCTGGGCGCCGAGTTCCGGCACGTCGACGCCGAGGTCCTTGCCGGCTTTGCGGGCGCCGGCCAGGACGATCTGCCAGTAGAAAGAGGTGGTGTCCTTGACGATGATCGGAATGGTTACGTCCGCCGCCGAAGCCGGCGCCGAATGCATCACGCCGGCAAGCATCGAGGCGGCGGCGAGCGCCACGAATGCGCGGCGGTTGAGAATGCTGGTCACGAATTTCATTAGACTTCCTCCCTAAGTCGCCCGGTGAACGTTGCGGAAGCCCGGTTTGGATAGGCGCTGCCCAAACAGAACTTTATCAATAAAAAACATTTACCGTATTTTGATAGTGCATAGGTTGGGTCGACGCAAGCGGTGTTTCGCATCGCCCTCCGTATGCCTCGACCGGAAGGGAGTGCCGATCCTCATTGGAAACCCTCCAGATCCTCTCCGAAAAGGAATGGAATATTAATTCCAGCAACCAGTCAAGATGGAATATTCATTCTTTACTTGCGGGCACGATTGTGACGCCTCTTGATCGCACCGTCCGCCGTTTAACCGGCGAAGGCCGCAGCGCATCAGCCAAGTTTCTGAACGACCGTGTAGGGATCATATTTGGCGAAGTCGGTTTCGGGCACCTGGACGTCGAGCAGTTGGAGATTTCGCGCCAGATTGGTCGGTTTGGCGGTGCCCGTCAGCACAGAAGCCACCACAGGCTCGTGCAGCGGGAACTGGAACGCCGCCGCGGCAAGCGGATAGCCGCCCTCGGCGGCGATTTTTTCCATGGCGCCGACGCGGTCAAGAATGTTCTGGGTAGCCGGCAGGTAATCGAAATGCGCACCCGGCACCGGGCCGATCGCCAAGATGCCGGAATTGAAGACGCCACCGATGATCAGCGAGGTTTGCAGTTGCCGGCAAAGCGGCAGCAGTTCGGCTTCGGCGGTGCGGTCGAGCAGCGAGTAGCGGCTGGCGAGCAGGATGCAGTCGAGCGGCGCCTGGCGCAGGACATCGAGACAGATCTGCACCTCGTTGACGCCAAGGCCGTAGGCGGAAATGACCCTGGACGACTTCAGCTCTTCCAGCGCCTTCAGCCCGCCATCCATAAACTGGCGGAAATGCAGCTTCGTTTTCTCGACGCCATGCGTGTAGACGCCGATGTCGTGGACGAACAGGATGTCGATTCGATTGAGGCCAAGCCGCGCATAGCTGAACTCGACCGAACGCATGATGCCGTCGTAGGAATAGTCGTAGTCGAGCGCAAAGGGCAGCGGATCGACATAGGAATGGTCCGGAATCTGGTCTTCCGGCACCGGCCGCAACAGGCGCCCGACCTTGGTCGACAGCACGTAGGAGTCCCGCGGCTTGTCACGCAGGAAATCGCCGAAGCGGCGTTCCGAAAGGCCGAAGCCGTAGAAGGGCGCCGTATCGAAATAGCGCAAACCGGCATCCCAGGCGACCTGCAGCGTCTGCATCGCCGCCTCGCGCGGGCAAGCTCGGTAGAGGCCGCCGACCGCCGCGCCGCCGAAGCTGACCTCGGTTATTTCCAGCGCAGTGCTGCCAACACAGCGTTTCTTCATGCAAAGCCTCCCACCGGCCATTTGCCTGGCCCGTCTATGTCTCTGGCCCGTCTATGTCTTAAGTCAGTTAGTGGCTGGTCTAGAGGGTCGCTCCGAGGTGCCAGGGCACGAACTCGTTGTCGCCGTAGCCGAACTCCTCACTCTTGGTCTTGCGGCCGGAAGCCGTCTCGACGATCAGTTCGAAGATCTCGCGGCCCATGCCGGCGATGGTCTTTTCGCCCGAGGCGATGACGCCGCAATTCACGTCCATGTCCTCTTCCATCACGTGGTACATGGTCGAGTTGCTGGCGACCTTGATCGACGGTGTCGGCCGGCAGCCGAAGCAGGAACCGCGGCCAGTGGTGAAGACGATGACGTTGGCGCCGCCCGCGACCTGGCCGGTGGCGGAGACCGGGTCGTAGCCGGGCGTGTCCATGAACACCAAGCCGTGCCCGGTGACCTTCTCGGCATAGCCGAAGACACCGTTGAGCGGCGTCTGGCCGCCCTTGGCGACCGCGCCCAGCGACTTCTCCAAAATGGTGGTCAGGCCGCCGCGCTTGTTGCCGGGCGACGGATTGTTGTCGATGGAAGCGCCGTGCTTGGCGACATGGTCTTCCCACCACTTCACATAGCCGTCCAGCTTGGCGGCGATCTCCGGGCTCGCCGCACGATAGGCGAGCAGATGCTCGGCGCCGTAGATTTCCGTCGTCTCCGAGAGGATGCCGATGCCGCCGACGCCGGCCAGGATGTCGACGGCGGCGCCCAGCGCCGGATTGGCGGTGATGCCGGACATGCCGTCGGAGCCGCCGCATTGCAGGCCGACGACGATCTCGCTGACCGGAATCGGCTCACGCTCAAGCTTGCCGACCTCCTCGGCGATCTCGGCCAGCACGACCAACGCCTTCTCGACCGATTTGCGCGAGCCGCCGGCTTCCTGGATGTTGAAATGGCGTTTTCCCGCAGCGACGCCCTTCTGGCCATAGAGGGTGAGCTGGTTGACCTCGCAGCCGAGACCGACCATCAGCACACCGCCGAAATTCGGATGGCGGGCATAGCCGGCCAGCGTGCGGTGCAGCACCATCATGCCGTCGCCGGTTGCGCTCATGCCGCAGCCCTGGCCGTGGACGATGGGAACGAAGCCGTCGATGCCCGGATATCTGGGCAGCAGCGTGCGGTTCGCCTCGTCGGCGATGGCGTGGCAAACGGTGGCCGAGCAATTGACGCTGGCGAGAATGCCGATGAAATTGCGCGTGCCGGCACGGCCGTCGGAGCGACGGTAGCCCATGAAGGTGCGGGCGCGGTCGGCCTCGGTCGCGTGCACGGCTTCGCTCGGCGGCACCACCGGCAAACGCCCGGACTCGAAGACCAGATTGTGCGAATGGACATGCTCGCCGGGCGCAATGTCCTGGGTGGCGCGGCCGATCGCCTGGGCGTATTTGACCACGGCCTCGCCGGCTGCGATCGGCTTGATCGCCACCTTGTGGCCAGGTTCGATCAGCGCCGTGGCGACGGCGGCGCCCGGCAGCACCGCGCCGATCTCGATGCGGCCATTGGCGACCGCGACATTGTCGGCGGGAGACAGAAGAATGCTGTTTGCGGCGTTCACGGGCAGTTTCCTGGGTGTTCCTGGGATGCGCTAGCGGATTGACACGCGCCTGTTAAAAGATAATGTCTTTTATCGTGAAAAAACAGTTTTGCGTCAATTGTTTTTTCGTGACAGCGCCGCGCGTATCCTATGGATGCGCAGAGAACCGGACACTGAAACCAGGCTGACTTCTGAAGAGCAATTCCGCTTTTTGGGGGCCTGCGCTAGGAACGTTTATCAATATCGCGCTTCAAGCCGGCCGCCGCAAGCGCCGGCGCGCAATGGGGCAGGGATGTCGAAGAGCAATAACGTCTATAAGGACGCCTACAATCGCGGTCTGCGGCTGCTCGATGAAACGAAAAGCCTGCCGTCTGAGCCCGAGCTGGGCGCGCTGCTCGGCGTCAGCCGCACGACGATCCGCACCATCCTTGCGCGCATGGAAGAGACGGGGCTGATCACCTGGAACAAGCGCAGCAAGACGGTTTTGCGCGTGCCGCGGCCGGACGACTTTTTCCCCGAGGAAGAGACCGACACGCTGTCGCAGATCATCGAGCGCTCCTTCATGCGGCGGCTGCTTGCCGGCGGCGCCGAGCCCGGCATGCAGATCAACGAGCTCGAGCTGGCGCGCGAGATCGGCGTCGGCACCACCAGCGTGCGCGAGTTCCTGATCCGCTTCTCCCGCTTCGGGCTGATCGAGAAACGCCGCAACAGCCATTGGGTGCTGAAAGGTTTTACCCGCGCTTTTGCGCTGGAACTGACCGAAATCCGCGAGATGTTCGAATTGCGCTCGGCTGCCGCCTTTGCCGCCCTGCCGGAAGACAGCCCGGTCTGGGCCGACCTCGACCTCCTGGAAGACGAGCATCGCCTGCTGGCGCGCGAGATCGCCACGCGCTTCAACGAATTCTCGGAGCTCGACGAGCGCTTTCACCGGCTGATACACCGCGCGTCGCACAATCGCTTCATCGTCGATTTCTACGACGTCATCGCTATGATCTTCCACTACCACTACCAGTGGAACAAGGCGCAGGAGCGCGAGCGCAACGAAGTGGCGGTCGCGGAGCATCTGGCCTATATCGCAGCGCTCAAATCGCGCGATCCCGATAAGGTCGACGCCGCCTGCCGCAAGCATCTGAAGTCGGCACGGCACACGCTGCTGACGTCGATTCCGGAAGGCCAGCAGCGCCCCGATCGCGCCGCGTTGCCGCAGCAGTGATTTGGCGATTTTCCACCTGCTGAGCCCGTGCTAGACATCTGGCCGTTGCTGCGTGAAGAGGCAGGTCTTTGAATATCCGGCGGAGACGATGGAGCATACCGGCCGCGTTCGCCGTGGCCTGCCTGCTCGTGCTTCAGTCGGCGCTTGGCGCATTCGCCTTCGGCTTAAGCCCGAATGCTTCGCAACTCGACGCCTTCGGCAATGTCATCTGCACCCAGGAGGGCGCGGCCCAGCTTCCAGGCGGCGATCCGCAGCAGCACATGCCGGCTTGCTGCATGCTTGGCTGCGGCATGGCCTCGGCTGTTTACGCGCCGCCACCCGCTGCCGCCACGGTGTCCGGCATTTTTTCCGACGAAACCGTCGCCTTTGTGCTGCCGGCGTTCAGGCATCTCGACTTTGCCCGCGACCGCTCTCCGTCGAATCCGCGCGCGCCGCCGGCGTCGGCCTGATCCGTCCCAGTTCGCCTTGCGGAATTTTTCGCGGGCGAATTCGTTCAACATCGAAACTGTTCGCGACCGGCCGACGGCGCGATTTCTCAGTTCTGGAGCTATCATGTCTCATTCTTTTCGCGCGCGGTTCGGCCGCAACAGGTCCTTCCTGCACAGCTTCGAGGAGCGACTCGGCATCACCGTGTTCCTCCTCGCCCTCCTGTTCGTCAGCGCCCAGGCCGTTTTCGCGCATGAGTTTAGGGTTGGCGACCTCAAGATCGTGCATCCCTGGTCGCGCGCCACGCCGCCTGGCGCCAAAGTGGCCGGCGGCTACTTCAGTATCACCAACACCGGCAGTTCGCCGGACCGGCTGCTGTCGATCTCCTCGGAAATTTCGGCCAAGACCGAACTGCATGAGATGGGCGTCAAGGACGGTGTCATGACCATGCGGCCGGTCAGCGGCGGCCTCGAAATCCTGGCCGGCGGCAAGGTCGCGCTGGCACCCGGCGGCTATCATCTGATGTTCTTCGGGTTGAAGCGTCAGCCCAAGCAAGGCGAGACGTTTTCCGCCACGCTGACCTTCGAAAAGGCCGGCACGGTGACCGTCGAGTTCGCCGTCGAGGGCATGGGCGAAACGGGCGGCATGGCTGACCATGCTAATTGATCCGGAAAAATCTTAAAGGTCGCAATCAGAAGCACCGTTATGGAAATCAGAGAGACCATCATGAACAAGTATCTTTTGTCGGCCTGCGCGTTTCTCGTCTTCGGGACGGGTGCGGCTTTCGCCCATGTCACGCTCGAAACCCAGGAGGCGCCTGTCGGCTCGACCTACAAGGCGATCCTGCGCGTGCCGCATGGCTGTGAGGGCAAGGCGACGACCGCGGTGCGCGTGCAAATCCCGGAAGGAGTGATTTCAGTGAAGCCGATGCCGAAAGCCGGCTGGACGCTGCAGGTCAAGAACGGCAGATACGAGAAATCCTATCAGCTACATGGTCAAGAGGTGTCCAGCGGCGTCAAGGAAGTCAACTGGAGCGGCGGCAGCCTGCCGGACGAATTCTACGACGAATTCGTCTTCCGCGGCACACTGGCGGCGGATCTGCCGGCAGGCCAAACGCTCTACTTCCCGGTGGTGCAGGAATGCGACGGCGCCGCCGAACGCTGGATCGAGATTCCAGCGGCCGGGCAGGATGAGGACGCGCTGGAAAATCCGGCGCCGAGCCTCAAGCTTGCGCCGAAGCAATGATTGTTTGGCGGCGCGCTTTGTTCGAAAGAGCGCGCCGCTGTTTTTGTGACATGAGTGCTGCATCCCTGCTGCGAACGGTGTGCACAACCGGCCGATTTGCGATCTGCCTGTTGGCTGCGATCGTGCTGCTTGCCGCCATTGCCGCGCCAAATCAGGCCTTCGCCCACGCGGCGCTGGTCACAACCGAGCCGGCGGACGGCGCCGTGCTGGAGCAGAGTCCCGCGCAGTTGTCGCTGACCTTCAGCGAGCCGGTGTCGCCGCTGGTGCTGACCTTGGTACGGCCTGATGGAACGCCGGTTTCGCTGACGTCATTTCGGCTCAACGGCCAGACGCTCGACATCGACAATCCGCAAAGGCTTGGATCCGGCACGCATGTGCTGAGCTGGCGGGTGATCTCCGCCGATGGCCATCCGGTCGGCGGCTCGGCGCTGTTTTCCATCGGCGCGCCGAGCGCTGCGCCGGCCGTCTCCGAAGCTGTCGACCGGGGCCTGAGGTCGGCAATCTGGATCGGCAAGGTCTTTCTCTATGTCGGCCTGTTTCTCGGCGTCGGCGGCGCTTTTGCCATCGCCTGGCTGGCAAAGGGCGGGCGTTCCGGCCAGCGCTTCGTCATCGCCGCGATCCTGTGCGGCCTTGCCGCGGCGCCCTTGTCGCTCGGCTTGCAGGGACTGGACGCGCTCGGTGCACCGCTCGCCCGGCTGGCGCAGCCGGACATCTGGAAGGCCGGGCTCGCCACCAGCTTCGGCCGGACGGTGCTGGTCGCGCTGGTGGCGCTTGGCCTAGGCCTGCTGTCGTTGGTCGGGCCGCGCGGCGGCGCAAATCTGTTTGCCGCTGCCGGTTTGGCCGGTGTCGGCGCCGCCCTCGCCGCCAGCGGGCATGCAAGTGCCGCCGAACCGCAATGGCTGACAGGGCCGATGGTGTTTCTGCACGGCGCCGGCATTGCCTTCTGGGCTGGGGCGCTGGCGCCGCTCGGTCTCGCCATGAGCCGGAAGCCGGCCGAGGCCGCGCCTTTCCTGCATCGGGTTTCCCAGGCGATCCTGCCTGTCGTGGCCGTGCTCGCGACCACCGGCACCGTGCTGGCTGTCGTCCAGGTGCAGGCGCCCCCAGCTTTGCTCGAGACCGCCTATGGTCGGCTGCTGCTGGTCAAGCTGGCACTGCTGTTGTTTCTGTTCACTCTGGCCGCCATCAACCGCTGGAAGCTGACCGGTCCGGCCGAAGCGGGAGAGACGGAAGCACAGAGGAGGCTGGTCCGCTCGATCGGAATTGAAATGCTGATCGTTCTGGCGATCTTCGGCGTTGCCGCCGGCTGGCGCTTCACGCCGCCGCCACGCGCCCTGGCGATCGCAGCAGCGCAGCCGGCATCGGTGCATATCCACACGCCGAAGGCGATGGCCGACCTCAGCATCACGCCCGGCCATGTTGGACCGGTTGCCGCCTCGATCGTCATCATGACCGGGGATTTCGGCCCGCTCGACGCTGAGCAAGTGACGCTGGTGCTGTCAAAACCCGATTCCGGCATCGAGCCGATCAAGCGCGCGGCGAAAAAACCAGGCGACGGCACCTGGCGCGTCGACGATCTCGTCGTCCCGGTCCCAGGCCGATGGACGGCACGGCTCGATGTTCTCATTTCGGACTTCGAGATGGTGAAGATCGAGGCGCCGATCGACATCAGGCCGTGAGGACAAGCTGCAACACAATTCGGCGAGTGCGGTTGACGCGGCCCTGAAGGCCCGTCAATCATCTCGGCAAGAATCCGGAGAAGAATGAGCGTCGCCGCAAATCGCGGCCTCGGCAAATGATCCGAAAGCAGGGAAGAAACGATGGAAAAAGCCGAAATCGGTCTGATCGGCCTTGGCACGATGGGCTCCAACCTGGCGCTCAATATCGCCGAGAAGGGGCACCGTATAGCCGTTTTCAACCGCACCGCCGCACGTACCGACGCCTTTGTCGAGAATGCCGGCGCGCTGAAGAACATGGTCGTGCCCTGCTACAGCCTGGAGGAACTCGCCGCCGCCATTCGGCCGCCGCGGCCGATCATCATCATGGTGCTGGCCGGCAAGCCGGTCGACGAGCAGATATCGGCGCTGCGCGGCGTGCTGTCGGCCAACGACATCGTCATCGATGCCGGCAACGCCAATTTCCGCGATACGATGCGACGCTTTTCCGAGCTTTCCGATTCGGGTCTCACCTTCATCGGCATGGGCGTGTCCGGCGGCGAGGAGGGCGCGCGCCATGGACCGTCGATCATGGTCGGCGGCACGGAAGAGTCCTGGAAACGCGTCGAAAAGGTGCTGACCGCCATTTCGGCCAAGTTCAGGGATGAGCCCTGTGCGGCATGGCTTGGCACCGATGGTGCCGGGCATTTCGTCAAGACCATCCACAACGGCATTGAATATGCCGACATGCAGATGATCGCCGAGATCTACGGCATCTTGCGCGACGGCTTAAGCATGGGGCCGAAGGAGATCGCACAGGTGTTTGCCGGCTGGAACAAGGGCCGGCTCAACTCCTATCTGATCGAAATCACCGCCAAGGTGCTGGCTGCCGACGATCCGAAGACGGGCAAGCCGATGGTCGACATCATCCTCGACCGCGCCGGCCAGAAAGGCACCGGCAAATGGTCGGTCATCGAGGCGCAGCAGCTCGGCATTCCGGCCACGGTGATCGAGGCCGCGGTGGCGGCGCGCGTCTTGTCGTCGATCAAGGACGAGCGCCTGGCCGCCGAAAAGGCCTATGGCAATGGCGGCTTGACCAAGATTTCCGCAGACAAGGACGCGCTTCTTGGCGATCTCGAACTGGCGCTGTTCGCCGGCAAGATATCAGCCTACGCGCAAGGCTTCGCGGTGATGAGCGGCGCGTCGAAGGAATTCAACTGGAACCTGCCGATGCCGACCATCGCCAAGATCTGGCGGGCAGGCTGCATCATCCGCTCGCAATTGCTGGACACCATGGCGGAAGCCTTCGGCAGCGGCGGGGCGGCCACCAATCTGCTGATGGCGCCGGCTTTCATCGCAATGATGCAGGACGCGCATCCATCGCTCCGGCGCATCGTGGCAAGGTCGTCGGAAGCCGGCTCGCCGGTGCCGGCGATGTCGTCGGCGCTTGCTTATTTCGACAGCTATCGCCAGGGCCGCGGCACCTCGAACCTGATCCAGGCGCAACGCGATTTCTTCGGCGCGCACGGCTTCGAGCGCTTCGACGGGCCGGGCGCGTTCCATGGCCCTTGGGGGAGCGGAGCGGCAGGTTAGCGCCCCATGTCGGCCGTTGAGGCCAGCTTTGCCACTTCCCGTAAGCAGACATTGCCGGCATACATATTGAGGTCGCGGTTTCCTTCCCTGGAGGCTTTCCGACGTCGGCCCCCTGCCGAAGGACAGGCTTTCGCTTGGGCCGGCATCCGAAACCCTACACATGACCCAAAGCGGGCGTTCGCGTAGCGGGAGTCGCCCCAAGGGGTAGTCCAACTTCTGGCGGTTTTCGTCCCACAGCCTAGCCACTGGACGGTCTTACTTCGCCCGCACACTCGGCACCTATGCCGTGGTCATCGGCTCGCACTGACTTGCGTCAATAGACGGGGCAGCCGCGCTCGCGGCCGAAAGTCAGATAGACGCGCTCACCATCGCGCGACCGACCGCGCACTTCGATAGTGCGACGACCCGCCGTGACGATGCGTGCCCGTAGGACGCCCATCCGCTCGGCCTTGTCGAGCGCTCGGTCTTCCGCGCAGCCGCGACGAACAACGCGCTGCTCGGCATAGCGGCCCTCGTAGCAGTCATCGTCTTCGTAAGGATCGCAACGTTCGCGCGTGCGGAGTTGCGGGCCATCGCGGCCGATGCTGAACTCGAATTCTTGTGCCGCGGTGGAGCCGGTAATCAGCGGCAAGCCCGAAATGCCCATTGCCAAGGCAAGGGCGGAATTGATCAGGAAATTGCGCATGGTCGGTCCTCCGTTTAACACCACAACGATTTGGGAGAGCCTGGGTTTCAGCAGACCACGTGGTTTCTTGGGGGCATGGGGATAATCTGGAACCGGCTATCGGCAGCGGTTTCAGATTTCGTTATCAAAGTGCGGCACGCAGCTCGGCCTGCGCTGAGCAAGGGCCGCTCCTACAAACCAGCTAGCTGATTGATCTTCGCAGCCATGATGAAATCGTTCTCGTGCAGGCCCCTGATCTTATGGGTCTGCAGCGAGATTTCCGCGTAGCCCCAGCCGAAGCAGATGTCCGGATGGTGCCCTTCCTCTTCCGCCAACCGGCCGACCCTGTCGACGAAGGTGAGTGCTTCCCGAAAATCCGCAAACTTAAATTTGCGGCGTATCAGGTGTCCCGCCTCCAGAAGATTCCAGCCCGGCGTCTGAGAAAGATATCCGCCGGCTTCCTTCTCGGTCAGCGGCGGTATGCCGCCGCGGCAGGGCGTACAGGTTTTCTGGGCAATGTTCTCTGCCATGACGATCTCCCCTTCTTGTTCCAAGTGGAGCGACCACTGTTTACCGCACTCGATATTTGCTCGCATAGTGCTTACGGAGAAACTTGCGAATCTGATCGGCAAGGCGCTTGTTGTCCGTCTCCCTCGGCCGATCGCTGTGCTTTTGTGGACTCAGTCGATCGGTGCCCCGGCTCTGTTTCGGGTGATTGTGCATCTCAAATCACCTGCGGCAACGGGGCCGCCTTCCGTTCAAGAGACGATCTCGACCGGGTTCCGATCGCGAGCCCGAACCGAGGACGCTCTCTGACCACCAGCGCCGGCGACTGGCTGTATCGCCCGGTCAGGCCGGCCAGCAGACCTACCCCATCGATCGCTTCATCGACGGATTTGCGAAAATCCATTCCCACACAACCGTTATGGCGCAGGTATTGTGAACGGCAAGCTCAAGTCCGAACAGAACCGGTTTGCGCCGCCGATCCTAGCCGCCGGATTAGTCAGTAGACGGCGAACTCGCGCCTGATGGCAGTCATAGTGGTCGGTTTGCCCGCTCACTGAAAGCCGACATTCCGGATGCCGGGTGGTAGGTCGCGGTTGCGCCATAAGCCGCCGTTCCCGACGGTTCTCCGAACGGGACGTTCACGCTCCGGCAGGTGTCGACCCTTTCCGGTCCTCGGCGGCGGACGCGACGAACGGCTCAATTGAGCCCACAGCGGACGCTCGCTTTCTTCTGAAGCAGAGTCAGACTACGCATCCATCTGTGCCTGTCGTATGTCGCGGGCCGGTGGTTTGCCGAACAGACGGCCATATTCGCGGGTGAACTGAGGCACGCTCTCATAGCCCACCGCATAAGACACCGAACTCACGCTCATGCCATCGGCCAGCATCTGGCGCCGAGCCTCGATCAGGCGCAACTGCTTCTGGAATTGCAAGGGAGACAGCGTGGTGGTCTGGCGGAAATGCTGGTGGAAGGACGAGGTGCTCATCCCCGCGGCCTCGGCCAGTTCCTCGATGCGGATCGGCCGTGCATAGCTTTCGCGGATCATAGCGACCGCACGGGCGATGCGTTGTGCATGGCCATCGGCCCCGCCGAGGCTGCGGAGGGCCGATCCGTGCCGTCCCGCCAGAAGCCAGAAATGAATCTCGCGCAGCAACGGCCCTTGCAGGACCGGGAGGGCAGAGGGACGGTCCAGAAGCCGCATCAGGCGCAGGGCCACATCGGCGACATCTGCGTCGGTCGGCTCCACTCGGACAGGCTTGCACGGATCGCCCGGGACCGCCGCCATCTCGACCGCGAGTTCCCGCATAAGGACGGGGTCGAGTTCCAGCACCAGCGAATAGTAGGGCGCGCCGAGGCTTGCCTGCGTGATCTGGCTGACCGTGGGCACATCGGCCGAGATCAGCAGCGACTCGCCCGGACCGAATTCCAATGTCTCGGCCCCTATCGTGACCCGCTTGACACCTTGTAACAGCATGGCCACCAGCGGCCGATTGACAGCCACCTGCAATTCGCCGGGCTGCGTGGCGCGGATCGCGGTCAGGCCGGGAATAGGCGTCGACGCCGCCCCGAAACGGTCGGCATGAGTGTCGGCAAAGCTGCGCACAAGGTCGAGAAGCGTTCGGCTCATTGGGGGCAAGTTGAAGGGTGGTGGCGTTTCAGGCAAGAACTAAAGAAGGATCAGGCAAGAAATCCGGACATTCTGGCAAATCCTGTGCGGCAAGGCCGATCCAGATTTGCAGGAACAGGCAAGACTACGCGAGGAATCGGCAACAACTGGAGACGCTCTTGCCGCATGTTGTCCCCATCGCTTCGGATGAAAGGACTTCCCGCATGACCAAGATCGCACTTGTCACCGGCGCCAACCGCGGCCTCGGCCGCAACACCGCTGTCAGCATCGCGCAGCATGGCCGCGACGTGATCGTCACTTATCGCGGCAACGCATCTCAGGCTCGCGAGGTTGTGGCCGAGATCGAAGCCCTGGGCCGTAAGGCGGTTGCCCTGCAGCTCGATCTCGGCGAGGTCGCCAGCTTCGCGGCCTTTGCCGAGACCCTGCGCGCGGCGCTGAAAGAGACCTGGGGCCGCGACAGCTTCGATTACCTGATCAACAATGCCGGCCACGGCGAATTCGCCATGATCGGCGATACCACCGAGGCGCAGTTCGACGGTCTGTTCGACGTCCATGTGAAGGGCGTTTTCTTCCTCATGCAGGCGCTTCTGCCGCTCATCGCAGATGGCGGGCGGATCGTGAACTTTTCTTCGGGCCTGACCCGCGTGTCCTATCCGGGCTTCTCGGCCTATGCGGCCGCCAAGGGGGCGGTCGAAATCTTGACCGTCTATATGGCGAAAGAGCTGGGTGCGCGCGGGATCACAGTGAACACGGTCGCGCCCGGAGCGATCGAGACCGATTTCGGTGGCGGGCTGGTGCGCGACAATGCCGAAGTCAACGCGCAGTTCGCAGGGATGACCGCGCTTGGCCGCGTGGGGCTGCCCGACGACATCGGGCCGATGGTGGCAAGCCTTCTGGGCGAGGATAACCGTTGGGTTACGGCACAGCGGATCGAGGTTTCGGGTGGTCAGGCGATCTGATCAGTCGGACCCCCGACAACTGAAGCGCGCGGCCGCATAGCCGCGCGCATTGTCATTCCGCCGTCGGGAAAAGCCTCCTTTGGCCGTCGACTGAAGCTGAAAGACCGGAATGTCCGGCAACCACGTCGTTCCGAGAGCCACACTTGAAGGGCGGTCCTCCACCCAACGGCGACGTAGAACGCTCCGCGGCTGTACGGCAGAGCCGAATCCTACCGCCGGCTCGGTCGCGCCATCTTTGGGCATTCACGATACGAACGCGAAACGCCGCATTCGTCACCCACTCCGCGCGTAGCCTACGGCCGGGGCAAGAGGCGCGGTGTTCCGCAACCTCAAGGGACGAACTATCGTTTGCGACCGCGAAGCCATCCGCATGCGTTCCGGTGAACTCGCCGCGTGGTGTAAATTTTCAATGTCCCATTGGCGGCCTACTTACTCCGGCAATCCGGCGTTGCGCAGGCCATCGAGCAGAGGTTTGAGCGCATCTCGGTGAGCATAAGGATTCACAGCGATCAGTTCCCGCGATGAGATGCTGGGTCTAAGTTCGCGAGCCTTCGCCAGCGCATGCGCAGCGAGAGCGGCATGGCCGAGATGGTCATGGGCGGCCGCCAGTGTGAGCCAAGCGGGGTGATCCTTTTTTGGCATGTTGTCCAAGGCCGCTACGACTTCGCCATATCTCCTCAGTTCCAACAAAATTTTGGCGCGAATTACCCAGAACCAGTGTGGTGGAAACGGGGTTCTCTTCAGCGCGTCGTCGATTGAAGCCAGAGCCTCCTCCGGCCGGCCGGCGTATCGCAACCAATTCGCTCGGTCCGCGCGAATTTGCGCATCGGCCGGATTGAGAGCGACGGCGCGGTCGAAATGGACGCCGGCCCGTTCGTATTCGCGGAGCCACACCATGACCATGCCGTTGGCGTGGTGGACCGTCGGATCGTTGCTGTCCAACTCCATGGCTCTTTGTGCGGCAAGTGACGCTTCGTGCAGCGTTCGTGGATCGGTGTCGAACCAGTAGCGGCCGAGGAGAGCGATCGCCAGCCAGGCGTGAGCGTGCGCAAAATCGGGATCGATCGCCGTCGCGCGGGAAAAAAGCGGAACGGCCTCCTTCTCCATGTTGGCGTCGGCCAGCTCCCGGCCCTGCAGGAAAAAGTCATAGGCCGTCCAGCTCGACGTTGGCCGCTTGCGCACCTGAAGAGCAGCAGCGGCCACCATTCGCCCCTCGAGCGTCGTCACGATTGCTGCCACGACTTCGTCCTGCACAGCAAAAATGTCGTCGCATTCGCGATCATACCGCTCCGCCCAGACGTGGTTGCCTGTCCTTGCGTCGATCAACTGTGCAGTAATGCGAATCCGCTCGCCCGCCTTCCGCACACTACCTTCGATGACGTAGTTCGCGCCCAGATCGCGGGCGGCCTGCATTGGGTTGATGCCCATCCTGGCAAGATGGAACGAAGCGTGACGCGCCGCGACGGTAAGATTTCTGAACCGCGACAACTCGGTGGTGATGTCCTCCGTGATGCCGTCCGAAAGGTATTGTTGACTGGGATCGCCGCTCAGATTGTCGAATGGCAAAACGGCAATGGAGGGCCTGGCAGCAGACGTCGTTGCGGCCCGCCCGCCCACTTGACCAGTCCTCGTTTCCACACGGTAAACCCGCACCGGTCTGACGATATTCTTGAGCGCCACCTCGCCCATGTCCTCGAAGGCAGCGTTGCCTTTGCCTCGCAATTCCTCATGAACCTTGGCCGAGACGCAGACCCCGCCTGGCTCTGCCAAGGCTTCGAGGCGAGCCGCAACGTTCACACCGTCGCCATAGATGTCCGAGCCCTCACCGATCACGTCGCCCAGATTGATGCCGATACGCAGCAATATGCGGCGGTGCTCGGTGACGGATTGGTTGGCCTCCGCCATTTTGGCCTGTAGTTCGACTGCAGCCTCGACCGCGTTCACCGCGCTGGTGAACTCCATCAGCACGCCGTCGCCCATAAGCTTGACGATCCGCCCGCCGCGATCGCGAACGATCGGCTCCAGGATCGCCTTGCGCCGCTCCTTCAGTGCCGCCAGCGTACCCGCCTCATCCGCCTCCATCATTCGGCTGTAGCCGACCACGTCGGCCACAGCGATGGCGGCAAGACGGCGCTTGACGCGTTCATCAGCCATTAAGTGATCGCCTCACTGGTTGGATCGATTGTATTTGCGCCGCACGGAGGAGTCCATCGTGGCCAGCAACGAGAACGGCTACCTGGGTGGAATGATGGTCTCCTACCCCTTTCGGGACATTGAGCCTTCAACAGTCAATGACTGCTTCGGGTCACGAGTGCTGGTTCCGGCCAATGTCGGCTTTCAAGAAGAGAATTCGACTCCGGAAGGTCTCGAAAGGGTCAGCTTCAGACCTTGGTCCCACTGGGCTGAACGTCCGCTATCGTTCTTCGGACGCCAAAAGCTGCCGGTCCGCTGCCGGCCCCTTTCGGACGTTCGGAGGCGATGGCGAACACCTCCCGCACGAGGCCGAGCAAGAGGCAATCCGAGAAATGGTCGCGTTCCGGGCTCCGGAAAGCCCCCTGAGCGACATGGCCGACACTGCGCGCGGGCCGGAATGCGAAAATGGGGCCATGGTTCTGATCAGCAAGTTTTGGTAATGAGATCAACGGAAAAACGTGACAGCAGCATCAATTCCGTGCCCAAATCGCTTTCGCGAATTCGCCATACAGAGGGGCCCACGGACATTTTCCATAGTGGGAATAGTCTTCCAGGATTTCGGCTCCCGGTCCGATATCATGAAGCGCTAAGCTTTGAAGTTTGGTTGGGTCGTCGACGGAGTTGGGGGTGAATGAATGGTTGGTGAATTGTGCTCCATCCAGGATCAAAATAAGCCGGTTAAGACCACTCGGGTAGTAGCTATAATGCAAAATGGCGTCCAGAAGCCCATTGACAAGAACGGTACGGGGCAAGGAGTCAATAGCTTCGTATTGATCTCGCTCTATCACCAGCACATCTTGCGAACGCGCCTGCCACCAAACTGTCCCCTTAGGGATGAGTCGTCTCGCGAACACACCCCAACCATGCAAGGCGCTAGCGCGAACTTCCGTCAGCTCGCTAAAAGGATTATGGGCAAAAACAATTTCGTTTTGCATCAGCAAACTCCTGCGTAACGGATAGTTCGTTGGACTCGGGAAATCGACGATGCGGCTCTACTATCGTAATTAGCATCTTGCTCCGAAGGGAGGGCTTGTGTGATGCATCATTACTGTATAGTCGCTTCGGTCGGGATCATGCCGTCGATAAACCGACGCCTCGGGTCAGAGGATCATGTGCAGAGCCCTTTGTCAAAGGCCGCTCCGCTTCACCTTCTGCCTCTCTTGAGGTCAGCACCTGTTCCAGCCGCGCCCGTAGGTGCGGTGCACGTTCGAGCAGATATGAAAACTGTTCGCGCTGCAGCGATAGAAAGGTGCATGGGGTGAGCGTTTTCACACTCGCGGTGCGAGTGACATTTTTAAGCAGTGCAATCTCGCCAAAATAGTCGCCGTCCCTGAGCAGGGCAATCCGTGTTTGTTCAGGCGTACCTTCGGCCATTGCAATGCCGCGGAGGCTGGTGATGCCCGCTCTCTGCAATGACCCGATGATCGGCATGACGGTTTCAGCAAAGCACGACGACCTCGATGGGACGGCTGACGCTCAATATCCTGCTGTCGTTCGCGCAGTTCGAACGCGAGGTGATTGGCGAACGCATCCGCGACAAGTTCGCGGCGTCGCGGCGGAAGGGCATGTGGATGGGCGGCAACGTCCCGCTCGGCTATCGCGTCGAAAATCGCAAACTGGTCATCCAGGAGGAAGATGCCGCAACGGTCCGCATGATCTTCGAG
Source organism: Mesorhizobium sp. WSM4841 (assembly GCF_055811515.1). Classification (NCBI taxonomy): domain Bacteria; kingdom Pseudomonadati; phylum Pseudomonadota; class Alphaproteobacteria; order Hyphomicrobiales; family Phyllobacteriaceae; genus Mesorhizobium; species Mesorhizobium sp. WSM4841. Next base: position 115,553 of record NZ_JBVVQC010000014.1, read on the forward strand.
CGGTTCCTGTCGATCGGATCGGCAACCATTCTGGCACGCACCCTGAATGCCGACGGCGTCACAAGCCGCGGTGGCAGGCCAGTCGACAAGGGCTATCTCTACAAGCTGCTCAGCAACCGGGTGTACATCGGCGAAGCCGTCCACAAGGGCACGAGCTATCCCGGCGAGCACCAGGCGATCATATCGCGAGACCTCTGGGACAAGGTTCGTTCGATCATTGCCGAGACACCGCGCAAGCGGGCAGGGCATTGCCAGCAGGCGAGATCGAGTCAGCCGTCATCGACCAGCTTCGCGCTCTGCTCCGATCGCCCGAGATGATCGTGAAGACTTGGACCGTGGTGTGCGAACAAGACAGCGACATCAGCGAGACCGAGGTGCGTAACGCACTAATCCAGTTCGATGCGCTCTGGGACGAACTGTTCCCGACCGAGCAGGCCCGCATCGTCCAGCTTCTGGTCGAGCGCATCGACGTCGATGTCGAAGGCATCTCCATTCGTCTTCGAACCGAAGGGATCACCAGCATCATTGCCGAGCTTCGGCCGAACCTGCGGAAGGCGGCCTGATGATAAATCACGAGATCAATCGCGACGGCACCACCCTGACCGTCTCTATCCCGCTCGCCATCCGCAAGCGCGGCGGCCGCAAGGTCATCGTCTCACCAGCCGGCGCCGAGCCATGGGTGCCGTCACGCCCACGCATCGACAACACGCTGCTTCGAGCTGTCGTGCAGGCGTTCCGCTGGAAGCAGCAACTGGAATCAGGCCAGTTCGCGACGATCAGCGAACTGGCAGAAGGGGAGACCCTCGACAGGTCGTTCGTGTCTCATATGCTCAGGCTGACGCTACTCGCGCCGGATCTGATCGAGGCAATACTTGATGGCAAGCAGCCGCGCACAATGGAGCTTCAGCCGCTGATGCGCGGGCTGACGGTGGATTGGAAGCGGCAGAGGTGCAGTAACGTACGCTACTGAACGTCCGTTTTGACCCATATCTGACTTGCGCTGGCGACAAGACGGTAGGCAGCTTTGCGCCGCGTAACGGACATTCCGATTACCTGAAAATCACTGCAATCCGCGCGATTGGGCTGTAGAACTGGATTCCAGCAACCCACTCCTTGCTGACTTCGCTGTTTGCAGGTCATGGAGTTTCTGGTTCGCGGCACGCAGTCTTCCACCCAACACCCGGCAGATCTGCAGCAGAATACCCGGCCGCTGCCGGGCAAGGTCCTCGAAATGCGAACGCTCCAGCACAAGGCAGCTTGCGTACCCGACCGCAACTATATCCGCCGAGCGCTCACCTTCGCCGAACAGCGCCATTTCTCCGAACATCGAGCCGGGTTTCAGCGTTGCAAAGTCGGTGAAGCCCGAAGGACCGCGCTGTCTCACTTTGACTTCGCCTTCAAGGAGGACAAAAAGCTCCTCGCCATGCGCGCCCTGCTTGACGATAACCTCGTCGGATAGGTAGTCGGTGCGCTTCATGACCTGTTGCACCGCATACAGATCGTCGAGCGAGCAGCTTTCGAAAATTGGCACATTGCGCAGGAAAAGCAGGCGGTCGAGCAAACCGTGTTCGGCATTCGGCATATCGGACTCCAATGATCGTGCAGCCACAGCGGCCCGGCGTAGCCAGGGCAACGAGGAGGTGCTCATGGCATCGAGCACGGTTTTGATAGGCAGGGTCTTGCCACGCTTGGCCGTATCACCGTCAAGCAGTGGGATGAGCGGCGTCACCAACCGCCGCTGGTCGACGGCGGTAATTGCCTCTGCCGCGCGAGCACGCATACGCTCGTCGCGGGCGCTCAGGAAGCGCCGGATATAGCTGACCGTCTGTTTGTGGCCCAGGGCAGCAAGCGTCACCAGGACCTCGTCGATCGCGGCCTGATTGGCCTCTGCCATTGCAATTCTGGCGATCGCAGCCCAGGCGAGGTTGCTGTCGGGCACTGCCTGACGCCATTGGCGATACCTGTCAATACGGGGGAAGGCATCTTTCTGCAGATAGCTGAACAGGGCTTCGGTGGCGCCTACGTGGCCGAGCACCTCGATGACGGCGAGGCGGACGGATGGATTCTCGTCTCGCAGCATAGGCAATACCGCTGCCACGGAATCCTTGCGGGCGACCAATGCCGCGATTGCGACGCGGCGTACCGATTCATCCCGATCCGTCAGCCCGACAGCGATACGCTTCGCCGGCCAGCCTCCTCGCACCGCCAGTTGATAACCAATCACTCGTCGTCCCGTGTCGTTGGAACGGACGGCTTCCTCGAGCAGGTCCTGGGGCAGACCAGTACTCCCGGGCTTGGAATAAGGCAGGGCAGCGATCGTCTTGACTATGACCTCTTCAAGCGAAGCATGATTGCGAATGATGCTGACGAGCATCGGCGTGAACGCGTCGTCGCACCGCGCGGCGGCGATCGGCAGCAGTGCCGTGGCTACCTCCAATTGAGACTGGGCCATCGTTACGAGCGCTTGCGCCGCTTCCGGCGATTTGCCGAGGCGTGCAGCCAAATCGAGCGCGATCATCACCGGTGCCTGATCCCGATCCTCGGGCAGGGATCGCCCCACTGCCACAAGGTACTGGGCGATGCGGACGCGGAGCACCGGTTCCGCATTGGGCCAGAGTGTCAGCAGATCTGCTGCATGCCGGTCGCCTCCACGAGCCAGGGCGATGACCGTTTCGTCGCCCGATGTCGTGAGTTTCTCGGTGATTGGTTCGAGGAATGGTCCTATCGAGGTATGGGCAACAATACGCAGAGCAAGTTCGGTCGCAGTTCTGTCCTGTCCACTTAGCATCACGACGAGGTCCGCACTGTTGCTCGCGGCGACGGCCGATGCTTCGCGTATCAGGAACTCGTCGCGATCGAGATCGACAGCCCCCTCTCGCAGTATCCCTACAAGCCCGCTGACATAGCGCCAGCCGATACTCCATCCGCATGCGAGGAAGCAGAGGCTAAGAACAACGCCGAGCACGCCGACACCGAAAAGACCTGCGAATTGCGCCACCACCCAGACCAGCAGCCCGGATACGGCCAATGCCATCGGATAGATCAGGCTGTCGTTGAAGGCGCGCAGCCGGCTTGCAAACCGCCCTGGAACTGCGTTGTAGTTGATTGCCGTGACCGGCGCATCGATATTCTTGGAAAGACCATCATAGACGACGTGCGCAAACATCGCGACCGGCAGCGCCGGACTGGCAAGCATGGCGATGAAGCTCACTCCGCACGCGGCTGGGAAAACAAGGTTCATGCGCGCGATGCCGAGCCGTTGCATCAGCGGGCTGGTCAGCCACAACCCGATCGCCATGCCAACAAAATTCAGGGCGCCGCTCATCAGTCCGAAGAACTTGGCAAGCGACTGTTCGTCCGGAAAACTGTCGGTGTAGATGTTGAAAACCATATACTCAGCGATGCATTGCGTAACAATATTCAGGAAAAGTGCGGTTGAAAGCAGAATTGCTATTAAAAATCCCCGCATCATGCTGCCTATGCTGCGAAGGTTTTCAAGTATTCCGGACTCTCCCTGCTCCTCCCTTTCGCCCGCCGGCTTCCAGCGGAGAGACAGCCAGGCCAGATGCGCGAGGCAGAGGCACAGTATCAGCGGCATGCCGAAGAGCAGCCAGAAGGGCGATACGAAACCTGCAAGCAAGCCGGCGAGGCTGCCACCCACCATGCCCCCTGCGGACAAGGCGACAGCGACACGCGTCGAATAGCGCGTCATTTCGCGCGCAGTCAGATAATCGATCAACACCACTTGGAAGACGCTGTAGAGCAGCGACTCCAACACGCTGATTCCTGCGTAGAGCGCATAGTCCGCTGCCGTACCGCCAAACCCGCTGGCGAGGATCAACAATGCTGTCATCACAATGACGGCGACCATGAACCGCTGCAGCAGGACAACACGGCTGCCGCGGTCGATCATCCGGGCATAGACAACCCACGCGGGAATCGAGACGAGAGCGAACACCATGTAGTAAATCGCGATCCCCTCGCCGCCTTGGGTCGATAGAAACCGGGCAGCCGCCAAGGAGGAACCGAAGGTGTTTGCGGTCGCGAGCAGGAAGGCGCTCAGTACGAGATGCCCGATGCGATCGTTGGGAATCGGCAGCCTGCGAAGCCAGCGAAGGAGCATTTCAATTCCCGAGGGGGCACTCATGGGTTGGCCACTCGAAATCTTTTCCGCCTTGGTCAAACGTCGCATTCACGAATAGCTAAGTTGCGCCAATAGGGTCTCTTGGAACCAGACCATTTCATTGGCGCGAAGGATAGTGCCTTGCGGTAGAAGCGCTCCCAGAACGCACGACGGGAACCGGTGACCGGCAAATGTCACCTTTGGGTCACTCACGACATCGGAACTTGGGAGTTGAACGTCCGCTATCAGCCTTCCTACACCACAAGCGGACCTACTGCTTCCGGGCCCAAGGCTGCCAGTCAGCAGCGCGCATTTTGCAGCCAGTGGAATCACTTGGCGCCGCAGAAATGCGACTAAGACAAATAGATGGAGCGGGATGCCAGTTCAATTTGAACGTATCCCGCTCTAGTCGGAACGGCGATAGGCCACAACCTCGCCAGGCTTGCTCAGGCTCTGCAAGGAGCCCGGTGTTTCGCCGCCGATCCAGCCCAGCACCGAGCGGGCGAGTTCGGCGCCGGCCAGCCGAAAGTTCTCATTGACGACCAGCAACTCCCTGCGGAACAGGTGCAGCAGGTCGGACGACTGCTTGGACACCACGTCGACGTCCCGGCCGAGCTTGAGGCCGGCGTCCTCGATGCCGGCGACGATGGCGAGTGTCGCGGCAGCGGCACTGCTGACGAAACCGTCCGGCCTGACGTCGCGGCGCATCAGCTGCGCGGTCCTCATCCTGATCTGCTCGATCGAATGGTCGACCGAAACGGTGTTGAACGGGATCTCGCTGGCGCCGACCTCGCTCAGCGCATCTGTGAAGCCGTTCAGCGTATGACTGTGGTAGGTCAGCTCGACTGGAGGCGCCAGCAGAGCCAGCCTGCGGCGGCCGATGCCGGCCAGGTGGCGCACAGCCTCGGTCGCGAACGCGTAGTTGTCGAAATCATGATAGGGGTGGATCAGCCCCATATCGGTGCGGCCATGCGTGGCGAAGGGGATGCCGCGCTCGAGCATGTAACGGGCCCTGGGGTCATTCGGCTGGGCGCGCGAAATGATGACGCCGTCGGCGGAGCCGGTTTCCACCAGATAACGTATCGGGTCCAGGGGATCCTGAGAACGTGAATAGGGCGTGACGATCAGGTGGTAGGGTGTGTCGGCGATGACTTCCGAGACGCCGTAGATGATGTCCGAGACAAAGCTCATGATCTCGCGCTCGGTGTTGAGCACGAGGCTGATGACGTTGGTCTTGCCGGTCCGCAGGCGCACACCGGCACGGTTGGGGCGGTAACCGATCTGCCTGGCGACGAGCTGGACGCGTCGCCTGGTTTCGGCGCCGATCTCGGGCGCGTCCTTCAGGGCCCGCGACACGGTGGTGACGCCCAGCCCGGTCATGAAGGCAAGCGTCTTCAATGTCGGCCGGCCCAGTCCCGACGCCTCGTCGTCCTTTTCCGTCTGATCTCTGTCCATTCATCCCGCCCGTCAGGCGCATAGCAGTTGCCGTGCAGGTCGGCAATCGGCGGCTCGCCCGCCTGATGAACACCCTATATACTGAAACGTTACAGATTGTCACTTGCCATCGCGCAACGGCCAGTAAAAGCTAACTTGGATGAGCGGCGCTCCGTTCGACGCAAAGTCGGGGTGCGTCGGCAAGGACTTGCCCGCAGAGCAAGGGTTTGCCGTATTTCACGCATTGCAGCATCATTTTTGCAGTACAGCCTGCCTTGCTGCGGTGAAGGTGGCGGACATTGCGCGGCGAGTTTGTTCGCGGCTCGAAAAAAACGCCGAGCTGCTCCACTTCGGGGGTTGCGCGCCTCCAACAATTGCCGTATCGAAAATCTGTAACGTTTCAGATTCTGGGAGGAGCCGAAATGCGATACCAAATCATGACCGCTGCGTTGGCGGTGGCGCTGCCATTAGCCGGCCCGGCGGCAGCGACGGATCTGGAAGTCACCCATTGGTGGACTTCGGGCGGCGAGGCGGCGGCGGTCGCCGAATTCGCCAAGGCGTTCGACGCGACAGGCAATCATTGGGTCGACGGCGCCATCGCCGGCTCCGGCGGCACGGCGCGGCCGATCATGATCAGCCGCATCACTGGCGGCGACCCTATGGGCGCCACCCAGTTCAACCACGGTAGGCAAGCGGAAGAATTGGTGCAGGCCGGTCTGATGCGCGATTTGACCGAGCTCGCCACCAGGGACAAGTGGGCGGAAATCGTACAGCCGAAGAGCCTGCTCGACGGCTGCACCCTCGACGGCAAGATCTATTGCGTGCCGGTCAACATCCACTCCTGGCAGTGGCTATGGCTGTCGAACGCGGCCTTCGAAAAGGCCGGTGTGCCGGTGCCGAAGAATTGGAATGAATATGTCGCGGCCGCCCCTGCGCTGGAGAAGGCAGGCATCATACCGCTGGCGGTCGGCGGGCAGCCCTGGCAATCCTCGGGCGCCTTCGACGTGCTGCTTACGGCGGTTGGCGGTACGGACGCTTTCTTGAAGGTCTATCGCGACAAGGATGCGGAATTCGCCGCCGGGCCCGAAGTCGCCAAGGTGTTCAAGGCTGCGGACGATGCCCGCAAGATGGCGAAGAACACCAATGTGCAGGACTGGAACCAGGCCACCAATCTCGTCATCTCCGGCAAGGCCGGCGGCCAGATCATGGGCGACTGGGCGCAGGGCGAGTTCCAGGTTGCCGGCCAGACCGCCGGCAAGGACTACACGTGCCTTCCCGGCCTTGGCCTGAACGAGGTCATCGCCACCGGCGGCGACGCCTTCTACTTCCCGCTGCTGCAGGACGCTGAAAAGTCCAAGGCGCAGGAAGCGCTGGCCGAAACGCTGCTCGATCCCAAGACGCAGGTCGCCTTCAACCTCAAGAAGGGTTCACTGCCGGTGCGCGGCGATATCGACCTCAAGGCGGCGAACGACTGCATGAAGAAAGGGCTCGACATCCTGGCCAAGGGCAGAGTCATGCCCTGGACCGACCAGCTGCTGTCGCAGGACACCCAAAAGCAGAAGGAGGACCTTTTCTCCGAGTTCTTCGCCAAGCCGGACATGACCGTGGAAGAGGCGCAAAAGCGCTTCGCCGACATCGTCGCCTCAGCGGACTGACGATCGACGAACCGCTCGCTCCCGGCCCGCCGCGGGGCCGGGAGCTCAGGGTCAAGGCCATGACCCTTCCGCCCTGACCCTTCGGCCTTACCCGATCCAGCCCGGCTGTGCAGATGAGCAAGAGCGAACGCCCCAACCAACTCTTCCGCAACCTTAACGCCAAGGTCGCCTCTATTCCGATGGTCCTCACCGCACTGGTGATCTTCGTCGGCGGCAGCGCCTGGACGGTGCTCTATTCCTTCACCAATTCAAAACTGCTGCCGCGGCTGAACTTCGTCGGGCTCGACCAGTATTATCGTCTGTGGTCGACGCCGCGTTGGCTGGTCTCGATCGAGAACCTCCTGGTCTACGGTGTGCTGTCGCTGGTGTTCTCTCTGGTCATCGGCTTCATACTGGCGGCGCTGCTCGACCAGAAGATCCGCTTCGAGGACACGTTCCGCACCATCTTCCTCTACCCCTTCGCGCTGTCCTTCATCGTCACCGGTCTGGTCTGGCAGTGGCTGCTCAACCCGGAGTTCGGAATCCAGGGGGTGGTGCGCGGCCTCGGCTGGGAAAGCTTCAGCTTCGATCCGCTCTACAATTCCGACATCGTCATCTACGGCATCCTGATCGCCGCGCTCTGGCAAGGCACCGGGCTGATCATGTGCCTGATGCTGGCGGGCCTGCGCGGCATCGACGAGGATATCTGGAAGGCCGCGCGGGTGGACGGGATACCGACCCTAAAAACCTATCTCTTCATCATCATTCCGATGATGCGACCGGTCTTTATCACCGCGCTGGTCATCATCGCCGCCGGTATCGTCAAGGTCTATGACCTGGTCGTCGCCCAGACCAGCGGCGGTCCCGGCATCGCCTCCGAAGTGCCGGCCAAATATGTCTATGACTACATGTTCTTCGCCCAGAACCTCGGCCAGGGCTTCGCCGCCTCGACCATGATGCTGCTGTCGGTGGTGGTCGTCATCGTTCCCTGGGCCTATCTCGAATTCGGAGGCAAGAAGCGTGGCTGACCTTGCCGTTCCCCTGCCTGCCGGTACGGGCTCTATCGGGCTTGAGGCATCCGGGCCGCGAGGGCCCAAGCCGCGGCATGTGTTCTCGCGCCGCAACATCTTCCTCTACGGCACGCTCATCGTGGTGGCGCTGTATTATCTGCTGCCGCTCTATGTGATGGTGGTGACGTCGCTCAAGGGCATGCCGGAGATACGCCTCGGCAATATCTTCTCACCGCCGCTCGAGATCACCTTCGAGCCTTGGGTGAAGGCCTGGTCCAGCGCCTGCACCGGCCTCAACTGCGACGGGCTCTCGCGCGGCTTCTGGAACTCGGTGCGCATCACCGTTCCGTCGGTCATCCTGTCGATCGCCATCGCTTCGGTGAACGGCTACGCGCTCGCCAACTGGCGCTTCAAGGGCGCCGACACTTTCTTCGTGATCCTGATCGTCGGCGCCTTCATCCCCTATCAGGTGATGATCTATCCGATCGTCATCATCCTGCGCGAAATCGGCCTCTACGGCAGCCTGAGCGGCCTGGTGATCGTCCATTCCATTTTCGGCATGCCGATCCTGACGCTGTTGTTCCGAAATTACTTCTCTTCGATGCCGGAGGAACTGTTCCGGGCGGCGCGCGTCGACGGCGCCGGCTTCTGGGGCATCTATTTCCGCATCATGCTGCCGATGTCGCTGCCGATCTTCGTCGTCGCCATCATCCTGCAGGTGACCGGCATCTGGAACGACTTCCTGTTCGGCGTCGTCTACACCCGCCCCGACACCTATCCGATGACGGTGCAGCTCAACAACATCGTCAACTCGGTGCAAGGCGTGAAGGAATACAACGTCAACATGGCCGCCACCATCCTGACCGGCCTGGTACCGCTCGTCGTCTACTTCGTTTCCGGCAAGCTTTTCGTGCGTGGCATCGCCGCCGGCGCGGTGAAAGGATGATGATGACAAGGCTCGAAAATCCCAGCGTCTCGATCCAGGACCTGTCGCTGAATTTCGGCGCAATCTCGGTGCTGGAAACTCTCAACATCGATGTCGCCGAGGGTGAGTTCATCGTGCTGCTCGGGCCGTCCGGCTGCGGCAAGTCGACCTTGCTCAACTGCATCGCCGGGCTGCTCGACGTTTCGGACGGCCGCATCTTCATCAAGGGCAAGAACGTCACCTGGGAGGAGCCCAAGGACCGTGGCATCGGCATGGTGTTCCAGTCCTATGCGCTCTACCCGCAGATGACGGTGGAGAAGAACCTGTCCTTCGGGCTGCGCGTTGCCGGTATTCCCAGGGACGAGATCGCCAAGCGCATCGCGCGGGCCGCCGAGATCCTGCAGATCGAGCCGCTGCTGCAGCGCAAGCCGTCGGCGCTTTCGGGCGGACAGCGCCAGCGTGTGGCGATCGGGCGGGCGCTGGTGCGCGACGTCGACGTCTTCCTGTTCGATGAGCCGCTTTCCAATCTCGACGCCAAGCTGCGCGCCGAGCTGCGTGTCGAAATCAAACTGCTGCACAGCAAGCTGCAGAACACCATGATCTATGTCACCCACGACCAGATCGAGGCGATGACGCTGGCCGACCGCATCGCGGTGATGAAGGGCGGCGTCATCCAGCAGCTCGACGCCCCGCAGACCATCTACAACCGCCCGGTCAACCGTTTCGTCGCCGGCTTCCTCGGCTCGCCGGCGATGAATTTCCTCGACGGCCGGCTCGAGAAAAATGATGGCAACTGGCACTTCGTCGCCGAGGATGCGCGGATTCCGCTTGCCACCTACGCTTTCGAAAAGGAGCCCGTGCCAGGGGCGGCCGTGTTCGGTATCCGGCCCGAGCATGTCGCCTTCAACAGCGGCTCCGGATGGCCGTTCACAGCCACGGCAAATGTCGTCGTCGTCGAACCCATGGGGTCCGACACGCTGGTCTGGCTGAAGCTCGCAAATCAGAATTTCACCGTTAGGGTGACATCCGAGCGCACGCCAAACAATGCCGACACGGTGAGCATCGGTTTTGACCCGATGCGCGCTTCGCTGTTCGACGCTGCCACCGGCACCCGCCTGTAACTCCCCGAAATTTTCACCCTCAAGCCCATCCCCAGAGAACGGACAGAGACGATGAATTGGTCATTCCAACTTTACAGCGCCCGCAATTTCCAACCTTGGGAAGGGGTGCTCAAGCTGCTGGGCGAGCTCGGCTACGCGCAAGTCGAAGGGTTCGGCGGCGTCTATGACGATCCCAAGGCGTTTCGTGCCGAACTCGACAAGAACGGGCTCGCCATGCCGACCGGCCATTTCTCGATCGATGCGCTCGAGAACGATTTCGACGGCGTGCGCAAAATCGCCGACGCGCTCGGCATCACTCTGCTCATCTGCCCCTACCTGGTCGCCGAGAGCAGGCCGACCGACACGGCCGGCTGGCGCGGCTTCGGCGCACGCCTGGCCAAGGTCGGCGAGACAGCTGAAAAAGCCGGCTACGGCTTTGCCTGGCACAACCATGATTTCGAGTTCAAAAAGCTTGCCGACGGTTCGGTGCCGCAGGACCATATCCTTGCGGCAGCGCCCGACATCGGCTGGGAGATGGACGTTGCCTGGGTGGTGCGCGGCGGCGAAGATCCGCTGCCCTGGATCGAGAAGCATGGCAAACGCATCGCCGCCGTCCATGTCAAGGACATCGCCAAGCCCGGCGAGGGCCTCGACGAGGACGGCTGGTCGGATGTCGGCCACGGCACGATCGACTGGGCCGGTCTGATCAAGGCGCTGCGCGCCAAGAGCGCCGCCAAATACTACGTCATGGAACAGGACAACCCCAACGACATCGAGCGCTTCGCCCGCCGCTCGATCGCAGCCGCCAAGACCTATTAGGAGCAAACCAGCATGGCAAAAAAACTTGGGATCGGCGTCATCGGCTGCGGCAACATTTCGAAGGCGTATTTCTCGTTTGCGCCGCTGTTTCGCGGCATCGAGATGCGCGCCTGCGCGGATATCAACATGGATGCGGCCAAGGCGCGGGCGAAGGAGTTCAAGCTGCGCGCCGAGACAGTCGAAGGGCTGCTGAAGGCCGACGACATCGACATCATCGTCAACCTCACCGTTCCGGCGGTGCACTACGAGGTGTCGAAACAGATCCTCGACGCCGGCAAGCACGTCTATTCGGAAAAGCCGTTCGTGCTGTCGGTCAAGGAAGGGCTGGACCTGAAGAAACTGGCGGAGAGAGACGGACTGCGCATCGGCTCGGCGCCGGACACTTTCCTCGGTGGCGCGCACCAGCTTGTCCGCAACCTGATCGACAGTGGCAAGCTCGGCAAGATCACCAGCGGCACATGCCATGTGATGAACCATGGGATGGAGCACTGGCACCCCAATCCGGACTTCTTCTTCCAGCCTGGCGCTGGCCCGGTGCTCGACATCGGACCCTACTATATCACCAACCTGATCCAGCTGATCGGGCCGGTGAAGCAGGTGGCGGCCTTCGCTTCGATCCCGAAGACAGAGCGCATGATCTCGTCCAAGCCTCGCGCCGGCGAAAAAGTCCTGGTCGCCACGCCGACGACGATCCACGGCGTGATGGAGTTCGAGAATGGCGCCGTGGTGACGCTCAATACCAGTTGGGACGTGTGGAGCCATGGCCATGCGCCGATGGAACTCTACGGCGAGTTGGGCACGGTGTTCTTGCCGGATCCGAATTTCTTCGGCGGCGACGTTCGCTTCACCAATGCCGCCAAGCCGGTCAAGAAGTTGCCGAAATGGAAGCATCCGTTCGGCGTGGCCAACCAGATGCATTCGCATGGCATGATGGCCAACTATCGCACCGCCGGTCTCGCCGACATGGCGCTGGCGATCGCAGAAGGCCGGCCGCATCGCTGTTCGATGGAACTGGCGCTGCATGCCGTCGATGTGATGACCGGCCTGTTGCGGTCGGGCGCGAGCGGAAAGTTCGTTGCCATGCAGACCACCTGCGAACGGCCTGCGGCACTGGGCGTCAAGGATGCGGAAGGGCTGTTGGCGAAGAAGAAAGGGCTCTTGGCAAAGAAGAAATAGGTGCGGGCTTCAGTGGTTGCGACACGTCGAACCCTCTCCCCATAGAAACCGGGAGAGGCTAAGGGTGAGGGCAGAGCCGACTCACCTTTTCGCGATGGCCCTGCCGGGCTCGCTTTTGCTTTGAGGATCTCCCATGCCCTATGTGTCCGCTGAAAACCGCTACGAGAAAATGGTTTACAATCGCTGCGGGCGATCCGGCCTGAAATTGCCGGCGATCTCGCTCGGGCTCTGGCACAATTTCGGTGACGACACACCGCACCGAACCAAGCAGGCGATCGCGCGCAAGGCCTTCGATCTCGGCATCACGCATTTCGACCTCGCCAACAATTACGGCCCGCCGCCCGGTTCGGCGGAGACGGCTTTTGGCGAAATCCTGCGGACGGATTTCTCCTCCTATCGCGACGAGCTGATCATCTCGACCAAGGCCGGCTATGAAATGTGGGCCGGCCCCTATGGCGAGTGGGGCGGGCGTAAATATGTGCTGGCCAGCCTCGACCAGAGCCTGAAGCGGATGGGGCTCGACTATGTCGACATCTTCTATTCGCACCGTTTCGATCCAGAAACGCCGCTGGAAGAAACGATGGGTGCGCTCGATCACGCAGTGCGCTCGGGCAAGGCGCTTTACGCCGGCATCTCCTCCTACAATTCGCAGCGCACGCGCGAGGCCGCCGACATATTGAAGCAGCTCGGCACGCCATGCATCATCCATCAGCCGAGCTATTCGATGCTCAACCGCTGGGTCGAGGACGATGGTCTGCTCGACACGCTGGAGGGGCTCGGCGTCGGCTCGATCGTGTTCACGCCGCTGGCGCAAGGCATGCTGACCGACAAATATCTCGGCGGCATCCCTGAGGGCAGCCGCGCCAGCCAGGGCAAGTCGCTGAGGCCGGCCTTCATCAACGACAAGACCATCGTCAACATCAAGGCGCTGAACGCGATTGCCGGCCGACGCGGGCAGACGCTGGCGCAGATGGCGCTGGCCTGGGTGCTGCGCAAGGGCCGGGTGACCTCGGCGCTGATCGGCGCCAGCCGGCCGGAACAGGTCGAGGATTGCGTCGGCGCGCTGAAGGCGCTCGACTTCAGCGATGCCGAGCTCGCCGAGATCGACACCTACGCGCGCGAAGCCGACATCAATCTGTGGGCCGCCTCCGCCGAGCGCGAGGGTCCGCCTCGCAAGTGATTGGCAGCGCGTAGCCGAACAGGTACGGCGGAACTGCTCCCGCCGTTTTTTACTCGGCCGCCAATGTCTACTTCGAAATTTGGGCCTGCCCGGAGTTGGCCGGCTTCTCGGCCATACCGACACAGAAACAGTAGCAAAAAGGCCGGTTCGTAGCTATCTGGAGAGAACTGGAGCCGCTTGCAGTGCAACCGGCGCAATACGGGTTGGAAACAGGATCATGGCGGCAAGGGATGTGCTGACGAAAAACCAGCTGTGCGTGCTTGAGAAACTCGAGGCCGCCAGCGGGCCGCTCAGCGCCTATACATTGCTCGACCAGCTTCGCGATCGGGGTTTTCGAGCACCGCTGCAGGTCTATCGCGCGCTCGACACGCTGGTGAAGTCCGGCTTCGTGCACAGGCTCGAAAGCCTCAATTCCTTTGTCGCCTGCGCCGAGCCGCACGACCACAGTCATTCGATGACCGCCTTTGCCATCTGCGACACATGCGGACAGGTGACCGAATTTTCCGACCATGATGTCGGACACCGGCTCGACGAATGGGTGCGCTCGACCGGCTTTGCCGCCAAGAAGGCGGTGATCGAGTTTCGCGGCACCTGTGCCAAATGCCTGGCCGAGGCGGCTTAAGGTGTATTGATATTCAGGTGATGCCGGCCTGCAAATGGTGGCTTCCTGCGCTTCCGGTGCTTACGTACCCAAAAGTACGTTCCGCTCCGGTTCTCGGAACCCACCATTTTCGACTCGGCCTGACCTGAATCTCAACACACCTGGCTTGGGCGCATCAATGAGCCTCTTCCCAATTGTCGGCGTGCGCGGGCGTCGAGGCGGCTTAGATCAGGAAAGCCTGAGGGCAAAGCTCTAAGACAGGGCAAGGTAGCGGATCGGTCCTCGAAGCCTCGGGGTGCCAATGACGGCACCTAGGAAACGGGCCTTCTTGAGGTATGCCGGATGTGCAGGATCTCGATTGCATCGGCACGGGCGCGGTAGAAAACCTTGTAGGGATAGTGACCTATGAAGAGAACGCGAACGTCAGGGATGTCGGTCGCGTGGCCACTTTCCGGAAATTCGGCAAGTCGCGAAATCCCAGCCTGGATCCGGGAAATGACTGAATAGGCGCCCTGAGGTGACCGCTCTTCGAGGTAATTGAAAATCGCCTCGCGTTCGGCAAAGGCTTGCCGCGTGAATCGGACCTTCATCGCCTGCGGCGAATGTCGGCGGCTCGAACCGTATCCTCATCTACGAAAGTGCCGTGATCGGCCTCTGCGAGTCCTGCTGTCACGGCGCGGCGCTCTGTTTCCGACGTGGCATACAGACCCGTTCGGCGCGCCTCGATGACGCGGGCATAGTCGGCTAGCTCCTCCTGGTCTTCGCGAGGCCAAGCTGCCGCGTGCTTTACCAGATTCTCAAGTGTCTTGGTGATCATGGGGGCAATATAGCACACGGCTGCTTGTCGTGAACCTTGAACCGAAAAATGGCACACTGAGGGAAGGGAGTCACCAGATACTGCCTTCCTAAACGGGAAGTCGATAGCGGCCCCGAACTAATGCGCCTCTTCCCAATTGTCGGCGGCGCGGGCGTCGACATGCAGTGGCACCGACATCGACACCGCTGGCATCGCGGCGTTCTCCATCACATGGCGCACGACGGGGATCGTCGCCTCGACCTCCGCTTCGGCCGTCTCGAAGACCAGTTCGTCATGCACTTGCAGCAGCATGCGGGCGGAGAGCTTCGCCTTTTCCAGCGCATCGTCCATGCGTATCATGGCGCGGCGGATTATGTCGGCTGCGGTGCCCTGCAGCCGGGCATTGATCGAGGCGCGCTCGTTGAAGGCACGGACTGAAGGATTCGACGACCGTATCTCCGGATAATGGATGCGGCGGCCGAAGATCGTTTCGACATAGCCGTATTCGCGGGCATAGGCTTTGGTCGCGTCGATATAGTCGCGGATGCCCGGGAAGCGCTCGAAATATTTCTTGATATAGGCGCCGGCCTCCTCGCGCGGGATCGACAGCTGGTTGGCCAGGCCAAAGGCGGAAATGCCGTAAATGATGCCAAAATTGATCGCCTTGGCGCGGCGGCGTATCTCCGCGGGCATGCCCTCGACCGGCACGTTGAACATCTCCGACGCGGTAATGGCGTGGATGTCGGCGCCGTCGGCAAACGCCTGCTTGAGCTGCGGGATCTCGGCGACATGGGCGAGCACGCGCAACTCGATCTGGCTGTAGTCGGCGGAAACCAGCTTGTTGCCCTTGTCGGCGATGAAAGCCGTCCTGATCTTTCGCCCCTCGACGGTGCGTACCGGAATGTTCTGCAAATTGGGATCGGAGGACGACAGCCGGCCCGTAGTCGTCGCGGCAAGCGCGTATGAGGTGTGGACGCGCTTCGTATCGGGATGGACGAAACCGGGCAGCGCATCGGTATAAGTCGATTTCAATTTGGTCAGCTGGCGCCAGTCGACGATCTTGCGCGGCAGCTCGTGGCCCTCGGCGGCGAGGTCCTCGAGGAGCTGAGCCGAGGTCGACCATTGGCCGGTCTTGGTCTTGGAGCCCCCCGGCAGGCCCATCCTGCCGAACAAGATGTCGCCGAGCTGTTTTGGCGAGCCGATATTGATGCGCTCGCCAACAAGCTGATAGATTTCATCCTCCAGCCGCGTGGCGCCCTGTGCCAGTTCGCCGGAGAGCCGTGACAGGATCTGCCGGTCGACGGAGATGCCGCGCTGCTCCATCCTTGCCAGAACCGGCACCAGCGGCCGTTCCAGCCGCTCGTAGACCGAGACCAGGCCCTTGGCGGCAAGCCGTGGCTTCAGCACCCGCCAGAGCCGGAGCGTCACATCGGCATGCTCCGCGGCATAAGCCGTTGCCTTGTCGATATCGACCTGGTCGAAGCCGACGAAGCTTCTTCCAGAGCCGGCCAGCTCCTTGAGAGTGATGGTCGAGTGGCCGAGCCACTTTTCCGACAGAGCCGCCATGCTGTGGCCGCCGGACGTGCCTGCATCGAGCACGTAGGAAATCAGCATGGTGTCGTCGAAGGGGGCGACATCGATGCCGTGGCGGCTCATGACGACGAGGTCGTATTTCAGCTCCTGCACGATTTTGAGAACCGACTTGTCCTCCAGCAACGGCTTCAGGATGCCAAGCGCCTCACGGATCGGGATCTGGTTTTCGACCATTCCGCCGCCGAGCAGGTCGCCGTTGCCGCTTTTATGAGCGAGCGGCACATAGGCGGCGCGACCGGGCGCGGTGGCTATGGACAGGCCGATCAGCTCGGCCCGCATCGGATCGGCTGACGTGGTCTCGGTGTCGAAGGCGACGATGCCGGTCTCCATCGCCTCGGCCACCCATGCCTTCAGCACTGCTGTGTCGCGGATGCAGACGTAGGCGCTGGTGTCGATCTTGCTGGCGGTGGCGTCCTCGAAGCGAAGCGCCGAGAGCAGCGAAGGGGTGTCGCCTTCCTTGGGTTCCACCTTGACGGTGGCCGGCACCGCTTCCCCGGCTTCGTCTGTCACTGTGCCTGCCGCTCTTTCGGCGGCTGCCGGCACCCCAAACCCGACATCGGGACCATGCGCGGTGTCGGCGCGCTCGATAATGACGGGAACGGCCTTGACATCAGCCGCTTCCGTTCCGGTCGCTTCCGCCACGCGGCGGGTCAGCGAGGAGAATTCCATCGTCTTGAGGAAGCCGATCAGCTTTGGTCCGTCGGGCGGATGCAATACGAAATCGTCGAGTCCGCTGATCCCCGGCACGTCGTTCTTCAGCGTCACCAGTTCACGCGAAATGCGCGCCTTGTCGGCGTTGGCAATGATCGATTCGCGCCGTTTGTCCTGCTTGATCTCGCCGGCGCGGGCGAGCAGCGTATCGAGATCGCCGAACTGTTCCAGCAATTGCGCCGCGGTCTTCGGCCCGATGCCGGGCACGCCCGGCACATTGTCGACCGAATCGCCGGTCAGCGCCTGCAGGTCGATCATTTTTTCCGGCGGCACGCCCCATTTCTCGATCACCTCGGGAACGCCGATCTGGCGGTCCTTCATCGGGTCGTACATGGCGACCGAAGGGCCGACCAGTTGCATCAGATCCTTGTCGGAGGAAATGATGGTGGTGTCGCCGCCGGCTTCGCAGGCAAGCCGGCAATAGGTGGCGATCAGGTCGTCGGCCTCGTAGCCTTCTGTCTCGAGGCAGGGCAGGTTGAAGGCCCTGGTCGCCTGGCGGATCAGGCCGAACTGCGGGATCAGATCTTCCGGCGGCGCCGAGCGGTTGGCCTTGTATTCGGGGTAGAGATCGTTGCGGAAGGTTTTCGACGAATAGTCGAAGATGACGGCGAAATGCGTCGGCACGATGCCGACATCGGTATTGCGGGCGTCCTGCGTCAGCTTCCACACCATGTTGCAGAAGCCGAGCACGGCACTGGTCGGCAGCCCGTCGGATTTGCGGGTTAGCGGCGGTAGCGCGTGATAGGCACGGAAGATGTAGCCGGAGCCGTCGACAAGGAAGAGATGATCGCCTTTTTTCATGGGACGAAGGGATAGCGCGGCGGGGCGTCGTGGTCCATGCCAAAGGCGGTCTCAATCACCGGTTCCGGCAACATCCCTGACAAGTCGAGCCGATCACGGGTATGTTACGAAAGTGTAATCTTCGTGCCCTTGAATCGCCACGTTCGGAGACACAGATAAACGCCATCGGCATTTTTCGCCGAGGTCCGGAGCAAGGCCCGTCCCCCGCCTATCCCGGACACTTGCGGCAGCCTATCCCCCCTCTCCGGGCTGCCGCATCGTTTCGAGTAAAGGCCGCCGTGGTTTCCCCTCCACCACGGCGGCATTTTTTTGCTCTTTGGAGCCCGTGGTCCAACGACCGTCGGCTTTTCGTTTCTGCCTCGCAGCTTTAGGGTTGCCGCTCAGAATCGAAAGGCCTGATAAAAATGTCCAGAATTTCTCCCGTCCTCGACCGCCTCGACAACAACCTCGACGAGAGCCTGGAGCGCCTGTTCGGCCTGCTCAGGATCAAGTCGATCTCGACCGACCCGACCTATGCCGCAGACTGCCGCAAGGCGGCGGAATGGCTGGTGGCGGAGCTCAAACTGATCGGCTTCGACGCCAGCGTGCGCGACACGCCAGGCCATCCGATGGTGGTGGCGCACCATGACGGGCCGGCGGGCGCACCGCATGTCCTGTTCTATGGCCATTACGACGTGCAGCCGGTCGACCCGATCGAGCTGTGGGAAAGCGATCCGTTCGCGCCTTCGGTGAAGGAGATCGAGCCCAGCCATCAGGTGATCACGGGACGTGGTTCGGCCGACGACAAGGGGCAACTGATGACCTTCGTCGAGGCTTGCCGCGCCTGGAAGCAAGTGCATGGCGGGCTGCCGTGCCGCATCACGATCCTGTTCGAAGGCGAGGAGGAGTCCGGCTCGCCATCGCTGAAGCCGTTCCTCGAGGCAAATGCGGCCGAACTCAAGGCCGACTTTGCGCTTGTCTGCGACACCGGCATGTGGGACCGCGATACGCCGTCCATCTGCGTCGCGCTGCGCGGGCTGGTCGGCGAGGAGATCACGGTGAAGGCCGCCGACCGCGACTTGCATTCCGGTCTCTATGGCGGTGCTGCCGCCAATCCAATCCGCATCCTGGCCGGGATACTGGCCGACATCCACGACCAGAACGGTCGCGTCACCATTCCCGGTTTCTATGACGGCGTCGAGGAGACGCCTTCGCAGATCCTGAAGTCATGGGAGGCGCTCGGCGAAACCGCCGAGACGTTCCTCGGACCTGTCGGCCTGTCGATCCCATCCGGCGAAAAGGGCCGCTCAGTGCTCGAACTCACCTGGGCGCGGCCGACGGCCGAGTTCAACGGCATTACCGGCGGCTATACCGGCAAGGGGTTCAAGACGGTGATCGCGGCGGAAGCCTCGGCAAAAGTGTCCTTCCGCCTCGTCCACAAGCAGAATCCCCAGAAGATCCGAGCCGCTTTCCAGGCCTTCGTCAGGGAGCGCATCCCTGCCGACTGCTCAGTCGATTTCCACCCGCATGGCGGCTCGCCGGCGATCCAGCTTTCCTACGACTCGCCGTTTCTCGCCAAGGCCAAGGACGCGCTGTCCGACGAATGGCCGAAACCGGCGGTGATGACGGGAAGCGGCGGCTCGATTCCGGTGGTCGGCGATTTCCAGACCTATCTCGGCATCGAATCGTTGCTGGTCGGTTTCGGGCTCGACGATGACCGCATCCATTCGCCGAACGAGAAATACGAGATGAGTTCCTTCCACAAGGGACAACGCTCCTGGGCGCGCATTCTCGATGCGCTGACACGCTGACAGGGCAAGATTTCAACTTTCTGTTGATTTTTCATCGGATCGCGGCAAGGACGGGCTAAAGCGCGTCGCGTTTGACCTGCCTGATGCGACGCGCTTTAGGGTTGTTGTTTTATGCATGTCGTTATCGCAAAACCGCTGCACACTTTTGCGCGACATGCATTAGAGCGACGTGCGTCCAGTCGCGACCGGAGAAGACGATGAGCGATATCCGCTTCCATAAGAACGACCTACCGGGGCTCTTGCACTACGACGTCGGGGCGGTCGCCATCGACACGGAGACGCTGGGACTCAATCCGCATCGCGACCGGCTTTGCGTGGTGCAGATCTCGCCGGGCGACGGTTCCGCCGACGTCATCCAGATCGCGCCCGGCCAGAAGAAGGCGCCAAACCTCGTCAGCCTGCTCAAGAACCGCAGCATAACCAAGCTGTTCCATTTCGGCCGTTTCGATCTCGCCGTGCTCTACAACGCCTTCGGCGTCATGCCGGAGCCGGTGTTCTGCACCAAGATCGCCTCGCGGCTTACCCGAACCTACACCGACCGGCACGGGCTGAAGGACATCTGCTTTGAGCTTCTCGGCGTCAGCCTTTCGAAGGCGCAGCAATCGTCGGACTGGGCGGCGGAAACGCTGTCGCCCGAACAACTCGAATACGCCGCCTCAGACGTGCTCTATCTGCACCAGCTGCGCGATGTTCTGACAGCGCGGCTGGCGCGCGACAACCGGAGCAAGGAGGCCGAGGCCTGCTTCCGCTTCCTGCCGACGCGTGCGAAACTCGACCTGATGGGCTGGGATGAGGCAGACATCTTCGCCCACAGCTAAGGTGGAACCAGGTGTTCACCGCGATGTTCTGTCGGTCATGGAGTGGATGAAATGGCTGCCAGAAAACCAATCGACACAGCGCCCAAGGATGGCTCCAAGGTCACCGTCTACTGGAAGGACAGCGACGGCGTGATAAACGAATCCATCGCGCAGTACCGGTCGCTAGAGAGGCTGAAAGCGGCCGGCGGCGACTGGGACGAGAACGACACCGGCTGGTGGGCCTATACCGACGGTCATACGCAAAGGAAGATCGAACCGATCAGCTGGCGGCCTGCATCCGGGGATGACGACGACGAATGACGCCGCTGGCGGCGCCGGCTCCTTTCCAATAGTTTGGACCTGTTGCAATCGGAGGTCGATTCGGAGCTTTCTGCTCCACGGCCGTTCGCTCAGGAGGGATATGCAATGGGTACTGAGAGCCTGCTTGTCTTCATCATCATCGGCGCCATTGCCGGTTGGCTCGCCGGCCTGATGGTCAAGGGGTTCGGCCTCGGCCTTGTCGGCAATATCGCCGTCGGCATTGTCGGTGCCTTCATCGCCGGCTGGCTCTTCCCAACGCTGGGGTTCGCCATAGGCGGTGGCATATTTGCCTCCATCGTCCACGCCACGATCGGCGCGGTCATCCTGCTCGTGCTGATCAAGCTGGTGAAGCAGGCCTGATCCTCGAAGCACATCAAGGGCGCGCCATGAAACAGAACATGCTCTATCTCATCATCGGCGCGCTCGTCGTGGTGGTCATCGCGCTCGGCGTCTATGTCTATCGCGAGCAAACCAGGCCGAAGGGCGTGGAACTCAAGATCGACGAAAAAGGCATTTCGATCCAGCAGAACTGAGCGCGCCGGGTTGGCGCGGCAAAGGTGCCGACGATCTATCCCATCAGGCCGAAAATCGACGATAAGGCAGGGGCCGCTCCATCCTTCGATGCACCCGGAGAGAAGCCAAGCTGGATATGGAATGAGAGTGACGTATCGATACATTCGCGGTATGATCTTGGTACAGGGAGTTTGGGGCCAACCCACCTACTATTAGGAGGTTGCCATGAGGCACCAAACACTGGACCAACTGCATACGGTGGCAAAGGTACACAGAGACCCAACACCTCCTGCAATGGACCGAACCCAGCGTCTCGAACGTTGGTCAAAACTTCTTGAACGGCAGCCCAACCGACTCCTCACCGCACTTATCGGGACCGAATATCGTTCGTCACCCGAGCGCGAAATTATGCGTGGCGAAGGCTCGCCAATATCGGTTGCCTTCGAGGATTCGATCCTGCGCGATGAGGGGCTGAAAGACGATACTTATGGCGAAGCAAAGCGTTTCTTCGAATTGACCGACAATGAGCTCCACGAAATTGTCTGCTACTGCCATGTGGGCGAGACGATGCAATCATCCTGGGCAGCGCTTTCCGTTCGTGCTGCGATTGGCTAACGCATGATCCCCAGGGCGCGTAACTTTGGTGACAAGGTCATGCGTAGATTCAATGGTTTAGAGCGCGATCGAACGCACTTTACCGATCGCGCTCTAATGACGAGCATAGATTGCGGCTACCTTGCCATGGGCGGTCCGCGCCGAACGACTGCGGCTGGGCAGTTGATGCCGAAATGCGAGACCGCTCCGCCGTCTCGCGATAGACGCCATTGTTGCCGACCGCCAGGAGCAAGGAACGGAGCGGTGACGTGCCGTAACGCATTGAATTAACTTTGAACCATTTAACCCGCCCTTAAATCGCCGCATCTACTCTTCACCCCGAACGCCATGGAGCGACGTGCGTCCGTTCGGACGCACAGAGTGCGCTCTACGACTTTGAAGCTTCGCATCGGCCCGAAAATTGCGAGTTTCGGGCCGATGCGATAGGCATCGGGACAGACAGCACAGCGCATGGCGAACCGCAGAGACAGCCGCATCGAACCGAGCTTCGAGGGACCGCCACGGGCGAAATCCTCGGCCGGTTTTTCGGTGAGCGAGGAGGATCGCGTCGTGCCGAGCAACCGCAAGACCTCTGCAAAGCGCCAATCGGCCAAGACAAAATCGTCGCGTCGAGGACGCGGCAAAAGCCGGCGCGGCCTGTTCGGCGTGCTCGGCCGGTTGGCCTACTGGTGCTTCGTTCTGGCCATCTGGGGCGGCATCGCCACCGCCGGCATCGTTGTCTATTACGGTGCGAAAATGCCGGCGGCCACCACCTGGGCCATTCCCGACCGCGCACCCAATATCAGGATCGTCTCCGTCGACGGAAAGCTGCTTGCCAATCGCGGCATGAGCGGCGGCGAAGCCGTCGGCCTGCATGAAATGTCGGCCTATATTCCCGAGGCCGTCATCGCCATCGAAGATCGCCGCTTCTATTCGCATTTGGGCATCGACCCGATCGGTCTGTCCAGAGCCATGGTGGCCAACGTTCTCGGCGGGCGTTTTTCGCAGGGCGGCTCGACGCTGACCCAGCAATTGGCGAAAAACCTGTTCCTGACACCCGATCGCACGCTGGAACGCAAGGTGCAGGAAGTGCTTTTGGCGCTGTGGCTCGAGCACAAGCACACCAAGGACCAGATCCTCGAAATGTATCTCAACCGGGTCTATTTCGGCTCCGGCGCCTATGGTGTCGAAGCGGCCTCCCGCCGCTATTTCGGCAAGGGCGCGCGTGATGTCACATTGCCCGAAGCCGCACTCCTCGCTGGCCTGCTGAAGGCGCCGTCGCGACTGTCTCCGGCGCGTGACCCGAAGGCGGCCGAGCAGCGCGCGCAGCTCGTTCTCGCCGCCATGCGCGACGAAGGCAAGATCAGCGCCAAGGAACTGACCACGGCGATGACCGCGCCGGCGTCGCGGGTGGCATCCTACTGGACGGGCTCGGAAAACTATGTCGCCGACACCATCGTGGAAGAACTGCCCGACCTGATCGGCGACGTGCGCGGCGACATCATCGTCGACACCACCGTCGACCTCACGCTGCAGAAGCTCGCCGAACAATCGATCCGCCGACTGATCGACGGGAGCGGCAAAAAGCTCAATGCCAGCCAGGGCGTGCTGGTGTCGATAGACAATTCCGGCGCGGTACGTGCCATGGTCGGCGGCTATGATTATTCGACCAGCCAGTTCGACCGCGCCTCGGAGGCGCGCCGCCAGCCGGGCTCGGCGTTTAAACCGTTCGTTTACATGGCGGCGCTGGAGGCCGGCCGTACGCCCGACAGCGTGCGCAATGACGCGCCGATCAGAATAGGCAAATGGACGCCAACCAATTACGGCGGCAAGTATTTCGGCAAGGTGACGCTGGCGACGGCGCTAGCTAAATCGCTGAACTCGGTGGCCGCCCAGCTGACGATGGAAGTCGGACCTGACGCCGTCGTCGAGGCGGCGCATCGCATGGGCATCCAGTCCGACCTCACGGCCAACACCTCGATCGCGCTCGGCACCTCTGAAGTGACGCCGCTTGAATTGACGTCGGCCTATGTCCCCTTCGCCAATGGCGGCCACCGGCCGGACGTCCATTTTATCCGCCGCGTGACGACAGCCGGCGGCAAGGTGCTCTACGACAACAATGGCGGCGGCGCCCCGCGCGTCGTCAAGCCCGAGATCGTCGGTATGATGAACTCGATGATGACCGGCACTGTCGAAATCGGCACTGCCAGGAAGGCGGCCTTTGCCTGGCCGGCCGCCGGCAAGACCGGCACCAGCCAGAATTCGCGCGACGCCTGGTTCATCGGCTATACCGCCAATCTCACCACCGGCGTCTGGTTCGGCAATGACGATGGCAGTCCGATGAAGAAGGTCACCGGCGGCGCGCTGCCGGCGCAGGCCTGGCATGAATTCATGGTCGCCGCGCATGAAGGCGTGCCGGTGCGGCCGCTGCCTGGAACATGGAGGTCGACGCCTGCGGATACGATCGTGCAGGACGAAATACCGTCCAACACGCCGCAACCGGCGCCGGTGCCGTCCGCTTCGGTCAGCCAATCCGCGCCGTCCGCCCAAAAAGCGTCATCGCCTCGCGCCGTGCGTCCAGCCGAAACGGTCGATGCTGGCGGCTTCGGCATGCCGGGCGGTGGCGGCACCACCGCATCGGTCAAGCGCCCGGTGCCGCCCGGCGATGTCGGCGGCCCGGTCAAGAAGCGGCAGACCTCGATCCTCGACATCCTCACCGGCGGCTGACCCCCCTCGTCATCGCTGCCGTGTTCCGCTACATCTCCGGGTTAAAAGTGCTAAAGCGTACTTTGTGCGTCCAAAGGGACGCACGTCGCCCTAAAATCGCGTCGCGTTTGACCGGCCTCGTGCGACGCGCTTTAGGTTGTTGATTTACGCATGTCGTTATCGCAAAACCGCTGCACACTTTTGCGCGACATGCATTAGAGAGATCGCGAATGGCCGAGACCGACACCAGGAAGACCATCGTGCTGACCGGCGCCAGCCGCGGCATCGGCCATGCCACGGTCAAGCGCTTTTCGCGCGAAGGCTGGCGCGTTATCACCTGCTCGCGCCAGGCCTTTGCCGAGGACTGCCCGTGGCCGGCCGGTCCGGAAGACCACATCAAGGTCGATCTGGCCGACCAGGAGGATGTCGGCATCGCGATCTCGGAAATCCGCCATCGGCTGGAAGCGCATGGCGGCCAGCTTCATGCGCTGGTCAACAATGCCGGCATCTCGCCGAAGCTCAAGGACGGCAACAGCCGCATGAATTCGATCGACACGCCGATGCATGTCTGGCGCGACGTGTTCCAGGTCAATTTCTTCGCACCGATCATGCTGGCGCGGGGATTGTTTAGGGAGTTGGCGTCGGCCAAAGGCTCGATCGTCAACGTCACCTCGATCGCCGGCACCCGGGTGCACCCCTTCGCCGGCACCGCCTATGCGACGTCGAAAGCCGCGCTCGGCTCGCTGACGCGCGAAATGGCGCATGATTTCGGCCCGCACGGCATCCGCGTCAACGCCATCGCACCCGGCGAGATCGACACGGCGATCCTGTCGCCCGGCACGGAAAAGATCGTCGAGACGATTCCGCTGCGGCGGCTGGGAACCACGGCCGAAGTCGCCGACATCATCTTCTTCCTGTGCTCGCAGCAGGCCTCCTATGTGACGGGCTCGGAAATCCACATCAATGGCGGCCAGCACGTGTGAGCGAACGCCGGCGACCGAGGGCTAAGTAATCGGTGCTTTCGGCTCTTCGGCCCCCTCTGCCCCCTCTGCCCCCTCTGCCTTGCCTTCCATCACCTCTTCCACAATCCCCCGCGCGATCTCGCGTTCACCCATGATGACGGTGTCGGCTCCGAGCCCCTTGAGATGCTCGACCTCGGCATCGGAATGGGCGCGGGCAATGACGTTGATCTTCGGGTTGGCGGCGCGGGCGCGCAGCACGATCCGACGACAGGGATGACAGAAGGCGAGCCGCCTCGGGGCTGGCAATGGTTGCTGCAAAAGAGAAACGGCTGGTGCGCCTGATGCCCGCGATCAGGCCGCCTGCAGCAGGTTTTCGATGTCGACGATGGTGTGGTTGGTCAACGTCTTCGGAATTTCCACTGTGATTTTCTCGGCGACTTCCTTGTGGAGTTTTCGACGCATGTCGCCCAGCACCTGCGGCGGTGCGATCAGCACCATCTCCTTGAAGGCGCCGCGATGCGCGAGCTTGTACAGCCGCTCGGCAATTTCGTCGGCAAAACGCTCCTTACCGAGACGGTGCCAGTCGGTGTCCTCGACTGCGCTTCTGTGGACGGAAGGGCCGTCGCTGTAGCGGCCGGGGCGGTCCGAACCTTGCTCTCGCGTCGCCGGATTTGCCTGTTCCATCTCCTGCACGACCTGAAGGTCGGGATATTGGGTGTCGCCACGGTTCTCGAGGAACAGCGCCTTCTCGCCGTCGGCCACCACGATCCACAGTCCGCGTTTCAGTTTGAGGTTGTTCACGGAGCGCTCCTTTTTCCTGTTTTTCATGGTTTTTCAGGCCCGTCTCTGGAGCCATTGCGGCAGCTGAGCAGCCAGGCTCGGATTCGCAGGGGCAAACGCGCGCCGAGGCAGGAATGTTCCGGTGACGACAAGAACAGCGAGCGAGCCAACCAACCAGCCAAGGATGACGGTGTTCGGCCACGACATCGAAGCGGGCTATCATGTAGCAGTCTTCGTGCCCGAGACGGTGGCAGTGGAGCACTCACTCGCCACAGGGGCAGCCTGCTTGACGGGCTGCGTCTTAAGGCTGGAAGAATCCGGCGTTTGGAATCGTTGATATGGCGATACACCCGTTTGAGGTGATCCCCATGCAAGCACGATTGATCGTCAGCCTGGTGTCCTTGCTTGTCGATGCGCGCCTTGTGATCGCTCCCGCCTTTTCGGCCGGTGGCGGTGGCAGCGCGCGTTTCACAGTGGATAACAACATCAAGGGAGGTCCAAATGTTTAAGTCTAGCACAACCGCGACGCTGCTTTCGTTAGGTGTGGCGCTGAGCGCGGCGGCGTCGGCCGATCTCGCGCAGGCGGCGAAACGCACCATCACCATGGTCGCGGTCGAGGCCAAGGGCGGGACGACCGTCGACAAGGAGCCGTTCCCGACCGCGGGCCTACCAGAAGGTAAGGGCTACGAGCTCGAAGCGCCCAACGCCGAGGGTCGGTGGGAGGTATCGGCCTACCGCTGGGAGCCCAATCAGATCATCGTGAACCAGGGCGACGAAGTCACGCTCGAAATCCTGGGTGTCAATGGCGCGGAGCATCCGGGGGTGATCGACGGCTACGATGTCAGCTTCACTGTCAAGCGCGGCCAGCTCACCACCGTAACCTTCACCGCCGATAAGACGGGTGTGTTTGAATTTCGGTGTGGGACTCATCAGCCGTCGATGGTGGGCGAGTTGATCGTGCTGGCAGGCGGTTGATAAGCGTGTTCGGCGCTTGGTGACTTTAATCTACTAGATTGGTAGAATTTAGAAGAAAGTGTTTTGTGATACACCTCGCTTGCCGCTAGAACGGCGGCAGATCAAGGCGCGCAACAGCGGCTTGGATCCGCTCCACTCGTGGGTGTGGAATTTTTTTCTCCTGCCTTTGGTGCTTGCGGAAAAGCGATTGCTTCGCACGAAGCGATGCGCGAGTGCTTTCCTTCTGCTTTTCCGCTCCCGCGCGTAGAACTGACAGCGTATTCAGGATTCCACTCGCCATGCCGCAGGCCATAACCAAGCTCAACGCCTTTCCCGTCTTCATGCGGGTCGAGGGCGAAGCCGTGGCCATCGTCGGCGGCGGCGAGGAGGCTCTGGCCAAGGCGCGACTGATCGGCCAGTCGAGCGCCGTGCTGCGCATCATAGCCGATGCCGCCGAGGCCGAGTTGCTGGCCTTCATCGCCGCGAACGGCGCCATCCACATCGCTGCCCCCTATGATGCCGCGCATCTCGAAGGCGCGGTGATGGTGTTTGCCGCCAGCGGCAATGAGGCGCTCGACCGCCGTGTTGCCGAGGATGCGCGCCGGCTGGGCATTCCGGTCAATGCCGTCGACCGGCCGGAGCTGTGCGATTTCTTCACTCCGGCGCTGGTCAACCGCGCGCCGGTCGCCATCGCCATCGGCACGGAAGGGGCGGGCCCGGTGCTTGCCCAGATGCTGCGCAGCCGCATCGACCGCATGCTGTCGCCGTCGCTCGGGCCGCTTGCTTCGCTTGCTGCCTCGTTGCGCGGCACCGCTGAGAGATTGCTGCCGAAAGGCAATGCCCGCCGGCGCTTCTGGAGCGACTTTTTCGGCGGCGCACCGGCCCGTGCCATGGACGCCGGCCAGCTTTCGCAGGCGCATGACGCCGCCGTCGACCTGTTGCTTTCGAACGCGCCGGCACCGGGTCACATTGCCCTGGTTGGCGCGGGTCCCGGCGCCGAAGACCTGCTGACGCTGCGCGCCCACCGCCTGCTGATGGAAGCCGATGTCATCGTCCATGATGCGCTGGTGCCGGAGGCGATCGTCGCCATGGGCCGTCGCGACGCCGAGCGTCTGCCGGTGGGCAAACGCAAGGGCTGCCACACCAAGAGCCAGGCCGAGATCAACGCGCTGCTGATTGAGCTCGGCCATGACGGCAAGCGCGTCGTGCGGCTGAAATCCGGTGATCCGCTGGTGTTCGGGCGGGCGGGCGAGGAAATGGCAGCGCTGCGCGATGCCGGCGTCGCCTATGAGGTGGTTCCGGGCGTCACCGCGGCCTTCGCCGCCGCCGCCGATTTCGAGCTGCCGCTGACGCTGCGCGGCGTGTCGTCGTCGATGGTGTTCACCACCGGCCACGACCTCAAGGGAAATTCGCTGCCCGACTGGGCCAAGCTCGCCATTTCCGGCGCCACGGTCGCCGTCTATATGGGCCGCTCGGTCGCGGCCGAAGTTGCCGGCCGGCTGATCGAGGCCGGCCTATCACCGGATACGGCGGTCGCCGTGGTCGAGAATGCCAGCCTTGCCAACCGCCGCCGGTTCCACGGCACGCTCGCCGACCTGCCGTCGCTGGAGGTCCGCGCCGACCTTACCGGCCCGGTCATGACGATCATCGGCGATGCGGTTGCCGGCGCCAACTTTGAACGTTCCGAGCCGCTCGCGGCACACAGGCATGAAGGCGCGGCCCAAACAGCCGCCGAAGGAGCTGAACGATGAAAGTTCTGACCGCAAACCGCCTGACCAACGGCGAAGCCGTCTGGTACGCCAATGGCGGCTGGGCCGAGACCATCGACCATGCCGACGTCGCCCATGACAAGGTGGCTGAAGACCGGCTAGAGGCAATCGGCGCCATGGCCTACGCCAACAACGAAGTGGTCGACGTCAATCTGATCGACGTGGCCGTCGCCAATGGTGTGGTCGAGCCGGTGCGGCTGCGTGAAAAGATCCGCGCCGCCGGCCCGACCAACCGCAACGACCTGGGCAAGCAGGCCCGCCCGGTAGCCGCCCGGGCGGCGTAAACGACAAATTTGATGAAACGGGCGGACGCGCCCGGAAAGACCAGACATGTACCGTTACGATGAGTTCGATTACGATTTCGTCCAGGCCCGCGTTGCCGAGTTCAGCGATCAGGTCACGCGGCGGCTTGCCGGCGAGATCACCGAGGATCAGTTCCGGCCGCTGCGGCTGATGAACGGCGTCTACCTGCAGTTGCACGCCTACATGCTGCGCATCGCGGTGCCTTACGGCACGCTGAACAGCAAGCAGCTGCGCATGCTCGGCCACATCGCCCGCAAATACGACAAGGGCTACGGCCACTTCACGACCCGCCAGAACATCCAGTTCAACTGGCCGGCGCTGTCGGACATTCCGGCGATCCTGGCCGATCTGGCGAGCGTCGAGATGCACGCCATCCAGACCAGCGGCAACTGCATCCGCAACGTCACCGCCGACCACTTTGCCGGTGCCGCCGCCGACGAGGTGGCCGATCCGCGTCCCTATGCGGAAATCCTGCGCCAATGGTCGTCCGTGCATCCGGAGTTCTCGTTCCTGCCGAGAAAATTCAAGATCGCGGTGACCGGCGCCGAGCGCGACCGCGCCGCCATCCAGACGCATGACATCGGCCTGCATTTGAAGAAGAACGCGGCCGGCGAACTCGGTTTCGCCGTCTATGTCGGCGGCGGTCAGGGCCGTACGCCGATGATCGCCAAGAAGATCCGCGACTTCCTGCCCGAGGCCGACCTTCTGTCCTACTGCACGGCGATCCTGCGCGTTTACAACCTCTACGGCCGCCGCGACAACAAATACAAGGCGCGCATCAAGATCCTCGTCCACGAGACCGGCGTAGAGGAGATCACCCGCCAGGTCGAGGCCGAATGGCAGGAGCTGAAGGATGCGGATCTAAAGCTGCCGGAAGCCGATATCCGCGCCATCGATGCTTATTTCGCGCCGCCGGCTTTGACCGACCGGCCGGAAGGCGACGAGGCGGTCAAGCTTGCCCGCCTCGATTCGAAGAGCTTTTCGGAATGGCTCGACCAGAACGTGGTGACCCACCGTCATCCCGATTATGCCGCCGTGACGATTTCGCTCAAGGGCATCGGCGAAGCGCCGGGCGACGCCTCCGACAGCCAGATGGAAGCGGTCGCCGACCTTGCCGAAAAATATGCCTTCGACGAGTTGCGCGTCAGCCATGAGCAGAACCTGATCCTGCCGCATGTCGCGCGCGCCGACCTCAAGGCGGTCTATGACGCACTGGTCGACATCGGACTGGCGACGGCCAACTCCAACCTGATATCAGACATCATCTCGTGCCCTGGCCTCGATTATTGCGCGCTGGCCACGGCGCGTTCCATTCCGGTGGCGCAGGAAATCTCGCTTCGTTTCGCTTCGCTCGAGCGGCAGCGCGAGATCGGCGAATTGAAGCTGAAGATTTCCGGCTGCATCAACGCCTGCGGCCATCACCATGTCGGCCATATCGGCATCCTCGGCGTCGAAAAGAAGGGCGCCGAACTCTATCAGGTCACGCTCGGCGGCTCGGCCGACGAGAACACCTCGGTCGGTGAGATCATCGGCCGCGGCTTCAGCTCGGCAGAGATCACCGACGCCATCGAACAGATCGTCGAGACCTATCTCGGGCTTCGACTGGACAGAAACGAAAAATTCATCGACGCCTACCGCCGTGTCGGTCCCGCGCCGTTCAAGGAGGCGCTCTATGCTGGCGAAGCCAAGGCCGCTTGATCGTATCGTCGACGTCGAGGCCGGTATCGCCGCCGAAGCGGCGGGGCTCGATGCGCTCTATGGTCATCTGAAGCCGCTGGAGATCATCGAGCGGTCGGCCCAGGAATTCTTTCACGGTGAAATCGCCGCGGTTTCGTCGTTCGGCGCGGATTCGGCAGTGCTGCTGCACATGATCGCCAAGATCGACCGGACGCTGCCGGTGATCTTCCTCGACACCGGCAAGCATTTCGAGGAGACGCTCGGCTATCGCGACGCGCTCGTTGCCGATTTCGGGCTGACCGACATCCGGGTGATCACGCCCGAAGAAGCGGCACTCGAACGGATCGATCCGACCGGCAATCTGAACGAGACCGACACCGACGCCTGCTGCGGTGTTCGCAAGGTTGAGCCATTGGCGCGCGGCGTCGAGCCGTTCCGCGCCTGGTTCACCGGCCGCAAGCGTTTTCAGGCGACGACGCGGGCGTCCCTTCCGGTGTTCGAGGCGGTCGGCTCGCGCATCCGCATCAATCCGCTGGCGCATTGGACGACCGCCGACCAGGCCAACTATATGCGCGCGCATGCGCTGCGTGAGAATCCGCTGGTCGCCTATGGCTATCTGTCGATAGGCTGCTTCCCGTGCACGCAGCCGGTGCAGCCGGGCGATGACGCGCGCAGCGGCCGCTGGGCAGGGCACGCCAAGACCGAGTGCGGCATCCATTTGTCGGGGCTGGAGAAGTCGCTGACCGACGCATCGCTTTAGGATCTTTTTTGAGCTTTAGGAATTTTCGATGACCGAACTGACGCCAGAGACTGTTACCCGCCTCTGGACCCCGACTGGTTTTAGCGAGGACGAGTGGAGCCATGCCGAGAGTGCCGACGCACTCTCCGGCAATGGCCGCTTCATCCTGCCGCTGCAGGCATTTCTCGACCTCGATCCGGCGGTGCGCCGGTCGGCGAAGGAGCGCCTCGGCGTGCTGCTTCAGCCCGGCGATCAGCTCGAAAAGATCGCGGACCTGCTCGACCAGATATCGCTGGTGGCGCTGGCCTTCCCGGCTTTCAGTGACGGCCGGTCCTTCTCCAAGGGCGAACTGCTGCGCAGCCGCTACCGTTTCGAGGGCGCGGTCCGCGCCACGGGACAGGTTCTGGTCGACCAGCTTCCGCATATGCTGCGCCTCGGCTTCGACGAGTTCGAAGTATCAAATCCAGTGTTGCTGAAACGGCTCGAGGAAGGCCGCACCGGCGGTCTGCCGCTCTCCTACCAGCCGGCCGTGAAGCCGGAGGCCAAAGGCCCCAAATATTCCTGGCGGCGGGTGCGCGCCGGCTGATCTTCCCCACGGAGCAGGTCGCATCTGGTCGGACCACTTTGCACATTTAATCTTTTGTTTTCGGCGTCCGCACCTTAAGATAGGGCCTATTATTTCGCGATCCGAAATAAATATCGCCACCAAGGGAGGAACCGGGAATGGCTGGTAAGAAGATATTGATGCTCGTTGGCGAGTTCAGCGAGGAATACGAGATTTTCGTCTTTGAACAGGCCATGCATGCGGTCGGCCACACGGTCCATGTCGTGTGTCCCGACAAGAAGGCGGGCGATATCCTGAAGACGTCGCTTCACGACTTCGAGGGTCACCAGACCTATACGGAAAAGCTCGGCCACGACTACATCCTCAACAAGAGCTTTGCCGAGGTGAATCCGGCCGAATACGACGCCGTCTATGCGGCAGGCGGGCGCGGCCCGGAATATATCCGTATCGACAAGCGCGTGCAGGCGCTGGTGCGGCATTTCCATGAGACCGGCAAGCCGATCTTCACCATCTGCCATGGCGCGCAGATCCTGATGGCAGTCGACGGCGTGCTGCGCGGCAGGGAAGTCGCGGCGCTGCAGTATTGCGAGCCGGAAGTCACGCTCGCCGGCGGCACCTACATCGATGTCGCGCCGACCGGCGCCCATGTCGACGGCAATCTGGTATCGGCCAAGGGTTGGCCGGGCCTCGCCGCCTTCATGCGCGAATGCCTGAAGGTGCTCGGCACCGAGATCCGCCACGGCGAGATCCTGATGCGCGACGAACGCAAGGCGGCTTGAGCCAGATCTTGGAAAACCGCCGCACCTGTGGTGCGGCGGTGCGTTTACGCAGTCATCCGCGCTTCGCGAAACGACACCAGCTTGCTGCGGCTCTCATCCCACAGAGCCAGCTTGACGCAGCGCAGGCTGTCGAGAAGCGTGACGCGGCCGATTTCGCGCAGTTCCGGATAGTCCCTCAGGACTTCCTGCAGACGATAGCACGGCACCTTGGCGGAGAGGTGGTGCACGTGATGGACGCCGATATTGCCGGTGAACCAGTTCAGTACCGGCGGCAGGTCATAATAGGACGAGCCGTGCAGGGCCGCATGCTGGAACTCCCATTCGGAGTCCTTTGCCCACTCGGTCTCTTCGAACTGGTGCTGGACATAGAACAGCCAGATGCCGGCGGAACCGGCCAGAACGACGATGGGCAAATGGACAACCAGGAACGCTTCGAGGCCGACGAACCAGACGAGGGCAGCGGCGGCGACCGCAATGGCCACATTGGTGGCCATTGACGACACCCAGGGCGTGAGGCCGCCTCGCATCATGCCGACCGGCAGTCTCTGCTCAAAGATGAAAAGCCAAATGGGGCCGAGGCCGAACATGACGAGCGGATGGCGATAGAGACGATAGGCAAGGCGGCCCCGCCAGGACATTTGCCGATATTCGGCGACAGTCAGCGTCGTGATGTCGCCCGTGCCGCGTTCATCGAGGTTGCCGGCGCTTGCGTGATGGGTAGCGTGGGCACGCCGCCAGCAATCGTAAGGGGTCAAGGTCAGGATGCCCAGCCCGCGGCCGATCCAGTCGTCGGCGGTGCGGTTGGCGAAGAAAGAACCGTGGCCGCAATCGTGCTGGATCATGAAGATCCGCACCAGAAAGCCGGCGGCCGGAAGGATCAGGATCAGACCCCACCAATGACCATGGGCATAGGCAGCCGAGGACAGTGCCCACAGCGTGGCAAAGGGGATGAGGGTGATGGCAAGTTCGACGGCGCTGCGCCGCCTGTCAGGTTTCTTGTAACGCGCCAGGATTTTCAACCAGGCGCGTTTGCTGTTCGCTACAGCTTCGGGGGAAATCATGTTCATCAGGAAGCATAGACGGACCATTCCGTCGCCGCAAGGCAGGGATCACGCGAAGTTACTGCGCGTAATTGTCGCGCGATGCTCTAGGTGCTGCAATGTCGAAGGGCATGCTTGGACTCCGGCGGCACGCAACGACAGGCGAATGTGTTGGTCTATCGCCGTCTGCCACCGGCGGCTACGCTGCTTTCGATGCCGTCCAGGCGGTCAAGCAATTCCTTGAAACGATCGGGAATGTCGTTCTCCGTCCGGAACGCCGGCAACGCGCGCAGAAAGTGCATCGTTGCCTCGGTGCCGAACTGGCGCCTGATGCCGGCCGCGAGCCTTTCACGTCTTTCGTCATTGTTGCGGGCGCCATTCTTGTTACAGTCGCCATCGTTGCGGGTCATCATCTCAAAATCCTGTGTCGGCTTCGAAACTCTTCCAGCAGACGAATGGTTCCCCCATCGCAGCATCTTGGCAAGCAAAGCCGGCGCTTACAGTAAAATTTGAATTAATATCGAAAGGTCTTCATGGTGCGTCGTCGAAGCGCGAGCGGCCGCTCCAGTATCGCTTGCCCCTTGATTTTTGGCCGCCAAACCTCGATATCGGGCACAAAATCCACATCATTCGAAAAGACGGGAAACGGCGATGAGCGACCAGGCAAAAGACGAACGCGCGCCCGAGGATATCGAAGCGGCTGAGGCCGCCGCCGAGCGCTCGGAAGGCAGCGTCGACGGCGACTATGAGGCGCTTGTGCGGCTGTTGAAGGAAAACGACGAGCTGAAGGACCGCGCACTCCGTGTCGCGGCCGAGATGGAGAATCTGCGCCGCCGTACCGCCCGTGACGTGCACGACGCGCGTGCCTATGCGGTTGCCAATTTCGCCCGTGACATGCTGTCGGTATCGGACAATCTGCGCCGCGCGCTGGATGCGATCCCGGCTGAAACCAAGGCGTCGGGCGATGCCGGCTTCAAGGCGCTGATCGAGGGCGTCGAGATCACCGAGCGCGCCATGCTATCGGCGCTGGAGCGGCACGGGGTGAAGAAGCTCGAGCCGGAAGGCGAGAAATTCGACCCGAATTTCCACCAGGCGATGTTCGAGGTGCCCAATCCGGAGGTGCCGGCCAACACCGTGGTCCAGGTCGTGCAGCCAGGCTATTCGATCGGCGAGCGGGTGTTGCGGCCGGCCATGGTCGGCGTTGCCAAAGGCGGTCCCAAGCATGTGGCTGGTGAAGCGCCGGTCGAGCCAGGGCCGGTGAATGAGCAAGCTGAGAAGGATGCGTAAGTTAGGGGAGTAGGGGGAATAGGGCAGTACGGGAGTAGGGAAGAGAAGGATGCGTAAGTTAGGGGAGTAGGGAAGAGAAGGATGCGTAAGTTAGGGGAGTAGGGGGAATAGGGCAGTACGGGAGTAGGGAATAACGCCACCTACGATAAAGTAGAGCAATTGCCTACTCCGGCCGTTGGCCTGCTCCCCCTACTCCCCTACTGCCTTATTCCCCTACTGCCCTACTCAGGCGGCGAAACGCTGGGCTTCCCCGCCATAATAATTGACGTAGCGGGCACCGATCTCCTGGACCGGCATCACCACGAACACGTCGACCGTCGAGAATTCGCGGTCAATGACGCAGCCGTCGCCGATGCGCGCGCCGACGCGCAGATAGCCCTTGACCAGCGGCGGCATCGCCGCGATCGCGGCCTTGGCATTGACCGCCTCGATCGGCATCAAATCCATGGAACAGTAGCGCCCGGCGACCGCACGCACGTCCCAGGCCGAATTCGTCCGGCAGTGATGGGCGAGATAGGTCAGCGCTTCGGCGTGCGCCGCCGGCACGGTGCCGTGGAACGAAGCGCAACCGGTCATCACGCCGATCCCGTAATGGTTGATATAGGCCCAAATACCTTGCCAGAGCGCCTCAATGGTGCGCTTCGAGCGGTATTCCGGCAAGACGCAGGAGCGGCCGAGCTCGAGGAAACGCTGGCCGGGATGGCGGGCGATAAGATTGGTCAGTTCGAATTCGCCCTCGGAATAGAAGCCGCCGGCCGCTGCCGCGATTTCCTGCCGCAGCAGGCGGTAGGTACCGACAATGCGGCGATGCTCGGGACCGGACAGCGAGGTGTCGAAGACGAGCAAATGATCACAAAGCGGATCGAAATGGTCGGCGTCGCGGCGGTCCTGCACCTGGAACAGGTTCTTCCTGGCACCAAGCTCGTCATAGAACACCCGGTAGCGCACTTCCTGCGCGGCGGCGATCTCGGCCTCGTTGCGGGCGAGCCGCACTTCGAGATTGCCGATTCGGCCGAGCGCTTCGCCTTTTATGACGGCATCGACGTTCCGCCCGGTGAGCAAAGCACCACTGGCGTTCGGCCGAGCGTCACGTTCCGGCATAACTGTATGCACGAGTGATTCTCCTTCGAGCCATCCCTCTTGGCACGGGGATACGGTGTAGGTGCAACAGGATTGTGACAGTACCGTGATACGGTGCTACGGGCAATACTTCGTCGGCTGGGTAATCCTTCAACCGGCTATGTTACGCAGGGAAGCCAGGAAGGACAGCCGGCGGATCAGGCGGCCACCTGGCCCTCGATCGCATGGACAAGCGCGTCGGGGTCGAGCGGCTTGGTGACGAAGCCGCTGGCGCCATGGGCAAGCACCGCGTGGCGCGTCGTTTCCTGGCTGTCCGCCGAAAGCACCATGATTGGAACCGGCGGCACGGCGGTTTCCTCCTCGTGCCGGCGGATGGCGGCGATGGCGTCCAGCCCGTCCATGACAGGCATGTGCAGGTCCATCAGCACCACGTCGAAGCGGTGCTTGTGACCGGTCCCAGTGACGGCCTCGACGGCGGCCTTGCCGTTGCCGACCACTTTCACGCGATGCCCGGCCTTCAGCAGAGTGGCACGAGCAAGCATGGCGTTGATGTCGTTATCCTCGGCGATCAGCACGGACAGCCCCTGCCTGCGGCCGCCAATGGCACGGACGGATGGTGCGCCGGGCTTTTCCAGCTGTGGCTGGGTGAGGGCGGGCACGCTGCTGGTCAAAAGCACGCGCAGCAACGTCTCGCCGCGCACCGGCCTTGCCAGGAAGGTGGCGTAGCCGCTGGCGCGGAACTCGCCCAGCATGCCGCGGTCGGTAGGCGCGATCAGCGTGATCGCCTCGCAATCGGCAAAGCCGCTCTGGCGAAGGCGTTTGAGCAACCTGCCGTCGCCCTCCTCCATGACCGCATCGACCAGAAGCACGTCGCAGCCTTCTGCGAAGGACGCTGCCTGGGAGGCGGTCGCGGCCAGATCGACCATGCCGCCATTGGCACGGATGGTGCGGGCGATGGCGTCGGCCTCGATGGCGTTCTTCGACAGGATCACCGCGCGCCGTCCTGACAGCGCATTCAGGCGGGTCTGCGGCGGCTCGGTGGCCGATATTGCAGGGATTTCGAAGACGAACTCGGAGCCTTGGCTGAGCCGGCTCGATACCGAAATCGTGCCGCCCATGGCGATCACGAGGCGCCTGGAGATGGCAAGACCGAGCCCGGCGCCGCCATGCGCGCGGGTCGACGTGCCATCAGCCTGTTCGAATTCCTCGAAGATGCGCTCCATGTCGTCCTCGTGCAGGCCGGGACCGGTGTCGGCGACGGTGAAGCATATGCGGTCGGTGGTTTCGGTGCGGGTACGAGCGATGCTCACCAAAACGCCGCCGCTGTCGGTGAACTTGATCGCGTTGCCGATCAGGTTGAGCAGCACCTGCCGGACCCTTCCCGGATCGGCTGATATCATCTGCGGCACGTCGGGTTCGACATGGCAGCCAAGGCCGATATTCTTGGCGAAGGCCCGCGCAGCCAAGAGTTCGACGACGTTGTCGGCGATCTCGCGCACCGACATTGGCTGCGGTTCGGGATCGAAGCGGCCGGCCTCGATCTTCGAATAGTCGAGCAGATCCTCGATCAGCGCCAGCAGTGCGCTGGCCGAGGTCGAGACGGCGCCGACATAGGTCCGTTGTTCGGGCGAGAGATTGGTGTCCGCCAGCAGCCTGGCCATGCCGATGATGCCGTTCATCGGCGTGCGGATCTCGTGGCTGACGGTGGCGAGGAAGCGCGATTTGGCCTGGCTTGCATATTCGGCTCGCTCACGGGCGGTGATCAGCGACGATTCGGCGTGCTTACGGGCGGTGATGTCGCGGGCGATGGCGCGATGCGAGGCGCCGCCGTTCTCCTTGTCGCGCACGGACAGTTCGATCCATGAGAACCAGCGCGGGCCAGCCGGCGTGCGAATGGCGACGTCGGTGGAACTCAGGCATTCGTGGTCGGAAAAAGCGGCATCGGGAACGATGCCGACGTCGATGCCGAGTTCGGCAAGGGTCCTGCCGGCAAGTTCGCGCTGATCGGCTCCGACAAGATCGGCGAAAACCTTGTTGGCATAGACGATGTGGCCGTCACGGTCGCGGTGGACGACGAGATCGCCAAGCGCGTCGATCAGCCCGCGAAAGCGTTCCTCGCTCTCCTGCATCTCCCACATGCGGTCGGCCAGGGTCTCGACCTCGGCGCGGCTGCGAGCTGCGGTCTCGCCAAGGAGGGCAACCGTACGACGCTCCTTGCGCCTGGCACGCAGATGCACGGCGAGACCGGCCATGCCAGTCGCCAAAAGGCCGAAAGTGATGAAGACCGGCGCTCCGGTCAGATGCGACAGACCTGCCAGCACGACTATGGCGACGAGCGTCAGGAACGGCAGGCCTTCGCGATTGGCGGCGGGCAGCTCGGGCGCCAGTGGCGGCGCTGCGATATGCTGCCGTCTTGGCGCCTCCGGGCCGATCTCGTCGACGCTTTCGGCGCTCTCCGTTTCTCTGATGCCGGATTCAGTGACCATGCGGAAACCCTTGCCAGACAGAGATTATGGAAAATTGCGGCCGATCGTTCGAATTTTATCGGTCGCGCGGTTTTTTTGCCTTCCTTTCGCGCAAAACGGCAGACGACAGAACTCACATATCCACCACCACGCGGCCACGGATCTTGCCCTCGACGATGTCGTGCGCGGCGTCGATGATGCCGTCAAAGCCGATGGTCGTGGATAGGCTGGCGAGCTTCTGGAGATCGAGGTCCGTGCCGATGCGGCGCCACGCCTCCAGGCGGACCGCTTTTGGCGCCATCACCGAATCGATGCCGAGCAGACAAACGCCGCGCAGGATGAACGGGGCGACGCTCGCCGGCAGATCCATGCCGCCTGCCAGGCCGCAGGCGGCGACGGCGCCGCCATAGGAGGTCATCGAAAGGACGTTGGCCAGCGTGTGACTGCCGACCGCATCGACGCCGCCGGCCCAGCGTTCCTTGGCGAGCGGCTTTGCAGGCTGGGCAAGCTCGTCGCGCGAAATCACTTCCGCAGCACCCAGGTCGATCAGATAGGGGCTTTCAGCGCTGCGGCCGGTCGAGGCGATGACATGATAGCCGAGGCTGGACAGGATCGAGACCGCGACCGAGCCGACGCCGCCGGCCGCGCCCGTCACCACCACCGGGCCGCGATCGGGCACGATGCCGTGCCGTTCCAGCGCGATGACGCAAAGCATGGCGGTGTAGCCGGCGGTGCCGATCGCCATGGCATCATGCGGGCTCATGCCCTGAGGCAGCTGCACCAGCCAGTCGCCGTTGACACGGGCACGCTCGGCATAGGCGCCAAAATGCGTCTCGCCGACGCCCCAGCCGTTCAATATGACCTTGTCCCCCTTGCGCCAGTCGGCATGGGAAGACGAGACGACGGTGCCGGCGAAGTCAATGCCCGGCACCAGCGGCCAGCGGCGGATCACCGGCGCCATGCCTGATATGGCGAGGCCGTCCTTGTAGTTCACCGTCGTCGCCTCGACGGCGACGGTGACATCGCCTTCCATCAGGTCGGCCTCGGTGAGGTCAGTCACCGCGACCGACTGTTTCTTCTCGGCGTCGCGCGAAACGAGGATGGCTTTGAAGGTTTCGGACATGTCTTCTTCTCCTCGGGCTTCTCGAATGGCCACTGTATGGCGGCAGAAGGCCAGGTCAATCGCTTGAGGGCTTGGCCTCGCGCCGCCAACCGATGAGTTCGTCGAAGACGACCACCACCGCGCCGACCGCGATGAAGGCGTCGGCGAGGTTGAAGATAGCAAAGGACCATACCGGGGTGTGGAACAGGATGTAGTCGATCACGTGACCATAGGTAACGCGGTCGAACAGATTGCCGAGCGCGCCGCCGACGATAAGCGCAAAGCCGATGCGGGTAAGCACGTGGCCGGGCGGGGTGCGGGCCGCGAGATAGAGCACGAAAGCGACGACGAAAGCGGCGATGACCACCAGGCCGGTGTCGCCGAAGGACGAAAACATCGAGAAGGCGATGCCGGTGTTGTAGGTGCGATACAGCGCCAGGAACGGCACAAGATCGACCTTTTCCTGGAAGGCGAGGCCGGTCTCGACCAGGTATTTCACCCACTGGTCGAGCGCTATCGCGGCGGCGACCAGCAGGGCGTAGGGGAACCATGATTTTGCCGTTGGGGATTTGACCATTTGGGATGTCACGGTTTGGCGTCCTCCGGGGCAAGTTTCAGCGCGCCGCGCCGGATCTCGAACAGCATGATGCCGGTGGCCACCGCGAGATTGAGCGAATCGGCGCGGCCGGCCTGCGGAATCCGCAGCAATCTGTCACAGCTTTCGGCCATGCTTTCGGGCAGGCCCTGCTGCTCGTTGCCCATCATCAGCAGCACCGGGCCTTTGGAAAAGTCGACCGAGCGGTAATCGACCGCACCCTTCAGATGTGTGCCGGCAACGAGGCCAGGAAAGCCTTTTCGCCACGCAAGGAAGGTTTCCGGCGTCGCCTTGGCGACCGGCACCGCGAAGATCGAGCCCATCGTGGCGCGCACGGTCTCGACGGAAAAAGGATCGGTGGTCTCGCCGACCAGGATGATGCCCTTGGCACCAACGGCATCGACGGTGCGGATGACAGTGCCGAGATTGCCGGGGTCGCGCACGCGGTCGAGCGCCACCCAGACGTCGCCGTCTCGAGCGCGGATGTCCTTCAGCGGCAGGAATTTCTGCGAAAAGACGCCGACCACCATTTGCGGGTTATCGCGCCGGGTGATGGCGACGAGCACTTTTTCCGAAACTTCGAGCACGGTGCCGCCGGCGGCAACCGTGCGCGCCGCGACCTTTTCGACTGCAGCGTTGCCGCGTCCGGCCTTGGCGAAGACCAGCGTCCGGATCGACCAGCCGAGGTCGAGCGCGTCGATGACCAGCTTCAGCCCCTCGGCCATGAAGGCGTTTTGCTGGTCGCGGAATTTCTTCAGGGAGAGCGCCTTGATGTCCTTGATCAACGGATTGGCGAGGCTGGTCACTTCCTTCACCTGCCCTGGCGCACCGGCGTGCCGCTCGCTCATTCAGGCCACCCAGCGTGAGAACAGCGACGTAGACAGCGCCCGGCCGGCGGATTTTTCGCGGATGATCAGTTCGCCGGATTCGACCGTGCCGCCCATGCCGGCAAATGTGTCGCGCATCAAGGCATGGATGGCGAAGAAGGAGGCGCGGATCGAATAGGCGGTCAGCACGACAGCAAGCGGCTTCGGCGTCAGGATCGAGCGGCAGAGGTCGGTCAGATCAGGCAGGTCCTCGAACAATTGCCAGACCTCGCCCTTGGGGCCACGGCCATAGGCGGGCGGATCGAACAGGATGATGTCGTAGCGGCTGCCGCGGCGCTCCTCGCGCTCGGCGAATTTCATGGCGTCGTCGATGATCCAGCGGATCGGCTTTTGCGACAGGCCCGCCATCTCCTGGTTCTCCCTGGCCCAGCCGATCGCCTTCTTGGACGCATCGACATGGGTGACCTCGGCGCCGGCGCGCGCCGCCACCAGTGAGGCAAGGCCGGTATAGCCGAACAGATTCAGCACCTTGACCGGTCGCTTCGCCGCCGCGATCAGCCCGGCCATGTGGTCCCAGTGCGAGGCCTGCTCTGGGAAGACGCCGACATGGCGAAACGAGGTGAAGCGGCCGAGATAGTCGATTCCGTCATGCTTCATCGGCCAGGTCTCGCCTAGCGGCGTCTTGGGGAACCGCCAGCGGCCGATGCCTTCCTCGTCGGTGTCGCCGGTGAAAATGGCGTCGGCGCGGTCCCAGTCTTTGGCCGGCAACGCTTTTTGCCAGATCGCCTGGCCTTCGGGCCGGACGATGCGATAGGGCCCGTACTGCTCGAGCTTTTGACCGGCGCCGCTGTCGAGCAGCGCATAGTCGGCGTTGGGCGCCACTTCGAGGATCAGCGGCAGGTGTTCGGCGGGCAGGGCGCCGTCGCGGCGGGAAAGGACGCGCGGCGCGGCTTTCGGCTCGGTGCGGTTGCCCGATGCTGTGCCGGTCCCGCGCTGCGCCTGTTCCGCCCCGCCCTTTGCGAGCTGATGCGAGCGGCTGTCGCGGCGTTTGTCGCGAAAAGGTTTCAAGAAGAGCATCTCCGGGGCGACTTGGCCCGCTTCTGCCACAGCACATTCACCGGTGCAACAAACGCGGTCGCTGGACATTTCCGAAACGGTCAGCCGCGCCTGATCCAAAGCAGGGCGGCAACCAGCGATACGAAACCGACTGCCTTGAAGGCGGCGACGATCATATGGCCGGTTTCCCAGCGCCGTCGGATCGCTTCGAAATTTTCCGGAATCGGTCCAGGCACCCAGGTGGCCAGAATATCGTTCGCCGGCTTGACGAGAGCAAACCACATCGCAAGAGACACCGCATAGAGCACGGCAGCGGCCAACGCGTACCAGAACGCCGGACGTTCATTGCGCAGCATCCATGCGAGAAGTCCCGGGCAGCCGATCGCGGCCACGTCGAGTGGCGCGCCAATGACGGCAAACAGCTGGAACTGGGCGTTGAAGACAGTCGTCTCGCGCCAGAGCGAAGGCGACCACTTCGTCAGCCGAGGAGCCGATTCCAGGACATGGGCGAAGGACGGTCCAAGGCTGAGCGCCGCGACGACTGCGGCCAAGATGGACCAGAACAACAGGAACCCGCGTATCTCCATAACGCCCGAACAACGGCGTGACGCCGGAGACGTTCCCGTCCGAACGGGAACAGAGAAGCAGGGGAGT
The DNA here is from genome assembly GCF_055811515.1 of Mesorhizobium sp. WSM4841. Classification (NCBI taxonomy): domain Bacteria; kingdom Pseudomonadati; phylum Pseudomonadota; class Alphaproteobacteria; order Hyphomicrobiales; family Phyllobacteriaceae; genus Mesorhizobium; species Mesorhizobium sp. WSM4841. The sequence goes on from NZ_JBVVQC010000014.1 coordinate 158,811, forward strand.
AAGGGAGTAAGTGAGTAAGTGAATAGGGGAAATATGACTAGCACGAAGCCGCACGATTGGTACGGCTCCCCTACTCCCCTACTCCCCTACTC